>NZ_JAIVFS010000049.1 GCF_020829645.1 Nostoc mirabile CHAB5784 | reverse complement strand
AGTAACTCCACCACGTAAAGAAGCATCTGTTGCTGTTTAATACCTTAGATTATTCATACTTTTGCTAAGTCTCTGATTAACTCAGCCCTGCTGGGTCATTTTGTATAGCTTAGTCTAAACTCCAGTATTAACCCATCCTGCATATCTTCAGAATAAAGAATACTTGCTCTTGCCGACAGCGCACAAGCAACAATTAAACCATCCCAAAAAGAGAAATTATATCGACTGCGGATATCCGATGCAGATTCAAAAATATTCAAATTGAACTCTACCACAGTACAGCGACGGTAAAGCGACTGAATCACAGCTTTGATTTGCTCTTCGTTAAAAGCTGCTTTTTTCAGCAAATTAGCACAAACCTCATTCACAACCTGCGTACTGATAATTATTCCTTCATTTGACGTAATTGAAATAGCAATATTACGTTTTCTGTCTCTTTCTGCCACTTCTATCTTTTTGTCATCAAATAAACGATAGAGCCAAACATTTGTATCAATAAAATATCTATTATCAGCCATAACTAGAGACTGTAAATTTCTTCACGGCTGAGTACACCATTCACTTGAACGGGATTTTCAGTCAACTCATCAATTATGTCTTTTTTTGAAAATGATTTTTTCTTCACCAAAATAATTACTTTAATATCATCTCCTTCTCCAAATTCTTGTTTGTACTCATCAGGAATCTGAATTAACCCATTTTGAATTTTTGCTTGAAACTCTACCGCATTCAACATCTTTAAATTCTCTTATCTAGCTATATAAATCAATTTTAGCTCTATTGCCCAGTTCTCTGATCGGGTTTCCCAAAATCTGAATTGCATTTCTACAGGTTATTTCATTTCCTAATCAAGGCGATCGTCAAGGGCATTATTACGGCTTCTCGCTGCCAAAATTGCTATATAACTCTCATATAAGCGATTTCTTTTGATTCGCCGCTTTACGTCTACGCACTGCTGGTGATAGGGTTAAAGCAGGCAACACACCCTTAATAATCATACTCTTGCTTCATGCGATCGCACCTCAACTTTCTCATGCATTTAACGAGGCAGAATATCATCTAAGCGAAGTTGCAAGCCAGGGAAAAGCGGCGAATTAATTGCTTGATTTAGTCGGTATTGTTGTTGAATATAGGTGTTTTCAACTAATTGACAAATAGTGAATGTAGGTTGTTTAGGTTTACCAATAAATGCTACACCGCCCAATCCTCGATAATCTACAATCCAATATTCAGGAATGCCTAAAAGTGCATATTCTTCAACTTTCCGTGCATAGTCGGTTTCCCAGTTGGTGCTAACGACTTCCACCACCAATTTAATTGAGCGTCCCACTGTAATTACCTGACTTTTCACGGTATGTGGAAAAGCCCATTTTGAGGGTTTTCCAAGCCCTGATTTTTTCGTTAGCTATTTTCATTAACTTAAAGCTATTGAGAATTAGCCTGTGGAAAAAGTCACGTTTTTTTGGGGCTTGAGGACTTCCCGTGAAAAGTCAGCTGTAATTACGGGTTCTCGCTCACATTGTGGTTCACAGTCAAGAACGGTTTCATCAAGAACTACAACATCAGGACGACGAGCTGTAGCTGTATCTGCAAAGGGATAAATTAAACAAGTGCGAAGAATAAACCAGGGGAGTTGTTCTGCAACAAGGTAGATCCCAACTTGGGTTGCAAGTTTGCCACTTACCGTTTCGTGTGGGCCAGTGGGTTCCATATCAATTAGTTCTCCGTCTGCTAATTCATAGCGGGGATTATCTCGGTATTGGGAAAGAAAATTTTCAAATGTGAGGGTTTTTGGGGAGATATATGTCATGAAAGTCAATCTCTTAAAGGCAAGTTATTTTGATTATAAGTTAACCGCGATCGCTCTTAGCGTCTCCCTTTAAGAGAAGACTGCAACCCCATCACCGCTTTGCTTCTATGCACTTCTAATGATAAGAACTCTTGCAAAAGTTTTTTGTGTGAATGATCTAGTCGCTACAGTAAACCTTTAAAATCTCTAGCAGATGATTAGGTAGATTGGTATGAGTGAAACTACAGAAACGATTTTCAGCAAAATCATTCGCCGGGAAATTCCCGTTGATATTGTTTATGAGGATGATTTAGCCTTAGCATTCAAAGACATCCATCCCCAAGCCCCAGTTCACATCCTCGTCATTCCCAAAAAACCCATTCCCACACTAGCTGATGCTGAATCTCAAGATCATGCTTTGTTGGGGCATCTTTTGTTAACCGCCAAACGTGTTGCAAAAGAAGCTGGACTAGAAAACGGTTATCGAGTTGTCATCAACACCGGTGATGATGGTGGGCAGACAGTCTACCACTTACATCTGCATATTTTAGGAGGACGGCAGTTGAACTGGCCGCCTGGTTGATACAGCAGAACTTACGCAAAATACCTCTCAAACTCTTATTTCTCCGTGTCGCGCCAGTTGCTTCTCCCTTGGCGTTAGCCTCTCCCTTTGGGATTCGGGGAGACGCTGCGCGAACAAGTCTCTTAACCGCAAGGGCGCACTGGCTTCTCTGTGTCTGGAGTGGTTCGATTTTCCGTTACCTGTGCGTAAGTCCTAAGCAGAATTTAGAATTCAGGAGTCAGAAGTCAGAAGGAAAACAGGCTTTCTACCTAACTTTGAGACCTATATTGTGTACTTCATCAACTTGAAATCTGCTGTAAAACCATAAAACCGGATGAATTGTGTCTATAGACGCGATTCATCACTAAATCAAAAACGCTTCCTTCCAAAATTCTGTAGGAATGTCATCATAGTTAAGGTAAAAACATTCTGGAGATAAGACAACGGTTTACGCACGCCCTTTAGCACGGTTAATTGAGCAATTGCAACGCCTACCGGGAGTTGGCCCCAAATCTGCCCAACGACTGGCTTTGCATATTTTGAAGCGACCAGAAGCAGAAGTAGAAGCTTTGGCACAAGCGCTGATTGAGGCAAAAAAACAGATAGGCTTGTGTTCTGTTTGCTTTCACTTATCTGCTGAACCTGTTTGTGAAATTTGCCGCAATGCCAACCGTGACAATAATACTATTTGTGTCGTAGCAGATCCTCGTGATGTGATTGCGCTAGAAAAAACCCGCGAATACAAAGGGAAATATCACGTTTTGGGTGGGGTGATTTCGCCAATTGATGGAATTGGCCCAGAACAGTTGACTATACTGGCTTTGCAGCGCCGGGTGAATCAGCAAAAACCTCAAGAAGTTATTCTGGCAATTAGTCCGAGTGTAGAAGGGGAGACAACAACCCTGTATATCGGTCAGCTACTGAAACCATTTACCAAGGTGACGCGGATTGCCTTTGGTTTGCCTGTAGGTGGTGATTTGGAGTACGCCGACGAAGTGACCCTGGCAAGGGCATTGGAAGGACGCAGAGAGTTAGATTAGGCTTAATTAAGGTTATAAATTTTAGATTTAAGCCTTCTCCACTCCCATGCACTGTTAGCATCCCCACTACTTCGGCTTCGCTCAGTACAAGTCCCCACTCCCCAGCTTATTGACAATGATAAAGTTTATATTCGTAGCCATCTATGCTAGGCATTGATTGAGTATCAGAGATAACGCATGTTTTGGCGGCTTCTGCTACGGGTGCGTGAAAGTTTACCAGCCACAAGTCAAAAGGTCGTAGTAATTTCTTTAAAGTATTTTCCAGAGCAATGGTGGAAGTATTCGGGTTTTTGTCTTGATGGGCAAGGAGAAATAGAGGTTTTTGGAGTGAATTTGCAAGTTTAATCTCCCTAGCAACTCCCATCATTTCCCCAGTGTGTACATAAGTTTTGTGGGTGGTGGCAATCAGTACTGGTACTGGGGATGTTTGTTGAATTAGTTGCACAAACAGGTCAGGGCGATAATATTTTTGATAGCCGAGATTGCAGATTACTGTAACTGCACTGAAAAATCCCATTAGCCAAATTAACATCACGGCTTTTTTACCGTTTATTCCCCATTTACCTATGCTTTTTATGCCATTTTTCCCTTGTTCTCTTTCCATCAATTCCTTGGGGGGATTCCAACAAACTGCGAGACTTGCGCCTAGTAAAACAATGATCGCGGGAAAGTAAACAAAGTTATATCTAGCACCCCTAGTCAGGTCAATACCCAAAAAGTACGTAAACATAAAGAATAAAGCGATCGCACTGATCACTATTCCCATAAACACCTGAATCATAATCCGGTTTTCTGGGTGCTGTAGTTGAATCTTGATCCCACGCAGCAAAATTGGTACTGCCCAAATAAAGAAAGTCAGCATCACCACTCCAGAAGGAATCACAACCAATAGCTGTGAAGATTCAACTGGTAACAAGGAAATCATTGCAATCAATGTTCCTAAAGCTTGAAAAATTGGGCTTAACCAATCTAGCCCAACGCGCGAACCTCGAATCCACTCGGTCAAATTATCACGATTTCTATTCTCTAACAAGATTGGTATCCAAATTAAACCCGCCACACAAGTACCTATAGCAACGGCATAGATGCGCCGCCAGGGAGGAGAGAAGAAAAGAGAAAATTTGCTGCTAGTTTGCAATTGAAGCCAACCAAGAAAAATCAAAACTACAGCTTCTGTGCAGAGGGTGAGGGTAAAGAAATAATGAGAAGCAATACCTAAACCATTAATTCCTATCCATAAAAGTGTTACCCATATAGGTAAAGGTGTACGGTTTTGAATATGACGTGTGGCAATTACTAAGCAGGTGAGGGAACCAGTTACCCATAAGATTGCCAAAGTGTAATGACGCGCTTCTTGTGCTAAAAATACGCCATAGGGTGATACTGCCATCATGGCAGCAGTCAAGTGCCCCACCAAGTTAGAGCGAAACGCTACTCTACCTAATACGTAAAAACACGGTATTGAGGCAGCACCGATTATAGCTGGTAGCGATCGCGCTGCAAACAGCGATACTAATCCTCCGTCGCTAGAAAATAATTTCATCCACAGGTAAGCCAGCACAAAATACAGTGGTGGATGGCTATCTTGTGTAGCTAAGTTATGAACCACATCACCAATACTAGCCGCCGGGTTTGGTTGCAGTGGTTGTAATAGGATATCAGGTGCGATCGCTTGATCTAGCGGTACTGATAAAAAAGTATTCCCCAAGCTAAACACCAAGGTGGCAAACTCATCAGTCCAAGGAGGCTTTGCAGTCAAGTTGGTTAGGCGCAAACTGATGCCAATGATCAACCACATTAAGTTCAGCAAAGGGTGAAGCCAGGAAGGAGGGAGGCGAACCTGCCAATTATCCCAATGCTTGGGTTGTGAGGTAGAACTTGCATCTACTATGGGCACAAAACGGGAAGCATAGACAGCTAGCAACGAGATAATTTTTCTGTAAAAATAAAATGCACCTTGGAAAAAAACTCTCATTGCCGGGCCTCACACGAATGGATTTGTAGATTTGACGTTTTAGATTTGAGTTCGTTCTAAAGTCTAAGAACAAAAATCAAAATCTCAAATCCCTCGTTGTGATTATTTCACATCAGTGACGCGCCAGCTAAGTTTCAAATTAATCCAGAAATTCCAGATGGTAACGACTGCGATCGCTATAAAGTTCGCAATATAACGGTTAGGAATAACAAAATTTAATACCAAATTTAATATCAGTACATTCAATACCAGTCCAGCAAGACAAATGGCGTTGAATTTCACAAACCGCTTCAGGCGTTGCTGCCATTGTTGCTGTCTGGCGCTGACATCCGCAAATGTCCAAGCGTCATTCCAGAAGAAATTATTTAAAATTGCAATTTCACCAGCAATAATTTTGCTGGGCGTCACTGGCCAAGCCAAGGTAGTCGGATCACTGAGCAAGTAAAGCACTGCCATATCTACAAATACCCCACTAAAGCCAACCAACCCAAAGCGCAGGAATCGACGAACTGGGAAATTGACTTTTCTACTCAATTGTCCTACCTGTCCTGTGGAGAACCGCAACCGTACCAAGTGGTGGATGTAATCTATATATTGCTTCCATGTCACCTTACTCTCACCCTCTTTGCGTTCGCAGAATACATACCCAACTTCGGCAACTTGGTCTACTTTTCCCCGCCCGATTACTTCTAGGAGAATTTTATATCCTACTGGATTAAGTGTTGCATTTGCGATCGCACTCCGGCGTACCATAAAATAACCACTCATGGGGTCGGAAACTCTGCCTAGCACCCCCGGCAAAATCACCAAGCCTAACATCTGAGCGCCACGAGACAACACACGCCTGACAACACTCCAGCTACTGACACCGCCTCCGTCCACATGGCGACTTGCTACTGCCAAATCTGCTCCCTGATCAACACTACGCAACAGTTGCGTCAGCACCTCTGGTGGATGCTGCAAATCTCCATCAATCACCCCCAACACACTCCCGGTAGCTGCTTGCCACCCACGAATCACTGCTGAGGATAGCCCCCGTTCCTGTTGGCGTCGCATCACCCGCAACTGCGGATATTCTGTGAGCAAGGATTGTGCTATTTCCCAAGTTCGGTCTGGGCTATCATCGTCTACCACAATCAATTCATAGTTTCCTGGAATAGATTCATCCAGTAACTGACTCAATATGCTGACCACATTCTTGATGTTGTCACGTTCTTTATAAGTAGGAATTACTAGGGAAAGATGGATAGATTCACTACTTATACCCACACTGTTAGGGGGCAACTCTAAAATTTTTAGTGGCCCAGTTGGTACTGTTAACAGCGAGTGGGATGAGTTTGTCTTCATAATTTCACATTACAGAACGAGGATGTGTAAAAATCGAGAGAAACAAAGCCGAACATCTGCTGGCTTGATTGACTGAACGCTTACGTCAAAATTTGATGAATACTTTTTTTAGAGTTAGCTATTTTGAAAAGTTTAGTAATTTACGCGCCTCAATTCAAAATATTTTTCTCAATTTAATCTAAACTTTACATTTAGCCACTTAAATTTATGGTATAATGTTATTAATTATATATTTTTATACAAACAATCAATACTGTACGATTAAGTTATCTACGTCAGCAAATATACAGTTTATCCAGACTAAGTGAAGACTTTTTAGTATTAGTAGGTCTAATTTACCAATCCGAAATCATTCGTGAGAAAATAGTAGCTGTAAGGTGGGTTACGGAGACTGTAACGCAGCATTTAAGGTTTTCGGCGCGTTAGGCTAACTACACGAGCTTCTAATTATTTGCACTTACTTACTAAGTACTGGTTCACAAAATCTTAAATTAATAAAATAGGAAATAAGTATACTATTTAGCAGCCATTGGATAGTAAATATCTCGAAAGTCACAGCATAAAATCCCCCAAGAGGGCATTGCAAAAAAGGTGATAATTTTGTTTGTTATTAATTTAATGCTTTTGTTTTATTGCTTGTATTGAGTAAATAAACCTCTATTGTACAGGGTAGATCATGCATATTCCTGATGGATTTGTTTCTCTTCCAGTGGCAGGGGCTACTGGTTTAGCGAGTGTAGCAGCACTCTTTATTGCCTTCGAGCGATCGCAAGAGGCTTTTGGTATCCGTCGTGCGCCCATACTGGGGCTAACCACCGCCTTTATCTTTGCCGCCCAGATGATCAATTTTCCGGTAGCAGGGGGTACTAGTGGTCACTTGTTGGGGGGAACCTTAGCTGCGATCGTTTTGGGCAGCCCTTGGGCAGGAGCGTTGTGTATCGCCACAGTTTTAATTATTCAAGCTGTGCTGTTTGCTGATGGTGGTATTACAGCCTTGGGAGCGAATATTTTGAACATGGGAGTAGTTGGTGTTTGGGTTGGCTGGGTTTTAACCCAAACTTTGCAGCGACTGTTTGGGGGATCTACAGGGCGCTTACCTTTGGCTGCTGGCATTGCAGCTGGCGTAAGTGTAGTGGTAGCTGCTATTGCTTGTGCCATTGAGTTAGCCCTTTCAGGAACTGCACCCGTAGCCATAGTTTTACCAGCTATGACTGGTGTGCATATTCTGATTGGCATTGGCGAAGGGATAATTACTGGGGGTGTGCTGACTTATTTAGCCACAGCCCGACCAGATTTATTACCAGGGGAACAGCAGGAGTTTCGCGGTTGGTCTGTACCCATTGTGACCATTTTCTTGATTGCAGGAGTACTGTCACTCTTTGCCTCAGCATGGCCTGATGGTTTGGAGAAAGTTGCCGAAAACACGGGCTTCATCGACTTAGCCGAGAAAGTACGGGTAATTGTGCCGACTCCCTTAGCTGACTATGGTATTGAGGGTTTAGGGCCAATTGGCACGAGTATCGCTGGGCTTGTAGGAGCTACCGTTTGCTTTGCTGTTGCTTTTGGAATTGCCAAGGTAGTGAAAGCGAAGAATGCTTAAACTTTCCTTACCGTTACGTTTGCAGTTGTCACTAGTGATTGTAGTGGGAGCAGCTTTATTAAACCATCATGCTTGGTATTGCTTAGGTGTATATGGCGCGATCGCACTTTTGTGGGCTTGGCTGTTGCGCGTACCCATTCGCCGCTTGGGAGGATTACTCGGTACAGAATTGATTTTTTTGTCATTGCTGGCATTGCCCTTGGGATGGGAACGAGCCAGTTTTTTGCTAGTTCGTTCTCTGATTTGTTTGGTTACTATGAATAGTTTTTTGTTAACCTTACCGCCCCACAGTTTCGGTATCGCCCTTAAAGGTTTACCTGTACCAGCACCTTTAAAAGAAAATTTGTTACTAGCAGGGCAATATATGGAAATCTTGCTCTCAGAAGTGACGAGGATGCAACGCAGCGCTCAATTACGCGGTTTGAATGGAACTGCGGCATGGCTGCGCTACGCCAGTGCTGCCATGATTGGAGCCTTGTATCTCCGTAGTCTAGACAGGGCAGAGCGAGTCTATGCAGCAATGGTAACTCGTGGTTACAACGGGCAATTGCCCATAGATTCTACTCTCAGACCAAAAGAGCGTTTTGCCATACTAGCAGCTTGGGCGATCGCTGCTTGTGTAACTCTTACTTCTTACAGAATTTAGTGCAGTTGTGAATATTGAGTTTGTGAATCTTGAAATCTTTAACTTCTAATCCCCAATCACCAACCCATAACCCCCACGCAGCCGTAGTTGAGGTTGAGAACCTGGTGTATGCCTATTCCCGCCAAGAGCCAGTATTGCAAGAAATTTCTTTTACGTTAAATCCGGGCGATCGCGTGGCATTGATGGGAGCAACTGGTTCTGGAAAAAGCACCTTGCTGGAGAACCTAATCGGCTTAAAACAACCGCAAACTGGGAAAATTACGATTAATGGCATCCCGGTAGAACCAAAAACTCTAGCCCAAGTACGCCGTCAAATCGGCTTTAGCTTCCAAGACGCCAACGACCAACTATTTATGCCCACCATCTTGGAAGATATCACCTTTGGGCCACGCAACTATGGAATGTCACCAGCTAAAGCTTGCGATCGCGCCCGGCAGTTATTAGGTGATTTTGGACTCGAAGCCTACGCCAATCGTTCCGCCCACGAACTCTCTGGTGGACAAAGACGCCTGGCCGCCCTAGCCTCAATTTTAGCCCTAGACCCGACAATTTTAATTTTGGATGAGCCGACTAACGGTCTTGATCCAGCATGGCGGCGACATTTAGCGCAAGTGTTGTTAAAGTTACCCGTGCAGGTGATGTTAATTGCTTCTCATGACCTACATTGGTTAGGCAGAGTTACTCAACGCGCTTTAGTACTATCTAATGGTCGCATTCAAATAGATAGCAATATTCAGCCACTTTTGCAAGATGGTGCTACTTTAGACCAGTTGGGTTTGCCGATCGGTTGGTAATTCCAGATGAGAATGGGGAGCAGTGAGCAGAGGGATGGAGTTCAAAAAGACTCATTAACGAGTATCAAAGGTGGATTCATCCAGTTCAAAGACTCATTAACGAGTATCAAAGGTGGATTCATCCAGTTCAAAGACTCATTAACGAGTATCAAAGGTGGATTCATCCAGTTCAAAGACTCATTAACGAGTATCAAAGGTGGATTCATCCAGTTCAAAGGCTCATTAACGAGTATCAAAGGTGGATGAACCGACTTTTCTAACTCCTGCCCGCCCAATGCCCCCTACCTTAGTTACCTTATTTATTCGTAATATTGGATACTATATTCTCGGTTTTTTTGTTGGGGTGTTAATGGCTGTTTCACATAAATATACTGTTCTTGCTTGTGTTAGCCTAAGCATTGCTTTATTCATTACTAGTTGCAGCGAAAATAAAGTCTCCCAGTGCCAGCGACTGATTCGAGTTGTGAATGCCGGAACTTCTCTGATTGATAAAAATAAAGCAACGCAAGTGATCACCAGCGTACAGTTATCTAAAGATTTAGAATTTGTGACTAAATCGATTAAGGAACTGAATTTAAAAGATCCTAAGCTGAAAGAATTTCAAAGCGGTTTTGTCAAGATTTTTCAAAATCTTAGTCAAGCGGTAGCCATTGCAGGTAAGGCGCTTGGTGCGACCAAAACAGCAGATGCCTCAGCATCTGGTAGAGAAAAAATCCAAAAGGCGAGAGATGAGATTGATTCAGCACTGACAACAGCTACAACACTTGGCAAGCAGTCGGATACGTTAGTCAATCAGATGAATAAATACTGTAGCCAGCCAGAATAATCTAATTTGGCGCATCGGTTATTCTCCTCATCTTCCCCACTTTCGCAACGATAGTTGATGGTGGCGCTTCCTCAACACCTACAACATACACATCTGGCTGGGTCTAATTCTCCATCACTTTCCTCAGCCTCCTGCCGACGCTCGCGGACTCGCTACCGCTGCGCTATCCTGCCTCCTGCCTTCTTCAATTAACATCGTTAGTTTTCAAGGGATTGCACCATTATTCTAGTCCTCTTGGCAAAAACTTTAGGATGCTTCTGGAACTCTAGCAGGGCAAAATGAAATCAATATAATAGCTAGGACAGGAGCAACATTCCCATAAAAAAAGTCTACAAAAAGGTATTCAGCAGCATTTTTGCCGCTCAGACTTTCTTTGTGTGGTAGATTTTACCCTGATGATTTTCTGGCTATACTAGTGATTTCAGCTGATTGATAAATTTATCCCCCAGTATGAAAGACATAAAACTCTAAATTTCAGACATATAAGTGTGCATTTCCTTTTAAGTGACACAAAAGCCTTGTTTGGTCTTGGAGTAAATAAATTTCCTTGGGGGTACAAAAATTTTATCAGTCAATCACTAAGGTTAACACTAACACTACAGAGTGAATCTAGATCAATCAAACGTCTTCTGAGTTAGCACCTATGAAAGAAGAATTGATAGCCAGAGTTGTGCAGGTCTTACGAATTAATATGAGTTGGATGACTTGGAATTTATTTCTGGCTTTTATACCTTTAGCTTTGAGTGTGTGGCTATTTCGCTTTAGGCGTGGTGGCTCTTGGCTTTGGTGGCTAGGATTCTTAGTTTTCTATGCTTTCTTACCGAATGCACCATATTTGTTGACTGATGTAATTCACCTGATAGACGATATCCGCACGATTCAATCGGTGTGGATGATTACTTTAGTACTCATTCCTGTGTATTTGCTAGTAATTATCGGTGGATTTGAAGCTTATGTAATATCGTTAATTAATTGGGGTTACTACTTACATCGCATCGGTAAGAGCCAATGGATTTGGCGCGTTGAGTTAATTACCCATTTTCTGTGCGCTATTGGTGTCTATTGGGGACGATTTTTGCGTTTTAACAGTTGGGATTTGATTACTCAACCCGATGCCTTGCTTACCAAAGGGGTAGAAGAAATTCTAGGGAAACAACCCCTAGTAATTATTGCTATCACCTTTGTGGTACTTGCAGGTTTGTACTGGATTATGAAACGAGTAACTTTAGGTCTTAGCCAACGAGATAGTAAAATAGGCGTAAACTCAGGACGCGCAAACTCTAACACGCCAAATATTTGATGCTTGTGGCGATTTTGGCTTTTAAAGTTGGGTTTTAATTAGTAATTCCCTTGATGAATATTGCCTATCAAAAGAAAGATGCAACTAAACCCTCCTTGAGGTGAAATAAATTCAGAAGCAAACGGTTGGACTTCAACCGCCACCATCTGAGAATAACGTCCTATCAGATCATTGAATATCGATGGTCTGCTCTGATGTATTTGGTCACGTTGATAGGAGGAATATAATATGCAATTAATCTCTAGAGAGGAAATAAAGACATTAATAGAACAGCCAAAAGGAAATTGTGTTTCCATTTATATGCCAACGCACCCAGCCGGGCCAGAAGTGCGACAAAACCCAATTCGCTTTAAAAATTTGGTCAGGGAAGCAGAGACTCGTTTAATTGATGCGGGTTTGAAACAGGAAGATGCGATCGCATTGTTGGAAAAATCCCAGGAAATTGATACCCAAGAGTTTTGGGAGCAAATAGGACAAGGGCTGGCGATTTTTATTTCTGGAAATATTTTTCGCTATTATACCCTGCCAATTGATTTTCAAGAGTTGGTCGTAGTTACAGACCGATTTCACATCAAGCCACTGCTACCAATTTTAAATGGCAATGGTCGTTTTTATATACTGGCTTTGAGCCAACAAGATGTCAGGTTCTTTGAAGGAACACGCTACAGCGTCAAAGAGGTAGAAGTAGAAAATCTCCCTAAAAGTCTAGATGAAGCTCTGCAAAGAGACGATACTGCTAAAGAAGGTCAGTTTCGCATCGGAACATCAAAAGGAGGAACCGCCAATTCTTTTTCACAGCCAGGTACGTTTCACGGACAGGGAAGCCCTGACAGGGATAAACACCAAGAAGACATTATACAATTCTTTCAAATTGTCGATCGCGGATTACACGAGAAACTGAATTTGCAAAAAGCGCCTTTGGTGCTGGCTGGGGTAGAATATCTCTTGCCTTTATATAGACAAGCAAATACTTACCAGCATTTAATGGATGAAGCTATCACTGGTAATCCAGAAATTCTCAGCGCCCAAGAGTTACATAACCAAGCTTGGCCGATTGTTGAGGCTGATTTCCAAAAGTCACAGCAAGCAGTTTTGGAGCAATTTCACGAATTGTTTGGTGGTGATACTGGTAAAGCATCTAACAACCTCCAAGAAATTGTCTCAGCAGCTTATTACCAACGAGTGGATTCATTACTAGTTGCAGTTGGTCAGCAACAGTGGGGTTTATTCGATCCAACCTCAGAAACGGTTTATTTGCACCCAGAAAAAGAAACTGGTGATGAGGATTTATTGGATTTTGTTGCTGCTCATACTTTATTAAACGGTGGCACGGTTTACGCTGTTCCCTTTGAACAGATTCCATATAGCACAGCCGTTGCGGCGATTTACCGATATTGAACATTTTGATGGTGTTGTATAAATTTGTAAGGTTTTCCAAATTTTTTATTTGCAAAATCAAAATGATGCTCCCACTTCAACACATGGCTGTTACGCCTAGAATCATTGAATCACTCGTGACATACTCCCACACTGAACGGAGTACCGTTACAGTGTGGGCTTCTCGCCAAATCCAGCTATTGCTTCGGATACTCGACGAGCTTTAAGAACGGAATGCCCTACCGCCCTATTTTTTATAATTATCGCCGCATTGTGATCACGGTCTAGACTGCACCCACACTGACAAGAATGCCAGCGTTCGTGTAGTTTTTTAGGAACTTTCGCACCACAATTAGAGCAATCTTGACTAGTGCCAGACGCAATAACTTGGATAACCAACAGACCAGCGTTCTCGGCTTTGTTTGTCAGTATCGACAGAAAGCTTGACCATCCAGCATCAAGTACAGACTTAGCCAATCGTGTTCGTGCGAGTCCTTTTACGTTTAAATCTTCTACTGCTACAACGTCGTACTTTTTCAACAAGTTGTTAGCCGTCTTGAAATGAAAGTCTTTACGTTTATCGGCAACTTTTTTGTGTTGCCTACCTAGTTGTTTAACTGCTTTTTGTCTACGCTTACTACCTTTCTTTCTGCGTGAAACACGTTTTTGAATGACTCGTAAGCGTTTTTGAGACTTCCGATAATGTTGAGGAATAGCAACTATTTCATTTTCAGAAGTTGTTAAAAATTCCTTTAAACCAACATCAATCCCAGTTATAGACTCTGGATTGAAATCGGGCTTAATTGTTGGAACTGTTGCATCTTCCAGGCTTAAAGTTATATAGTAACCATCGGTTTTTTTGGTAACGGAGGCTGTCTTTACTTTGAAGCCCGTGGGTATTGAACGATGCAAAATAACTTTAACCTTTCCAAACATCGGAAGATTAATTAAATTACCTTGCAAGCACCCCTCTTTTATTTGAGGATAAGTAAAAGTCCGGTAACGGTCACGAGCCTTAAATCTAGGTCTACCGCTACGTTTCCCGTTACTATCACCCTTTAAAAAACGGTCAAAAGTTACTTTAACTCTCTTGACGATATCCTGTAAAACTTGTGAGTAAATTTCACCATAATGGGGATGAGTTTTTTTGAGGTTAGGTAGTGTTTTCTTTTGGCTGTAATAATCAGGATTATCTTTCAACTCTGGGAGATGGCAAACACTCTTGACAAGCGTCAATAGAACAGCGATTGCGCTCATTCCAATCAAACCTATCAGCTAATAAATAATTATATTGAGCGCAGAGCATAGATAGCCATCTATCTATTTCTCTGGCTTGTTGTTTTGTCGGTCGTAGCTTGTACTGGTATGCTGTCCTCATTTGTCATCACCTCCTTGCTGAATCTATAATAACATTAATGTAACGTTATCGTACTGGCATTAATGAAAAATAAAACATTGAACTTAAGAATATCTGAGCGTAGGTTAAATAAGTTGCGACTGTACTCAGCCTGGAAAGACAAAACTATGACTCAAATACTTGAAGACTTCATTGACTCGTTGCCAACTCCAGAGATAGGCAATTCGTCATCGACCAACATTACTCAGTGAACTGCGTTCACTTTTTCTCGTTGGTCAATTCCTCATTGCCCGGAATTCATCCCAACACTGACTCTTCGAGTACAGTGTGGGGCTTCTTCCGCTTCAAGCTAACTAATGCAGTTTTCGTCGTGCAGCTGCTAAAATTAAGCGTTGTTCAGCACGAGCGATCGCCTGATAGGTTCGCTCCACTGCTTCCGGCTCAACGGAAATGGAAGTTATACCCCATTCCACTAACTTATCGATGATTTCTGGATAGAGGGCTGGTGCTTGACCGCAGATTGAACAAGATATACCGGCACTTTTAGCCATTTGGATCAGTTGAGCGATCGCACTCATAACTGCCGGATGACGTTCATTAAATACTTTTGCTAGCTGTCCTTGCTCTCGATCCACTCCGAGCAATAATTGGGTCAGATCATTTGTACCAATAGAAATTCCGGCTGCACCTGCTTTGACATATTCTGGCAGTAAAAATAGGACGCTTGGCACTTCTGCCATCATCCACAATTGAAACTGTGACACCTCAGTTAAAAGGGCTTGCTCAACTTTACGACGGCAAAAGACAAATTCTTCCACAGTCCGCACAAAAGGCAACAGTAGATTTACATTGCTGTAACCAGCTTGCTGGACACTCGCTAAAGCTTGCAGTTCCAACTCAAAGACTGCGGGATTTCGTAAATAGCTAAAAGTCCCACGTTTACCCAACATCGATTGTGTTGAAGATTGTAAATTATCACTCAATGATGGTAAATCCTGCGGCCAATCTAAAGAACGATAAAAAACTGGTCTTGGTGCAAAAGCACGGGCAAACTGGATAATCTGCTCAGACCATAGCTCTAACAATTCTGCTTGCTGCCCTCTTAAAATCCAACTATTAGGATGTTGCCCGGACAATATATTTAGTACCATCAATTCTGAGCGCAACAATCCCACTCCATCCACAGGGAAGCTTTGTACTTGTTCTATTAAACTGGACTGACTCAAGTTAACCAGCAGTTGGGTAGCAATCATAGGTAGATGAGAAGTAACAGGATGGGATGGGGAAATAGGGGGATGGAGAGGATTTTCTGCCACTTTCCTCTTCTCCATCTCTCCCGCTCTCCCACTTTCCCCTTCTCCTGTGATCCGATAAACTTCTCCTCTGTCGCCATCGAGTAGCAGTCGTTCGCCAGTTTGGATTAAGGTTGTAGCAGATGTGGCGTTAACTACTGCTGCGATACCTAATTCTCTGGCAAGAATGGCAGCGTGGCTGGTTAATCCGCCTTGTTCAGTAATAATACCACCAACTTGGTGCAGTAATGGTAACCAATCAGGTGCGATCGCTGTTATTACTAAAATCGCTCCCTTGGGTAATTGTTCGGGTTTGTGTTGCGGATTAATAATTACTAGGGCAGTCGCCACAACACGTCCTCCTGCCGCCCCTATTCCCCTGATGAAGTGTCTGTGGTTAATCACAGATTGGGGAGAACTAACTTGTGTTATGTAGAGCTTGCCAGATGTACTTTGCCCGGCGATAGTCCATTTAATGGTAAAGCTTTTACCCAGTTCACTCACCAGTTGAGTTCCCAGAGCAATTATTTGTTGTAAGTATTCTTCTTGTAAAGCGTACTCTTTTTGTTGGGCTTCCTGAATGAGGTAGGTACTTAGACAAGTGTGATCTGGTGTTAGGGCTGACTTGGGCACGGGTTGCGAAAAAGCTCCAGGTGCTGCATCATCCACACCATAAGCGAGCATTTTATTGCCCAACTGTTGCTCAAGCACAATCCCGGTTGCCTGTTGAATGTAGTAAACATCTGGCTGGACTTCGCCAAGAGCTATCGCAATTCCTAATCCCCAAGTAGCTTCAATTTCCCATCCAGAGGAGTTGGCTTTCAGCAAGCCACTGGCGATCGCATTCTCAACAGGTTGAACCAAAACGGCTAAACTGATTTGTTGCAGGTTAATTCCTGAGTGCTGCCAATATAGTAGACTTCTGGCACGAAATATCTGGCTCCAGGTAAGCTTTAGGGCAAAAGCGATCGCTTCTGGTTCGCACTGGCAAAACACCGACTCCAGCAAACCAGATATATTCTTCATACTTGGAGTAGCATTTGATACTGCTAAGGTAGGTCGAAGAATCAAACAGCCAGTTTGCCATTCTCTAGCTGCTTGGAAAATTGTACTCACCCAATCCTCTGGCACAGTCGCAGTGAGAATTTCTTGGCGCAAGCGACCAGCTACCTGCTGAAGTTGGCGCCAATTAGCTACATCTAGATGTAACGAAGAATGGGGTAAGTCAGCCACTAATGACTCTGAACTATTGAGATTTTCGAGAAATTCTCGCAAAATTTCTGCCGAAACGACAAAACCAGGCACCACCGGATAGCCACGCTGCATGATTCTGCTCAAGTAAAACGCTTTGTCACCTACTTTGGCGCGGTCTTGTAGTTTAATTTGATCTAGCCAGTAGAGTTTGTCCACTCAATTTGTTAGTTGTCAGTAATCTATTCATAGCCACAGCCATTTCCTCCTAGTACGTTATCAGCCGTAAATTCACTGACTCCCTACTAAAAGAGGAGTTTCCAGCATTTACGTTTAATTTGCCGACCTTATTAGTGGTTAATTGCCAGTTACACGATGTATTGCTGTAATTCAACTCCTTTGTAAATCAAATATTTTCCTTCATTTAGCCTCTCTTCCCTGAAATCGGGGGTTTAGTTGTTTGAGCGAGTTGTAGATGGCGGTATTATATTTAATTATTGAGTGTATGGGTTAAATCTAGCAATTTGAGATAGAATTTTATAGTTTAGTCATTTTAAATAGTTAAAAACCTATTTAATAAACTTAAAATTTATCTAGTTTGCCCAAATTATGATCATTGCCATAATTTAACAATGCAAACATTAATTTATTTTTGACCAAAATAATATCTTATTGCGAAATAATCCTAACAAGGCAAAATATTAAGTTTTACCTAAAAAAGTATTTCCGAATTGATAGAATCTAAATATGATATAGGCAATTAAATTGCACTCGTTGAATTAAACTCCATCAATAAAAGATTAAAATATTTCTGCACGATTTTTGTAAAAATATTAATAATTAACCTAGTACAGGTCGGCGGAAATAAACCTACCATTTCATTACAGCCAGAAAGCCCAAAATTAAATAATTCGTAATTCGTAATTCGTAATGACGCTCTCTACGAGACGCTGCGCGAACGCGGACTCGCTAACGCAACGCTTTCGTAAATTTTGTTTTGTAATGGGGATTTAACCCCAACACAAAACTTGCTTTTTTATTGAACCGGGGGACTTAAACCCACGGAACTAGTTAAAGTGTGTGTGACTTTTGACACTTAGACTTCGCTCAGTGTTAACTTTTGACTTCCACCTTGTGGTACTAAGCTAATGAGCATTTAAGTTGCATAAAAGCAGGGCTGTAGTCCCTACTACAAGCGAATCAACCTGGAAAAATGAATGACGATTAGCTTAGTAGATGTGGCGAAAGTGTGCCAACCTTTAACAATGGGATTTTCCTCGAAGTCTTGTTAATTTATATATATAGTACCTAGATTTATGCCGTGCTGTACTAATATATAAAATTCTCTACACCAGATTAAGCATTGTCAAACACTTACTATCTTGCAACTAATGATTGGCTAAATATCAGCTTCAGGCTGTGCCTTGCATTGCTTATTGGAGCAATTATCGGCTTAGAACGCCAAATTAGACGTAAACCAGCCGGTTTAAGAACTCACATGCTGGTGAGTTTAGGTTCAGCCGTGTTTACTCTGATAATTATGCAAACAGATGGGTCACAGTTCAGTCGTGATGCACTTAGCCGCGTGATTCAGGGGATTGCAGCCGGTGTAGGATTTCTCGGTGCTGGAGAAATTGTGCGCCAATCTTCTCAAGAATCACAGCGACTTGAAATTCACGGACTGACATCAGCAGCAGCTATTTGGGTTTCGGCTGCTTTGGGAATTGCTGCTGGCTGTGGTTTGTGGCAGTTAGTATTAATCGGAGGTTTGCTTACTTTTTTGGTTCTCACCGTTTTTAAAAGGTTAGAAAAACGTGATTAGTCACAAATGACTAATTTGGGATTATCTCTCCTGCTTTCACAAAAAGAATTTGGGAGGACTTCAACCACTGAGAATCAAAAGAACCCAAGTGAGTAGTAGTAATTAGGGTCTGAAAGCGGTCTTGAATGGCATCGAGTAATTGATTTTGGCGGGATAAATCTAGTTCGGCAAGAACATCATCAAGTAATAGCAATGGTGGCTCTTTGACGACTTCTTCAATTAATTGTAATTCTGCTAATTTTAAGGCTAGAACCAGCGTTCGTTGTTGACCTTGAGAACCGTATTGACGAGCGGGTGTCTGGTTAATAGTTAATTCTATTTCGTCTCGATGGGGGCCGACAAGAGTAGTACCTTGGTGCATTTCGGCGATCGCTCGTTGCTGGATTTTTGCTAAAAAAGCTTGCTGCACTTCTTCTTTCTGGTTATCCTCTAAAGGAATATTCGGCAGGTACTTGATTTGTAGAGCTTCTGTACTGCCGCTAATGCTGGCGTGCCAAGCCGTAGCAATGGGAGCTAATCTTTGGATGGCGCGATCGCGTCGTCTAATGACTCTGGTTCCTGTAGTAGCTAACTGTGCATCCCACAACACCAGTTCTGAATGTAGAGACGTTGCATCTAACGTCTCTACATGGCGTTTTAAAAAGGCATTGCGCTGGCGTAACACATGGTTATACTGCTGCAAAATGTGAGCATAAACTGGTTCGAGTTGAATTAAGAGTGTATCTAACCAGTTACGGCGACCTTCCGGGCCGCCGCGTACCAGTTCTAAATCGAGGCTAGAAAATTGGACTGCATTGAGAACGCCGAGAAAATCCATTTGACGGCGGATCGATTCACCATTGAGGGCAACGCTACGGCGACCATTGCGGCGCAGGGTTAAAGTCAGGTCACTAACGCCTGTTTGTCGCTCAAGGGTGGCATTAATTTGGGCTACGGCTTCCCCTTCTTGAACCAAATCGCGATCGCGGGTCATTCGGTGCGATCGCAATGTCGCCAGCAACTCCACCGCCTCTAACAAATTTGACTTTCCCTGAGCATTGTTACCTACCAAAATTGTTTTGGCAGCATTAAACTCAACGTTCTGGTCTTGATAATTACGAAATTGTCGTAGATTTAGAGTTTTCAGGTACATAAGGAACACAAGGAAAGGAGAAATACGAGAAAGGAAGGAATAGATACTCTAATTTCAATCAGGGTTATCTCGGTTGTTATTATGAAACTTCCATAAAATATTTTTTTCCTTGTGTTGGCAGTAGACCCTTGCAAGTGATTCCTTGTGTTGGCAGTAAACCCTTGCAAGTGAGAGCTATCACTACGAAGGTTAGACACGGTTATAGAAGTAAAATTGTAGAAGTTCAACACAAGGAAAATGACTGACACATCTGAATACTTCCCTAACCGAATAGACCGTATTGAACAAATAATCTTGGGGTTGGCTCAAAGACAAACTAGTACACAAGAACAATTAGACAATTTAACTATTAGACAAGTTAATACTCAAGCACAACTGGATGAACTAAGCCAGGAAATGAGAGAGCTTACCAGTAACGTTGACCGTGTTCTGGGTCGTAGTGCGATTTTGGACGATGTGTTACTTGAGTTACGTGATAGCCATGAACAACATCAGCGTAATTTTGAAGAACATCAGCGCACTACAAATGCTGCATTACAAAGTCTTGAGTCTATATTGTTGCAGTTGATTAGAAATAATTCTTGAAATGCGATTGTTGGAGTTAAACCAATTCGCTTTTTCTTAATACTTCGGCTCCTTTCGACTTCGCTCAAGGCAAGACGCTCAGTACAAGTTCGCAATTACGTGAAAGTGACGGGGATTTAGACCCCGACACATAAACGTGCTGCCTATAGAGATAGGGGACTTAAACCCCCAAAGTCTGTTAACGACCGCATCTTAAAGACTACTCTAGAGTATCGTCTTTAGATTGTGGCAATGATGTACGCTCTGGCTTAATAAGCGTACTAATAGCCGCTATACCTCCCCCTACGCTTGCAGCCAGAGGTATATAAGCCGGGTCTTTTGCCGCCAGTGCGACCGAAGCTATCAGAGAGACTGTCAAAGAAGAAATGATAAGCTTGATATACATCTTAGTCCTTTTTTACATAAAGAAGGAATCAGGCTTAGTGATTACCAGTCACTAAGCTTTTATTAGCATTTAGGCAAAAACACTTCTAAATAACGGGACTTAAACTTTTTTTAGGCAGAAACAAGCCTCAAACCCATACAGAACAAGGAAAATACACCAAAGGCTCAAAAATGCTTGAAACCCAGATATATCAAGAAACTAGGCAGAACGATGTCAAAGTCTCTCTGTATATACATTTGAGTGTTTTTTCTGGCTACTTTTTGTCTAAGTCCCAATAATAGAAATGGTTGAACCTCTATTTAAAGCTTGCCGGAAAGCTTGTGTAGCCACAAGTATGCTCCGAAGTTCGACGTTGGTGGGTGTTGCAGCGTCTCAATCTCCATCATCCATGCTCTCACACAGCCTTCTTGCCCATAATCCGCAGAAATATTTTCTCCAATTCAATCCAGACAAACATTAAGGCACTGAAGCCAATACAAACCCCCAACTCTTGCAGATTCAGGTAGTGAGTACCAAAGAAATCTCGCAGGGGTGGGACGTAAACTAGCATCAACTGCAAAATCGTGGTGACAACAACAGCCGCTAGTACAAATATATTGGAAAAGGGATTCATTTCGATGGCCAGTCGGTTGTTGGAGCGAATGGCGATCGCATGACCCATTTGGGCGAGACACAAGGTAGTGAATACCATTGTCTTCCAAGCATCCCGATTGCCCTGATACTCAGGGGCATGGGTATGTTGATAAGCCCACCACATCAAGGCAATGCTGATAATGGCAAAAATGATCCCAATACGAATCATGTAAGAACCCAATCCCCTAGCGAAAATACTTTCGCGGGGACTAAAAGGCGGACGTTGCATCACATCAGGTTCTGGAGGTTCCACAGCTAATGCCAAGGCTGGTAAACCGTCTGTTACCAAGTTCATCCAGAGAATTTGCAAGGGAGTAAGGGGAACGCCTCCCAAACCAATTAAGGGTGCAGCTGCAATTGTGAGAACTTCGCCAATGTTACTGCCCAGAATGTATTTAATAAAGCGGCGAATATTGGTGTAAACAACTCTACCTTCCTTGGTGGCGCTGACAATGGTGGCAAAGTTGTCATCAAGTAACACCATGTCACTGGCTTCTTTACTTACATCAGTGCCAGTAATGCCCATTGCAATACCGATGTCGGCTTGTTTGAGGGCTGGGGCATCGTTAACACCATCGCCTGTCATCGCCACAAATCTACCCCGGCGTTGCAGTGCTTGGACAATTCGCAGTTTGTGTTCTGGGGAAACTCTGGCATAGATGCTGACCAAGTCAACATTTTGCTCTAATTCCTGGTCACTCATCCGTTGCAATTCTTGACCTGTGAGGACGCGGTCGCCTTCTTGGGCAATTCCCAAATCGGTAGCGATCGCTCGTGCTGTTAATTGGTGGTCACCAGTAATCATTACTGGGCGAATGCCTGCATCCCGACACTCTTGGACTGCTGCCCTTACCTCTGGACGTGGCGCATCTAACATTCCCACCAATCCCAACCATACCAAGCCTTGCTCGGATGTTTCGTCTGAACCTTCCGGTGGAATTTCTGCCAGGGGTTTGTAGGCAAAACCTAGCACCCGCAAACCTTTACTCGCCATAAGGTCATTTTCTGCCAAAATTCTCTGACGTTGTTCTTCGGTCAAGGGGGCTGAGTGATTGCCCAAATGAATCTGAGTAGAACGTGCCAAGGTTAACTCTGGAGAACCTTTGGTAAACATTAAGTAAGGTTCAGATTGGATAAAACTAGCGATCGCAGGGTCAATGCCTCTCGAAGACGCATCACCTGTAGCGACTCCCTCCACCTGAGAAATTACGCTCATCCGTTTCCGTTCTGAGGAGAAGGGGAACTCCGCAACGCGAGGTAATTTACTGTTCCACTGGTCTTTTTCAATTCCAGCTTTTCCCGCCAGTGTTAACAATGCCCCCTCTGTGGGATCTCCCAAAATCGCCCATTCCCCTTGTTCTTTTTGCAACACCGAATCATTACAAATAGCACAGGCGACTGATAACGCTGAGATTTCTGGAGACGCCTCTAGGGAAATTTTTTGGCCATCTAACTGAAAGTCCCCTGTGGGAGCGTAACCTTCGCCGATGACGCGAAAAGTTTTGTTATTGGTGAAAACCGATTGCACCACCATTTTATTTTGCGTCAACGTACCGGTTTTATCAGAACAGATGGTAGTTACAGAACCCAATGTTTCCACTGCTGGGAGTTTGCGAATCAAGGCATTCTGGCGCACCATTCGCTGGGTTCCCAGCGCCAAGGTGACGGTAATTACAGCAGGTAAACCTTCTGGCACCACAGCAACCGCCATACTCAAGGAAACTTCCAAGAGTTCTTGGATGTTGCTAAAACCTCTGTCCTTGATGACACCACCGATAACGACGATCGCCACGAGAATCAAGGAACCCGTAACCAGGACGTTGCCTAGTTGAGTCATCCGTTGCTGTAACGGCGTAGGTTCACTTTCCACCGCCTGCAACATGGTGGCAATTTTGCCGAGTTCTGTAGTCATTCCGGTGTTAGTCACCAGAACCTTGCCTCGTCCTTGGACTACTTCAGTTCCTTGAAATACGACATTTAGGCGATCGCCTAATGATGTTTCCTCTGGCAATTTTAATGATGCCTGTTTATTCACGGCTTCGGCTTCACCAGTCAATGCCGACTCACGCACTTGTAAATTAGACTGTTCTATCAAGCGTCCATCTGCGGCTATCTGCATCCCAGCTTCCAGCAGCATTACATCCCCTGGGACTAGTTCCTTGGCTGCTATCTCCACTAGTCTAGCGTCGCGGATGACGCGCACTAAGGGAGAGGTCATTTTTTTCAAGGCTGCCAAGGCTTTTTCGGCACGGCTTTCTTGGACGTAGCCAAGTATGCCATTCAGGATGACAATTGCTAAGATAGCGATCGTATCTTTAAATGGCACTTCACCAGGCTTCAAGCGACCCTCCCGCAAAGCCATCAGGTCTAAAAAGCCAGAAATCAGAGCTACACCAATCAGCATCAACAACATAATGTTCTTGAACTGATCCAGCAGGATTTCCCAAGTACTACGGCCAGCAGTTTCTTCAAGTTCGTTGGCCCCGTACTTTTGCAATCTCTGTTGAATTTCTTGGGGTGTTAAGCCACTGTCTGCATTACTATCGAGCAGGTCTAGCGCTTTATCAACTTCTAAACTATGCCAAACGGCGGCACCTTCAGGCAGAGAATTAGCAGACATCGTGTAGGTCACAGCAAATGGTTACAAAATTTGATCATAATTTAGTGATGGCAGGAATTCCATCTTCTAAAGTTACATTAAGGCGATCGCCCAGTTGCATGAGTGTATCTGTAATTCTTAACATTTGTAAATTTATTTTTTTTGAGATAGTGTTATCTCTCACGAAAGAGTTTTTCGGAATACATTGTACCGATAATTATGAGTAATAGAGCTTTGAGGCTTAGTTACAGAGCATCTGCGACAATTAATTTTAGGCTGCCATTGCTTTAATTTACATCTAGTCAATAGCCAAAATGCATGGCACGATTGCATTTTATTTTGAATTTTGTCCAAAGTTGAGCCAGTCGCTTTTGCGTATTTCCGCGCTCAAGTGAACTGGCGTGCCAGTAGGGTTACCCGAACTAGGAAACTTTTCAAGGCAAATTTTGAATTTTGAATTGCTTAAGCGTGCTAAACCGTTCAAGAAATATGATTAATTAATATGAGTTTTGCACTCCCCACTTTGACCGTTAGCCAGATGTTTGGGCAAAAAACAATTCGACCGCTTACTGCTGCTACCCTGTGTGGCATTACTTTCATCAAAGATAGACTGATTGCCATTGACAGTATTAAAGGGCATCTACTAGAAATTGATCCCACCTCTGACAACAGCAAAATTCTCAATCCCCATCAAGTTAAAGAATTTACCGATGTCACTGGTCTAGCTGCCTGGGAAGATACCCTGTGGGTGAGCCGAGAAAATAGTGTTTACTTGTGCAAGCTCAATGCTCTGGGTCTGGAACATTTTGTGACATTGCCTTATCCTGCTGACGGCGTTGCTGTTTGGGAAACAACAGTTTATGTCAGTTGCCAAAGGCTAGGCTACATTCTGATTTATGACCGCGAAACGCGAAAAGAGATTACCAGGTTTTATGCCCCAGGCGTTGGGATAGAGAATTTAGCAGTCACTCAGGAAATGCTGTGGATTTGCGATCGCACCGAACAATCAGTTTACGCGATGGATAGGGCCACAGGAGAACTTCAATTTAGTGTCCTGACACCCTTTGAATGTCCCACAGGCATAGCAATCCATAAAAATGCCGAAACAGGCAAAGAAAGTATTTACGTCGCTTACGCCTCAGAGGAGGCTTATATTCGGGATAACCCAAATGCTGATCCGAGTCATGAGCTAACATTCCGCGATCGCACTTTTATTCACCCTCTGTATTATCATTACCAACCAGATAAGCGTTACGCCCTCTCTAACGGCTATCTCATTGAAATGTCTTATGCTGAGGAAATTGCACCCCTAGACGAGGTTTATTTACCCGATGTCGAATGGCGCATCGCCCTACCATCGGAAACTGAGCGTCAAAAGGTGAAACACGTTGAACCCATTGGTATACCCTTCACCGAAGAAGTGATAGAGGGGCAACGTGTAGCAGTCTTTAAATTTGATTCTCTTGCCCCAGGTGAACGGCATATATTTGGCTGGAAAGCACTTTTGGAAGTTCGCGGCATTAAGTATCGCATCACACCCAGAGATGTGGAAAATATACCCGCTCTGTCCCCAGAATTACAAACACGCTACCTAGTGGATGACGACGATTTAGCAATGGATACTACCATTGTTCGCCGTGCCGCCAGAGAAGCGATTGGTTCTGAAACCAATGTGCTGCGGAAAATGCACAGCATCCGCAATTACGTTTATGATGAGTTATCCTACGGTATTAAACCTTACATTGACACACCAGATACAGTTTTAGAACGGGGCGTTGGTTCCTGTGGCGAATATGTCGGTGTCTTACTTGCCCTATCCCGTTTAAATGGCATCCCCTGCCGCACCGTAGGCAGGTACAAATGTCCTCCCCATAGTGACTTCGTAGGAGTACCGCTACAACCCGACTTTAATCATGTTTGGCTAGAATTCTACGTCCCAAATTTTGGCTGGTTGCCAATGGAATCAAATCCTGACGATATAGGTGAAGGTGGCCCTTATCCGACGCGCTTTTTTATGGGCTTATGCTGGTATCACATTGAAATTGGTAAAGGTATCACCTTTGAAACCGTGACAAGTCAAGGTGAGCGGCTAACCAAAGAAGATATCCCCATTGGCGATTTGGCGATTAATCATATTCGGTTCACAATTCTTAAAGAATTGCCGCCCTTTTAAATTTCTTCGATTTATTTACCCAAATTATGCTTTTTAATTAGCTCCTGGTTTTCAGGCTTATTGAGCCAGTCTTCTAGAGCCTCAGCGATCGTATCGCTGAGGTTTTTATCTTTAAGAGCTATCACAGCCCGAAACAATCGGTTTAACTCTGGAGAAACATAGCCCCGTAATTCCTTCTTTTCACTCATCAACCTTGCACAGCGTACAACCGCTTAATTTTTGCACAGCTTTTTAGGCTATGTTGATTTAGTAGTTTATCCTATTATCCGATTGTCCTATTTCGGCAGTATGATGGTGAGTGTTGGAATGCGATCGCCTTCCGGCTGGACACCAAGTAGAGCGATCGCTGATGTTTACCCCCATATTGGGAGATTAATAAATGATGACACAAGTGCAAGCCTTGGCTGAGTTTGAGCAATACTTTGCTCAACAAGCAAGAGCAATAGCATCAGAAGTAGGTACAAATTATTTTGTGCCATTTATGACTCAAGGCTTTTTGTCAGGGGCTGATTTTACCATCAATCAAATATCCTCTCAAGTGGCTTTTAATTTCAGTTCCCCTACTAGGCTTTTTATTTTCCTGGTTTTACCAAATGATTGTTCCAGTTTTTTGTTCGATAAAAAAAGGGCTATTTCTGGGCTGACTAGTTCTAATACTTGACTGCGAACTGTTTTTTCTATGCCTTCGAGGTCTGTCAGCTTACTTTTGTCTGCTTCTTCATACAGCAGTGTTGACAATTCTTGTAAGCAGGCTTTGATCCGTTCTTGTTTCTCTTGGTTCATTGTCAGCGATCGCACAGGGTTATTTCCCTTTACATTTTCCCAGAAAGGGTAAATCTTCCAAAACTGGATGCTCCCCCTTAACACTCTCTGCTTAACCACTCTTTTCGTCTACTTCTAAACTCTTGTTCCTATTCAAGTATTCTTCAAACAATTCAAAAAATTTCTGTAGTGCCTCATCCTCGTCTACAGAATAGAAAAGAATTATCTTAGACCATGACTGACCTGAGTTAATTCCATATTTTTCTTGAACCCATGATTGAAAACCTTCAAATTCCCTTTCTGGCTCAGTTGGAGGTACGCCAACTTCTCTTCTAGCAAAACTATATCCTCGCAAAAGCATATCTAGTCTAGTAATTGAACTAGTTCCTAAATACATTCCTGGTCTTTTCTTTATAGCACCTAGAATCTCCTTGTAAATATCAAACCGAGGAAACATCAAATCCTGACGAAGCCTTAAAATGTCTTCACTTTCTTGCCTTTTTGAATTATTTTTCTGCTTTATGAACTTTTCAAAGAGTTCAAAAAACATATAGAAAGCATCTTTTTCACTACTAGAAAGAAACAGAATTATCTCAAGCCAAGATTGAGTTATATTAGTTTTTGCTCTTTCTTGCATCCATTCATTAAATCCTTCCATTGGGTAGCCTTCGGGAGTTAATCCTAAGTTACTTAGTTGACTTAAATACCCCCCGACAAAGAAATCAAGACAAGTAATTGATGGCTTATCTATGTATATGACTGGGTTATCTTTAATCTCTTGGAGAAGTCTAGAGAGATTATTCATATTGATTACTCCAATTTAATTTAGCGAGTAGGGTGTATTATGCCTGAGAGTACGGCACCTTAACACTCTCTGCTTATATTTTCGTCTACTTCTAAACTCTTGTTCCTATTCAAGTATTCTTCAAATAATTCAAAAAAGTTCTGTAGTGCCTCATGCTCGTCTACAGAATAAAAAAGAATTATCTTAGCCCATGACTGACCTGACTTAATTCCATATTTTTCTTGAACCCATGATTGAAAACCTTCAAATTCCCTTTCTGGCTCGCTTGGAGGTATGCCAACTTCTCTTCGAGCCAGACTGTATCCTCGCAAAAGCATATCTAGTTCAGTGATTGGACTAGTTCTTAAGTATATACCCGGCCTTTTCTTTATGCCCTTTAGAATCTCGTTGTAAATATCAAATTGACGAAACTTTGAATTATCTTCAGTAGGGCTAGCTTTTTCTTCACTTTCTTGAATTTTGGAATCATCTTTGTGTTTTAGAAACTGCTCATATTCTTCAAAAAAACTATAGAATGCATTTCTCTCAGTCCGACAAAAAAACAGAATTATCTCAGCCCATGATTGTGAAACTGTAGTTTTTACTCTTTCTTTCATCCACTCGTCAAATCCTTCCATTGGGTAGCCTTGTGGATTTAATCCGAAATGCTCTATTCGACTTAAATACCACCCCCTTACAAAGGAATCAAGGTGAGTAATTGATGGCTTATCTATGTATTTGACTGGGTTATCTTTAATCTCTTGGAGAAGTCTAGAGAGATTATTCATATTGATTATCTACACTTTAAAACAAGTATCCTGAGTTACGAAAATCAGAGCGTCCAAATATCTTACTATGATATACCAGGTTATTCATCCACTGCTGCCTCGGAAGCCCCTCTGGGCGGTGATTATCGAAAACCCTTACTTCTCCATTGATCTTAATCGCAATTCCTTCATGATGACCATTGGTTGCAATTCTAAGCTCTAAGCTATCATCATATATGAAGTCATCGTCTCTCACTATTTTGACAGCATCAAGTTTAATGCGCTCTCCATGAATACCTTTCTCTCTCAAGTAAGCCTCAATTTCAGCAGCGCATGGAACACACTCTTCATTTTTATAGGGATCTACAATGTCGCGGATGTCTTGAAGAACTTCAGGAGTAACTTTTGCTGACTCATCAGGTAAACTACTTGCGAATGGAACATTAGGATTGTACGGTTCTGGATCATTCGTATTTACTATTCCGTCATTATCATTGTCTAGGTCAATTGAATCTGGAATGCCATCTTTATCAAAATCAGGAATTCCAGGAAAAGTAAAAAATCCAGACTCCTTTTTCAACAAACGCTCATCTGCTGGCGTAAGAGGGTCGTCTGTTTCTTGCCCTGGAATTACAATTGTAGGAGCATGAATCTTATCTCCAGGATTTAATATGCCTCCTGCTGGCATTGAACTAATTAAACCTTGCCAGTCAGAAGGATTAAGTAATCTAACTGCCGCATCACGCTTTTGTTGGGGCCAATCTTTCCAATCAACAGGCTGCTGAACTTCAGTAGGATATACCCCACGAGAATAAGGAGTACCGTTAATGGCGTAAACAGTAGTCGTTCCACACTGAGCATCAGGTGCTTGGATTAAATCAATAGTAAAGGGGTAAGAAAAACGCCGAGTAATATGGAACTTACAGGCATCAGGGTCGCCGTTTCCAGCATCGCCAGTTTGGTAGTGAAGCGCAACACAAACACCATCATGAGGATTAGCTTGACAATATCGTTCAGCAGCCTTTTTTTGAGCCTGCTGATTTTGACCGAGATTCCAGATATAAAAAGCAACAACGCCAGATAGGCGCATATCCCCAACAATTGTAGCGCCAGCAACAGTTTGAACAGAAGAAGTAGTAGTTCCAGCAGCTGTAGTAGTGGTAATGGTTGAAGCACCAACACCCGCAGAAGTGGGAGCAGCAACAGCAGGAGCTACTTCAGAGCCTATAGCAGCGGCACATTCAGGTTTAACAGCACAAGCATCCAATGACGACAGGAAGGCAAAAGCTGGTTTAGGAAAAACTCCCTTAAATATTAAAAGTAAAAGAAACGTCCAAATTCCTACTAATCTAGATACAGATTTATTTGTGGTTAATCGCACTAGTCTTAACTCCTCACAACCAAAGATAAAAATCGGTGTAGTTTACATCTAGGTTGTCTGACAGGAGTCGAGAATGAGGTCAGTAAAAGTACGAGGATTTAGCAGCTGTTTTTTGAAGATTGAACCAATATCAAGAGGTAAACCAATTAGCTATTAACTCTTAAACTTGGCAGTGGATACGATTGATGCTGCTTAAAATCGGCAAACTCACAGATGGAGTTAAATGGGCAAAAGCGGCAATGAGAGCCAGGATTGGGAGGGAATATTTTACTGAAATTACTAGTTTGTTCCTGATATTTTTGCAAATCGTGCTGGTGCTTGTGGGCAATATTAGCTAACTCAAATTTTAAGTATTCTAATTCACTATTATTGATACTGATTAACTCAGACTTTTTACATATTTCTAAATTATAAAATGATGCAACGGCTTCCCGTCCAGGGTAAAGATAACGAGCAGCTACTAAATAAACTAATGCCTGTCGTCGGTCAAAAGCCGACTTACCAGTTTTGAAATCCAAAATATGTAAAGTGCTATCAGATTCAATGAAAACGCAGTCCATAGCCGCATATAAGCGAAAGCAATAATCTTCTTGTTCAACTACTATCGGTTTAGGAAAGCCTTCATCACCCGGAGTTAATTGGATAATATCTTTATCCAAAAGCAACGGCGCATCGTGATATTTTTTCAGAATTTGCAGCACCCGTTGCTGGACTTGATCGCTTGAGTTGCCTAATTTAAGTAGCTGTGCAACTCTTTCTACACCATCTGCTTGCTTCAACAGATGCCTGTGATGATGAAACTCATAAATGCCTTTTTGGGCGAGTATGCCAATCCTCTGGGGCGCGGTGGCTTGCCCTAAAAGCGCTTTGACTTGTGGTTCGTGTTGCCGTGCTTTGATAAACCCCCGTCTCATCTGGCAATGCCAGCGTTCTTGCCCGGTTGCTGGGGCAACTAGAGACCAAAGGTGATAACTGGCAAAAGGTCGATCGGGGGTTGACATTGCTCAGAAACAGTGAGAGAAAATACGGTGGAGAGAAGTTTAAGCTAAGGCTTGCTTAGAAAAGAACTTCGGAGGATACTTGCTGCTACACACGCTTTGCGGGAAGCTTGAATAGTACTGATAATGTACGGGAGCAAGTGGCAAAAATGTCCAGCAAGATAAAATTTGGCACCGATGGATGGCGAGGAATTATTGCCGATGACTTTACTTTCCCCAATGTGCGGAAAGTAACAAGGGCGATCGCCATTTATTTAGACACAGCCTACACAAAAGATAGACCAGTACTTATTGCCTACGATACTCGCTTTTTAGCTGACCAGTTTGCCCAAACAGCGGCCCAAGTTTTGGCAGACTTGGGTTGGACTGTGAAAATTACTGATCGGGATTGTCCCACACCAGTAATTGCCTACAACGCCCGTCATCTAAATTCCGCTGGGGCGTTAATGTTTACTGCTAGTCATAATCCAGCACCCTACTGTGGAATTAAATATATACCCGATTATGCCGGGCCTGCCACTCCAGAGATTACTGATACTATTGTGGCAAATATAGAAAGCGCATCGGATGAGTTACCTGGAAGTAACCCATCAGGTTCAATTTCAATTTTCGATCCGAAACCTGATTACCTGCAATTTATCTACACTCTACTTGATGTAGAAAAGATTAAAAGCGCTAATTTAAAGGTAAAGTACGATGCTCTGTATTCTACCTCTCGCGGCTATTTAGATGAAGTTTTGCTTCATTGTGGCGTTCAGTTAGAAAGTTTCCACGATTGGAGGGATGTTTTATTTGGGGGTGGAATGCCAGAACCCAAAGGAGAACAATTAGTTGAGTTAGTGGAAGCAGTAGTTCGCGATCAAGCTGATTTGGGCTTGGCAACCGATGGAGATAGCGATCGCTTTGGTATTGTAGATGAACAAGGAAACGTCCTTACTCCTAATACTGTGCTGCTACTTCTAGCACGTCATTTAATCAAAAACAAAGGTAAAACCGGCGCCATAGTCCGCACTGTCGCTACAACCCACCTGCTGGATAATTTCGCTGCTAAAAATGGGCTGCAAATTTACGAAACAGCAGTTGGTTTTAAATACATCGGCGAAAAAATGCGGGAAACTGCCGTATTAATTGGTGGAGAGGAATCAGGTGGTTTGAGTATTATCGGGCATATTCCCGAAAAAGACGGGGTATTAGCCGATATGCTGGTGGCAGAAGCGATCGCCTATGAAGGCAAACCCTTAAGCCAGCTTGTTAAAGAAGCGATCGCTGAAGCCGATGGCCCACTTTACAACAACCGCCTAGACTTGCACCTCACAGAGGCGCACAAAACCGCCGTCATCGACTCCTTTACTAAAAATCCACCTACAGAGGTAGCAGGAATTAAAGTTAAGGAAGTCGGGCGTAAAGACGGTATTAAGCTGTATTTAGAAGAAGGTAGCTGGGTTTTACTGCGTCCTTCCGGTACAGAACCACTGGTACGCGTTTACCTAGAAACCAACACTCCCGAAAAACTCACCCAAATCGCCCAAGAGTTAGAGAGTGCCATTGCTAAACTAGAGGCAGTAGCAGTTTAATCTGTCAGAGTTAGGAATTAAAAGTTAAGAGTTATGAATTAGGAGTTAAGAGTTGTAAATTAACAATTCTTAACTCCTGATTTCTAATTTTGAGCAAAATATAACTTTTAACTTCTATCTCCTAACTCCTCATTTCAATCAAACTATGAAAACTCTGGCTCCTTTTTTGACATCTCTAGTTGTAACGGTTTGGGTAATCGCGATCGCAATTATTTCAGTCCAAAATGCCACACCCGTATCGTTAAAATTCTTAACATTCCAATCGATTCAGATACCAATGGGTTTAGTGCTGGCTTTTAGTGCCGGTGTAGGGTTAATTGGCATGGCACTGCTGCAACCTCTCTGGGGACTTGCTGGTATTGGGCAGCGTAATTCTCGATTAGAAGACGATGCGGAATTTTTTGTTGACGATGAAGATTTTTGAGGTTTGATAGCTGTGCAGTATCAAAACATTATTACAATCGAACCAGGAAAACGAGGTGGTAAGCCTTGTATTCGAGGAATGCGAATTACTGTATACGATGTTTTATCATATCTTGCCTCTGGTATGACCTACGAGGAATTGCTTGATGACTTTCCTTATTTGACACAAGAGGATATTTTGGCTTGCCTAAGCTATGCGGCTGATCGAGAACGGCAAATGCTGACAATGCAAGCATGAAGTTATTGTTTGACCATAACTTATCACCTCGGTTAGTTGATCGACTAGCTGATATGTACCCAAACTCTCAGCATCTTTTTCTTATAAGCTTAGATCAAGCAGATGATCTAACTGTTTGGGAGTATGCCCGACAAAGTGGATTTACTGTTGTAACCAGAGATGCTGATTTTAATGAGTTGAGCATTTTGCGAGGATTTCCTCCGAAAGTGATTTGGATTCGTTATGGCAATTGTTCAACCAAACAGATTGAAGAGATTTTGCGATCGCATGTAGAGGATATCCAAGTTTTTGACAAAAATCCAGATTTGGGAGTTTTGACATTGTATTAGATTTGGAAATTATGAAAACTGAGTATGATTTTAGCCAGGGTAAGCGGGGAGCGATTGAATCAACACCAACAGGCAAAACTCGAATTACAATTCGCCTAGATGATGAAGTACTAGCATGGTTTCGTGACCAAGTTGACGCAGCAGGTGGGGAAATTACCAAACTTTGATTAACGATGCCTTGCGTGAGTACATTCAGCAGATCGAGAACGGCTATGAGTGCAGCTTATAAAGCAGATTTTAATTTGTGGATTGAACAGACAACCCAACTATTGCGATCGCATCGCTGGCAAGAAGTTGATGTAGAACATTTGATTGAAGAGGTTGAAGGCTTGGGCAAAAGTGAACGGCGAAGTATTGCCAGTCAACTAACTCGCTTACTTTTGCATTTGCTCAAGTGGCAATATCAACCCCAGCGTCGCTCAGATAGTTGGCTTGATTCCATCACTGATTCTCGCACCCAAATTGAGTTAGCCATAGAAGATAGTCCTAGTCTTAAGAGCTATCCTACAGAGCAGCTTGAGGAAAGCTATCAAAGGGCACGTCGTCAAGCAGCCAAGCAAACAGGGATACTTTTATCCGTGTTTCCAGAAGAGTGCCCATATTCTTTAGAGTTAGTGTTGGATGAAGACTGGCTACCGGAAGCAAGCGATATTTGATAAGTTTATTTGTGACTGTGTGGAATGAAGCGCACTACGCAGCCACTTAATATGCATTGGTGAGTCTTGCAAAAGTCGCTTTTACTTCTTCATCACTGGCAAAGTCTTCAGCATTGGCTTCAGCAATTCCCTTTTGAATTTCCTCAATTTGCCACTGATATATCTCTAGATAAGCGGCTACCGCCTCATTAAGTACGTAGTTGCGATCGCGATTTATTCCAGCTGCGATCGCATCAAGTGCAGCCTTGCGATCGCTATCTATCCGAAACGTAATATTTTCTTTGCTCATCGTCCCGTCAAATAAAGCTGTATTGGATAATATAACATTGCACTATTATGTTCCAATGTAACATTCTTAAAGCTGAACGTTACACAACTTTGCTATAGAGCAATGGAAAGACTTATAGAAATACATTAGTACAATGACCTATCGCCAAAGCTTGACTTGAGGAAACCCAACAATTTATCTATCTTCAGCAATCACATTACTTGTGCGTGGACGGTTTTTAGAGGCTTGCCGCAGGCATTGCAACTGTTAGGATAAAGGGTAGGAGGATTAATTATGTCCAATAAAGCCCAAGAGATATACAGCCAAGTTGTTTGTAACTTGTCACCAACTGAGCGGCTACGCTTGGCAACCCTGATTCTAAATGAGCTAGTCGAGCAAAACTTGTCGATCATTGAGCAAAGTGATACTTGGACTGAGCAAGATCAGGTTGATTTAGCATCCTTCTCCTTACAGTACGCAGCTTCAATTTTTCCTGAAAGTGAGGAGACAGTTTAGTGACATTCAATCCCGGTGATGTAGTCACAGTTGATTTTTCCGGTGTCACTGGTATATTGAGTCCATGAAGTTTGAGTGGGATGAGCGTAAAAACCAAAGCAACATCACAAAGCATGGTTTCGACTTTGCTGATGCTTTCCGCATCTTTAATCTACCCATGCTTGTCTACCTAGATGAACGAGAAGACTATGGAGAGGATCGGTATCTCGGTATTGGACTACTCGATGGTCGAATTGTAGTAGTTATTTACACCGAGCCAGGTGAAGAAATGGTTCGGATCATCTCATTAAGAAAGGCACTGTCTCACGAACGAAAAAGCTATGAACAATACCTCAAGAACCGATTGGGTTAGAGTCGATGCAATGAGTGACGAAGACATCGACACCTCAGATATTCCACCCTTGTCAGAAGAATTTTTTGCTAAAGCACAATTGCGAATGCCCAAGTCACCTGTAACAATAACAGTTAAGGTAGATCCTGAAACTTTTGCTTGGTTCAAAGAGCAGGGAGAGACTGCCGAACAGCAGATGGCTGTAGCATTAAAGATTTACGCAGAAGCACACAAAGCTTATCCAGCGTCTGAGGCGAAGTCAACCTAAATTGAATCTCTTTAACAATAACCTCAATGCAACTGACAAGCGATGTCTACGATGGTCACTGAGCTTGTCGAAGTGCGGGCTATGACGCTCGTTGCGCTAAAGCGTCTCCCCTTGGGAGAAGACTCGCTAACGCAACTCTTGGAGACGCACTCGCGTTCGCTATCGGCGTCGCAATTATCCAAAGCTCACACAACAGCAGCTAAGTTGGACAGTTTTGGGTTAGTTTTGCTTGCAGGTAATCAATAAAGTCCAGAATTTCTCTATCAGTGAGTTGTAGACGCGATCGCTTGCCATATTTTTGCTGCAAATACTCCCTTCCCTGCTCTGGAGTCCAATTTAATTGGGCTAAATATGTGTCACTTTGAGCTATCAAAACTGCATGAATTTCTGATGTCGTTGTATTAGCAGATGTTTGTATTGGCTCTTGATTTAAATTTTGAATTCTATTAATTTTGAAACTAACTTTTTGCCCTAGAGCTTGCAAATCAATTTCATTATGTCCATCCCAACTAACATCTACAGCTCGAGAAGTTACCGGATTATAAATTGTACAAAATACAATTGTTTTATCTCCAGGACTCACTGCGATCGTAAGTGGATGATGCAATTGTTCAGAAGTCAGGGCATCAAGTGAAAGCAACAAACTCTTAGAAAAATAAGATTCACTTCCTGAGCGGATAACATAAGGTTTGTCTGCCAAAATATGCAAATCAATTTTTTCTGTTTCTCCATGTGAAGTTTCCACTTTTTTATTAACTTCTATCCCTGTTATCACCCCAGTCAAGGCTCTCTCATAAATTGGGATTTGTCTTGTATCGTCGGATAGCATATACCAGCAGTGATCCGATTCTTTGCTGACAAAAACATATTGAGGTTTTGGGACTGCTCCAAATCCTAATTTAACTTCTATATTTTTGATGCAGGTTTTGGTAAATTTATTTATTGAGCAACAAGCCTTACGATTTGTAGCGTCAAGCTATGAGTTGCTTTACAGATATAATTCCCTAACCAGGAAGCTAATTAACATTAAAGCAGCGAAAATTACAAAATTTGGTGAATCTATGACAAACTTTCTGGATCAACACCTAGCGCATTCAACCTTTCAATTAACATTTTCACTTGTTGTTCTGCTTCCACACGTCGCTGTTCTTCAAAAGCTGTGCGTTCTTCCGCTTCCCTGACGCGTTCTTCTGGTGTCAGCAATTTTTGCCCTTCCTCGTCATACCAGTACAGCCACTCCCGCACTATACCTTGATAAATTCCCCGTTCTCGCCCAATTCCTAAACCAATCTCTGGCAGCCAAACGGGATTTCCTGACATTAAGATATATTCCCCATCAACTAGGTGATAGACCTCCAAAGGTGTCTTTTTACGCCGAAGCGGACTATATACAACGTAGTACGAAATCCCTAATTCTTTGGCATAGAATTCTTTCTTAGTGCTATATTCTTCCCGATATATTTGAGAAACAACTTCTAGTGCTAAAATTGGCAGCTTCTTTTCTTCCCACAGCACATAACTTAGGCGCAAGTCCTCATCAATGAAGCGTTTAACTCCTAAGCTAAGAAACCCATCAGGGACAATGGCTGGTTTGTCGGGGTGATAATAAATACCCATGTCAATACCAAAGAACCAATCCCAGCGATCGCACCAAACCAAAGCCAGTGTCGTTTTCAGTAAGCCGGGAATTAAATTTTGGAGTTCATTATCCACAGCAGTATCATCTGAGTCGGGTAGTTCTTCGGAAGATGGCAAACAATGCAGTGGATTGTAGTTTAACATGAGCGGTTTTGCCAAATCTGATTCTAGATAGATTGTACGTAATCTATTGATGTGCGATCGCAGCGCAAAAATAAAGAACCATTTTTAGTGACGCCGATAGCGTTCGCGAGTGCGTCTCCAAGAGTTGCGTTAGCGAGTCTTCTCCCAAGGGGAGATGCCAAAGGCGAACGAGCGTCATAGCCCGTCCTAGACATCGCCTGTGGATGTTTTCTCAGTATTCACAGACTCGTGATTGCAAAATTTTACATTAAATTCATGGTTTTTCGATGCTTATTAACAGAATCTCTAACTGACAATAGCAAAAAAGCGCGGAATATTTTTCTTTTGGTATGTACCGTTCCAAAAGCGTACCAAAAAAGGGTCGGTACAAAACCCGCCCTCAAAGCAATAAATATTTAAACTAAAAAAGCGATCGCTATCTAATTAGCGATTTGGGGTGCATTCAAAAAAACATTTGGCGCTTATTTTTTTGTTTTGCTAATGTCGGCATAGTTTTTAACGCATAATTTATGAATGCTATAGTTGAGCAAAGCAAAACTGAATGTTAGGATTTTTTCAAAATTATTATCTGCAATCAATTCATGACTAATGTTAGCGATGTCTACGACGGGCTACGCCTACGCTCTGATTTTGATAGCCCTTGGAAAGAAATTATAGAAGCCTATTTTCCCCAAGCAATGCATTTCTTTTTTCCAGAAACTTCTGCATTAATTGATTGGGAACGTCCCTACGAATTTCTAGATAAAGAATTTCAACAAATAGCTCGTGAAGCTGAACAGGGTAAGAGATATGCCGATCAATTAGTCAAAGTTTGGCAAACCCAAGGGGAAGAACTTTGGTTATTAATCCATGTTGAAATTCAGGCACAAAAAGAAGATAACTTTGCCAAGCGGATGTTTACCTACAACTTTCGTATATTTGACCGCTTTGATCAACCAGCAACAAGTCTTGCAATTCTCTGCGACCCAAACCGCGAATGGCGACCAAGCAATTACAGCTACAATTATCCCAATACTCGCTTAATTTTTGAATTTGGCAGTATTAAACTTTTGGATTACGAAAATCGCTTTCACGAGTTAGAAAATAGCGATAATCCATTTGCAACTGTCGTCATGGCGCATTTGAAAACGCAGCAGACACGCTCATCACCCGAACAACGCAAAATATGGAAATTCAGCTTAATTCGCAGGCTATATGATTTGGGCTTAGGAGAGCAGGATATTCGCAACCTATATCGATTTATCGATTGGGTTATGATATTACCAAAGGCATTGGAAAATCAGTTTTGGGAAGAGTTTAAACAATTTGAGCAGGAGCGGACTATGAGATATATAACTACAGGTGAGCGCATCGGCTACGAGCGCGGAAAACAAGAAGGTAAACAAGAAGGTGAACAAGAAGGTGAACAACGGCTTATTTTAAGGTTACTACAAAGACGAGTGGGAGAATTATCACCACAATTACAAGAGCGTATCCAATCTCTTTCTTTAAATCAGTTAGAAAACCTTGGCGAAGCTTTGTTAGATTTTACTGCTATGGAAGATTTGCTTAACTGGTTGCAAACAAATCAATCAGCTTAAAATCTATTTTTATGAAAATTGAGCAGTAGCAGACTATGAGATATGTAACTACAGGTGAGCGCATCGGCTACGAGCGCGGAAAACAAGAAGGTGAACAACGGCTTATTTTAAGGTTACTACAAAGACGAGTGGGAGAATTATCACCAGAATTGCAAGAGCGCATCAAATCTCTTTCTTTAAATCAATTAGAAACCCTTGGCGAAGCTTTGTTGGATTTTACTGCTATGGAAGATTTACTTAACTGGTTGCAAACAAATCAATCAGCTTAAAATCTATTTTTATGAAAATTGTAAAAAATACATCTACTCACTTACCGATACAGAATTTTTTTAATTAAGTTCGATGATTTGTTTTTACTTTACCGAATCAAACGTTACGAGTGAGTAACAAAAAGGGCAGGTACAAAACCCGCCCTCAAAGCAATCAATATTTAAACTAAACTAGCGATCGCAACTTAATTAGCGATTTGGGGCGCACTCAAAGAAACCTTTAGTGCATCGTCTTTTTGCTGTGCTAATGTCGGCACGGAATCACGCAATCTTGCTGTCAATTGTACAGTTGTGGCGTCATACATCTGAGTCAGCAATTTCGGATAGAAACCAATACCAATAATTGGAATTAACAAACAGGCAATGATAAATACTTCACGGGGTTCAGCATCTATCAAAGCTTGGTGAGAAACTAATTCCTTGTTCTCTTCTCCGTAGAAAATTTCTCGCAACATCGACAGCAGATAAATCGGAGTTAAAATTACTCCCACTGCCATCAAGAACACCACAATTACTTTGAAGGTAGAGCTATAAGCATCGCTAGTAGCAAAGCCAACAAATACCATTAATTCTGCCACGAAACCGCTCATCCCTGGCAGTGCCAAAGAAGCCATCGAACAGGTGGTGAACATGGCGAAAATCTTCGGCATTCTCTTAGCAACACCGCCCATTTCATCCAACATTAGGGTGTGTGTGCGATCATAAGTTGCGCCAACCAGGAAGAACAAACTCGCCCCAATTAATCCGTGGGAAACCATTTGTAACACTGCCCCACTCAATCCCAAATCGGTGAAGGAGGCAATACCAATCATCACAAAGCCCATGTGGGAAATTGAGGAGTAAGCAATTTTCCGCTTCAGGTTGCGCTGGGCAAAGGATGTCAAGGCAGCGTAGATGATATTAACTACCCCCAAAACCACCAACACTGGTGCAAAAAGAGCGTGGGCATCGGGGAGCATTTGGGCATTCATCCGAATTAAGGCGTAACCGCCCATTTTCAGCAGAATACCTGCCAATAACATGTGTACGGGGGCTGTTGCTTCACCGTGGGCATCAGGTAGCCAGGTGTGCAAGGGAATAATCGGCAACTTGACGGCGTAGGCAATCAGGAAGCCAGCATAGGCGGCAAGTTGGAAATTGAGGGCGAAGTCTTTTAAGGCGAGCGATCGCATGTCAAACGTCACCGTATCGCCGTAAAATCCCATTGTCAGGGCAGACAGCAAAATAAACAGCGAACCGCCAGCAGTGTATAAAATAAATTTAGTCGCTGCGTATTGCCGCCTTTTGCCTCCCCAAATCGACAGCAGAAAGTATATCGGCACCAGTTCCAGTTCCCACACCAGGAAAAATAACAGCATATCCTGGACAGCGAACACGGCAATCTGACCGCCATACATCGCCAACATCAAGAAGTAAAATAGCTTCGGCTTGAAGGTAACAGGCCAAGCTGCTAAAATCGCCAGCGTGGTAATGAATCCAGTCAAAATAATTAGGGGCATAGATAAGCCATCTGCCCCTACTGACCAATTCAAATCTAGTTGGGGTACCCAGGGGTAACTTTCGACCAACTGCAAATCTGGATTGGAGAAATCATACCCAGTATAAAAAGCATAAACAATTAGTGCAAAATCTATCAGCCCTACGATGAGGGAGTACCAGCGCACTGTTTTGCCTTCTTTATCCGGGATGATGGGAATCAGTAGTGAAGCGGCTATCGGCAACAGAATAATCGTCGTCAGCCACGGAAAATTAGCTGTATTCATCACAATTCGTCTGCTATCAAAATCATGTTTGGCAAAAAGTCACTAGTTATTAACTAACAGCTTTTTGGGGATTTCGTCTTCCTCGTTAGGTTGATTTAATTAAATTGGCAATCCCCCATTTTTTCTCTTGGGAGTCTCTTTTGACAGTTGCGGGTGCGGAATGTGCGTTGTGATACTCCCAGTCAAGTCAAAGATTTACCCTAAAAAAGCCGCTAAAATTATAGTTTAGGGGTGTGATGTCTACGACAAGCCGCTCCGCGTCTACGCGTAGTCCAAGCCATCCCTAAAAATACAAGATGCTGTTTGATGGTTGTTGAAAAAAGCGATTTGGTACAAAAAATCATCACAGAAGAACTAACCATAATGATAATCGCACAAATTGAAAGTCAGATTCGTTATGTCACCAACGTAAATGGAGAAACAACAGATGTACTCGTCCCTGTAGAACTTTGGCAACAGCTTATAAGTTCCATAAATTCTGATAACGTCAGTGGTTTAGCTTGGATTGATGAACGAGAGCCAAAAGCACAAATGTTAGCCGATCTGCAAGAGTCCGTGCGACAAGCAGCAGCAGGACAAACTTTCCCCGCTTCAGAGCTTTGGGACAATATCGAAGCCTAGATTTATGGCAGAAGTTCGCTTTACATCTCCCTTCAAACATGTCTTCAAACTCTGACTAAACAATGTCTGTACCATCAGCTTCATGAATGGTAACAGATAAGCAAGTAATAACACTAAGCTGCATATCTAATAATCTCCAATTCTGCTCCATTATTAACAGCTAACTCTGCTTTTTCTAAAACCTGTTCCGTAACTGCATCACTTAAATAATATTCACCGCAGTTATCACAAACTTCTGCTGGAACTTTTTTTAATACAATAATAGATTCATCTCTTTCTAATGTCACAGTTACTAAACCAGGTTTAGTTTCTCCATGCTGACAAATTACGCATTTCATCATCTTTGTCTCCTAGTTGTAAAACCATCTAACCAAATATTAGTATCAGGAATATAAGCTGTTACTACATATCCTGTATCTGTAGCTTCATCGTAGGAAAATACAACATGAATCGGCTTACCTTCTATAAAATCCAATATTAAATAACTGGGGTAGGGTGTATCATCAGGATTTTCTTCTATCACTTCTCCATAATAAATCACAGTTTTTACATCTTTTTGACTGATGCGACGATAGAACATTTGTTGGATAGCATGACGGGAGAAAACTAGATTTTGACAATACATGAATTATTTTTTTTAATTGTAATTAGTGATAAATTTATTATTTTCCTAAATGTTGGGCTTCTATTGCCCGCGATCGCATGTAAACATACAGTAATTTATCGTCGTGACCTTGACTACCCACGCAAATTAGAAATAATTGGTGATTTACAGAAGAATGCAGATCTGCCATAGAGTATCCTGCTCAAAACCTACAAAAACCTGCTTGTGTACCCCTCACAAACCGATAAACTCTCATTGGTCACCGTGCTTTCATGTCGGCAACTAGCCGCATTAGTCTGGCTGTAACCAGTTAAGGGTTGAAACTGTTTTTCGGTACTTCACGCTGATCCGTTTTCAGCCGCAGGGAATAGCCCAAAGAGCGCGCTTTTCCTGCCATGTTTGACAGATTCGCTTGCCAAATGTTGTGGCAAATTGCCCAGTACATCTGATGGGAGGAACCGTTGTAGCCGTAGAACTCTCCACCAGGGTTGATGTAGTGGATGAAGACTTGATCTGTATCGAGTGCGGGTGGAATGAAGGCAACAAAGGGTTCTTTGGTAAAACACTGCACCCAACGTTGCTGCCGGTTCGTGCCACGGGAATCTTTACTCTCCAGATCCACCAGATAGACAGTTCGCTTGCTTCCGCCTAACTGATCCTGGCGGATCACACGCTTGCCAAGAACGTAGGTTTCCCAACAGAACCCTTGCCGACAACCGGAGTTGACCAATCTCTTGTTCTGAGCAAGAACCGGAAAGGGAGTAGCTAGAAACAAAATCAGCGTTGCGATCGCAAATAGCTGATTAGGGATTAAATGTCGATTTTGGTACTTCACGCCCACCTTTCTCCAAATGTAGGGAATATCCCAAATATCTCGCTTTTGTAGCCATATTGCTGATATCTGCTTGTAAGGTGTCGTCCCACGAGGGGTTTTGTTTTCTACTTGTACCTGGTAAACATTACGGGGCTTACCTTCCAGTTGATATTGGCGAATGACCTTTTTGCTGAGAAGGTATAGTTCCCAGCAACTGTTGTCTCGACATCGAGAACTGACTAATCGTTTGCTTTGAGCGAAAACTGGAAAAGAAGAGGCTATGAGAAGACTCATAAATGTTGCGATCGCGGTTGGTTGACGCATAAGAAAGCTCCACAACGAGGGTTACTAGAAACAGGTTTGATAGCCCCAGGGCAGTTTTCCGAGTCCAAGTTCGCCGGAGCGGGGATGGCATTCAAAGATGGCAAGATTGTTTCCAATGCGTCCGATGCTGATAAAGAAATCAGTTCTGTACTGCCCAAAAGTCATCAGGCTTACGACTGGGCATTGGGTGATGAGATCTTTGGTCAGAGATGACAAAAACTGGGGGGAGTTGCTGATAACGCTCTCGACGGCTGCGCCTTCCATACCAAAAACAAGTTCAAGGGGTGACTCTTTAGGGTAGACGCTATGGCTATCAGCAACATTCCGAACATTTACAGCAACAACTTTCAGCTTTCTACCTTTCTCCAAACGAGATTTGCTTTTATTTATGGAGCTGCGGCATTTTCTTTTAATCTCATCAGCTCGATTTTGAGCATATGCCGGAAATACTGTTAGAAGCAGTAGAAATAAAGCTTCTAAAAGGAGTAGCTGAGTCAACACTTTCGCAATTTTATTACTCATTTTTGTTCTTAAAAAGTAATCTTCGAGCTTAACTAAACCAAAAGCCCTCTTTCTCTCGCCTGATGGTAACGTATACCCAGACAGCCTAATTTGCTCCGGCATTATCCCCGGAGAACTCGACGGCAAACCCTGCCCCCATTCCCAAGCCTACGGTGTACACACAAGTCTGAAGTTGCTCAATGCCAATGGATGAAATACAATTCTTTTCATTGTAAAGATGCACGAACTCGTTGAAACAATTCTTCAGCCGGAATACCAGTAATTTGATTGGTGTTCATATCTTCATCACGCTTCTGGGCTTCTTCAGCCCAACTAGCCGCAATTTCTTGATCTATTCCACTTTCTTGACCCAATCTTTCCAGTAATCTTGCTAATAAAATCACTTGAGAATCTTTTGGAAGTGCAAGAACTTCGGCTTCAAGCTGTTCAAGGGTCATAGTGAGTACCTAAACTCTCTAGTACATTACCTCTTATTCTAAGCATTAGCCTGCTTCATCGTTAAGCATCTTAATAATATGTTTTGCAAGTTGCTCTTTGATTTCTCTATGTCTGGGAACAGCTTGATAAATTTTTGTTATTGGATTATGATACCAATCATGTTTGCCACCATGACGAACGAAGATACAACCCATTTCTTCAAGCTTACTGATTAAATCTCTTCGTTTTATGAAACTTTAAGTTCTGTAACTCTACGAATATTTTGGATATTTCCACTTGTTAATTCACTGTAAATATCGAGTAGATTTTCTCTTAGTTCCTCTTCGGTTTCACCCTGAGTCCAATAGTCAGGATATTCTTCGAGATAACCTAACCACATATCATCATCTTGCCAGTAAATGTATTTCTTCTTAATCATTTGCCTATTCACTGCCTTTTTCTGAACTATAGGAATCATATTTGATTATTGAAAAAATATAAGTATCTGTAGTGGCGTGTCAAGACTAAATTGTTGCAAAAAAATTGTAGGTTGGGTGGAGGCTTTGCGTAACCCAACATCCTGATATATGTTGGGTTGCGCTCCGCTCCACCCAACCTACGTCTAATGCACTATTTTAGCCTTGACACGCTAGTAGTAGCGTGTCAAGGCTAAAATGTTGCAATAAATTAGCGCTAAAAACATTGAATTTAAAAGTTCAAAGCCCATTTTATAATGCACAACTTTAGCCTTGACACGCTAGTAGGGTGTGTTAGACGGAACGTCGTAACGCACCAGAAGCTTGGGATGGTGCCGTACTCTCCTTGCTAACACACCCTACGTATATTTGAGAAATCAAATACTAAATCCTATAGGAGGTTTTTGAGTACTCTAGGAGACTGTATATTAAATTACTGAACTATCAGCCAAAAAAAGGAGTCTAATTTAGACTCTTAAAAAACTTAGGGGCGGACATTCGCCCACCCCTATGAAAATCAGGTAACACCAAAGACAATCACTAAGCCCAAAACAGCCCCAAATACAATCAAGGCATAGAATTGAGCGCGACCATTTTCTAGGTACTTCAGACCTTCACCACTTACAAGGGTGAAAAAGCCTGTGAGGTTAACAGCACCATCTACAACGCGGAAGTCAACTTCCATGACTTGTCTGGCTACGCGACGCAAGCCGAGGACAAAAACCCGATGGTAAATGTCATCAAAGTACCACTTGTTGAGGGATAACTCGTAAAGTGGTTGGATTTTAGCAGCGATCGCAGCCGGGTCAATTTTACGGCGCAAATACATCAGCGAAGCTAGGGTAATCGCAATCAAAGAAATTCCGACTGAGGCACCCGCCATGATGTAGAATTCCGTCGGATTGAACTCGGCAGCCTTTTCTATAACTTCGGAGAGGGTTTCGCTAGGAGGAAAGATAAACTCTTCAAAATAATTGGCATAGGGAGTTCCCACCAAACCAATCAAAATCGAAGGCACAGCCAACAGTGCCAACGGTAGCGTCATTGTCCACGGCGATTCGTGGGCGGAGTCGCTGTGATGCCCGTGGGAGTCATGGGAGTCATGCTGCTGACTAGTTGCCGCCAATTCTCCTTTCTTCATCGCCCCAGGCCCAAAATTCGGGACTGGTTCTTCTGACTCTAATTCCAGGACAATTGTCGCCGCAGCCTTCTTGAGTTTTTCCTTGATTTTCTCGTCAGTACCCCGGAATTTGCCTTCAAATGTCATGAAATACATTCTAAACATATAGAAAGCCGTAATACCGGCAGTTAGCCAGCCGATAAACCAGAGAAATGGGTTAGCCTCAAAAGCCTTACCCAGAATTTCATCTTTTGACCAGAAACCAGCAAAGGGTGGGATACCAGAAATTGCCAAGCAACCAATCAAAAAGGTAGTTGCTGTGACGGGCATATATTTTCGCAGTCCACCCATCAACCGCATATCTTGCGCTAGGGCGGGGTCGTGACCGACGACACCTTCCATACCGTGAATTACTGAACCTGAACCCAAGAACAGCATTGCCTTGAAATAGGCGTGGGTCATCAGGTGGAATAGTCCAGCACTGTAGGAACCTATTCCCATTGCCATCACCATGTAACCAAGTTGGGAAATGGTGGAGTAAGCCAAGCCCTTTTTGATGTCGTTTTGGGTAATGGCAATGCTAGCCCCCAAAAACGCCGTAAACGCCCCAGTAAAGGCAATGACATTCATTGCGGCTGGAACGTCTTCAAATACTGGGTACATCCGGGCAATAAGGAAAACACCCGCCGCCACCATTGTTGCCGCGTGAATCAAGGCAGAAATTGGGGTGGGGCCTTCCATTGCATCTGGTAGCCAGACGTGGAGGGGGAATTGGGCTGATTTCGCCACTGGCCCTAAGAAAACTAAAATCGCAAACAGGACAGCGAGAAAATTGCTGATAGTACCTGATTCGACAAGTTGGGCGAGGCGATCGCCCATGACATTAAAATCAAAGCTTCCCGTTGCCCAGAACAGCCCCAAAATACCGAGTAACAAACCAAAGTCGCCGACGCGGTTGGTCACAAACGCTTTTTGAGCGGCATCTGCTGCTGACTTGCGATCGTACCAAAAGCCGACCAGCAAATAGGAACACATCCCGACCAGTTCCCAGAATATATAAATCTGTACTAGGTTGGGGCTGACCACCAGACCTAACATTGAAGAGCCAAACAAACTGAGATAGGCGTAAAACCTCACGTAACCGGGATCGTGAGCCATGTAGCCATCGGTGTAAACCATGACTAACAACGCTACCGTTGTGACAATCACCAGCATTAGGGCTGTCAGGTGGTCAATAGTGTAGCCCATGCTCAGGTGAAAATTACCTGCCGCCGCCCACTCAAAGGTGCGTAAATAAGGCGCGTGTCCTTGAATTTGACTCCATAGCAAGGCAAACGACAGCCCCATAGCTGCTCCCATCATGGAGATAATCACCACAGCGTTAAGCTGCCGTAGGCGGTTTGTCACCTGATTCAACGAGATTAACCCTAGACCGACCAGCATTGCCCCAAAAAGAGGAAACACCGGAATCAGCCAGGCATACTGATAGATTACTTCCATCACTGACGCCTACTTTTAGAATTCTTGATTAGCGTGTCGAAACTGTTAATAATTGTGACACACACCCTTTAGGATAAAATAACCCACCCAAGACTGATTGGGTGGGGTATTAAGCATGGTTTTAGATTTGGTCATTGGTCATTGGTCATTGGTCATTGGTCATTAGTCATTAGTCATTGGTCATTAGCCCTATGCCCTATGCCCTATGCCCTATGCCCTATGACCTATGCCCTATGCCCCATACCCAATATCCATCAGGCTGACCTACACTCTAAGTCCACTGTCTTTGAACTTTTGTAGATTTTCGGGCAACTGCTGTACTTAGCTTTAATCTCTTCTAAAGCTAGACGTAAATCTTCTCTACCGCGAAAGCATTCCAAGCGATGGCGAATAGTGCCATTTTCAATCAATAGCAAAGTGGGTAGTGATTTGAGCCTATAACTAGTAGACAATTTAAAATTTTGATCGGCGTTAACCCCAACTAATTTAATTTCTTCCCCACATTGGGCTTGAAATTGCAATAACAGTGGGTGGATAATCCGACACAAGCCACACCAAGGTGCTTCAAAATTAACTAAAACAGGAATAGGTGATTCTAAAACTTCTTGAGTAAATGTCCGCTCACTAACCGACAATACCATGACGCCTCTTGGATTATAAGGTTTTTATATTAAACTACCTATCAGCATTGAAGTGAAGGATTGGCAAGTCAGTAACTGCCGATAGATGCTTTCAGGAACCAAATCTCAGGACACAGAATAATTAGGCAAAAATTGAGCGTGTTGATGTGTCTCTGACAAAAAAGCCACCGTGGAATTCGCGCTGGCTTTTTTGGACGTTAAGCTCCTGATTGCCGTGGCCACCTGGGGATCTGACTGAATCTGCCATTTTTTCCCAAGGAAAAGCAACTGACCAACAACTACCAATTTAAAATCTTAACTCGACTCAGACCACCCCCATCGATAGATGTTTGAACTTATCCTACATTGATTTAGGGCAATTGATTAGCTGAAATCCTCATCAATTTTGGATTTTATGCTGACACTGGGGATCGCCTAAATTTCCCATCTTATCTTACTAGTTGCTTCCAGCAACAGAGGATGCGATAACCAAAGCAAAACTATGAAAATGGCAACTCCCAAATAGGAAGGGCGAAGAAATTCCTGCCATTTGATAGATTGACGCCCGTCGAGAATTGCTTTAAAGGGAATAATTGAAGTCCTTTGTTTGGCAATTTCAAAGGCTTCTCCATAGCGATCGCTTAGACGACGATCGCCGTGCCAAACTCCAAACAAGTGATGCAACACCAATCCAATGGAAGTTACAAGGGTAAAGGTAGTACCCAGCCACAGAGTATGGGCAACACACCAAATTATTTGTCCTACCATCTGGGGATGACGGGTAATCCGAATAATTCCTGTTTCGTAGAGATGAACTTGGGGCTTTTGAATGGCAGCAATTTCTAGTAGATTGAAGGTAGCAGGATATAAAAATAAAAACGAGATAGCTGACAGCAGCCAAACAAATTCTCGCACTCCTGGCACTCCTTGTACCTGCCAAAGTTGCAAACCATCATAACGATGCCCAAAAAAGTAAATAATTAATATTACAGCCAACGGTAGGCTGACTAATGCAAAGAGAAGGCGATAAAGCCTTGGGCCAATATATTTTTCTGCCCAAGGACGCAAAGCAGCGCCTCCACTGTGAGCGATCGCAAAAACTATTTGTAGCCCCAGCATGACAAAATGACTGGGTGTCAACCAAGAAATCAACAGCATATACACGGGTGAAATAATTTAAAGAAAATGGAACTCAGTACAACCAATACCACAAAGTATTCAAAGGGAGACTTTAGTCAAGATGTTGTGCTACTGTCTTTTTCGAGTCAAGCCTTTAAGTTTAATATGCAACAAATCATGTCCGGCTAATTGCTGCCAAACCTGATTTGTTGTGTGCATTCGCTCCTTTCAAAGTTTGTGGTTTGAGCCTTATGTCTGACCTTCCTTTCACTTTAGATCAGTTACGTATACTCAAAGCGATCGCACAAGAAGGAAGCTTCAAGCGTGCCGCTGATAGTCTTTACGTTTCCCAACCTGCCGTCAGCTTGCAAGTGCAAAATCTCGAACGGCAGCTAGATGTCCCCCTATTTGATCGGGGAGGACGACGCGCCCAATTAACTGAAGCAGGGCATCTACTCCTAAGTTACGGTGAAAAAATCCTCAGTCTGTGTCAGGAAACCTGCCGCGCGATCGAGGATTTACAAAATCTCCAAGGTGGTACTTTAATTGTCGGTGCTTCTCAAACCACTGGCACTTATCTTTTGCCTAGAATGATCGGTATGTTCCGACAAAAATATCCAGATGTGGCAGTGCAATTACACGTCCACTCTACCCGGCGGACTGCTTGGAGTGTCGCTAACGGACAGGTTGATTTGGCAATTATCGGCGGTGAAATTCCTGGTGAACTATCAGAATCTTTGGAAGTTGTTTCTTACGCTGAAGACGAACTAGCGCTCATTCTACCTGTCTTTCATCCCTTTACCAAACTGGAAAAAATCCAAAAAGAAGACCTATACAAATTACAATTCATTGCCCTAGATTCCCAATCGACTATCCGCAAAGTAATTGACCAAGTGCTAGGACGCTGTGAAATTGATACCAGACGTTTTAAAGTTGAAATGGAATTAAATTCCATTGAAGCAATTAAAAATGCTGTGCAATCTGGTTTAGGGGCTGCCTTTGTTTCAACTAGTGCGATCGCTAAAGAGTTACAAATGGGTGTTCTGCACCGTACCCCTATTGAAGGCGTCGTCGTCAAACGGACACTGTGGCTGATTTTTAATCCTAATCGCTATAGATCCAAGGCCGCAGAAGCTTTTAGTCGGGAAATTTTGCCCCAGTTTGCTAATCCTGGATGGAGTCAAGATGTGTTAACATTGGCACAAAAAAGCATAGTGATATCTACATTGGATATAGCGACGTCCACCTCTGCCGCCGAAGACTAAAATCTGGTGATTAGTCCTACCCTTAGGGCGTCTACGTCATTTGTCCGATGTTCTTTGTAAATGACCAATGAGCAAATAATTTGTAATTCGTAATTCGTAATTCGTAATGATTATTTCATCGCTTTTCGCGTAGCCTAGCGTAGGCAAGCTAAGAATTTGACATCAGTAAAAAAGTTTCCTGTTCTTGAGAAAGAAGTTTAGTTTCTATGTAACCTGAATGAATTACGTTAGCGACGCGCTTTCTCGTGTCCGCGTTCGCTTTTAGCGTCTCGTAGAGAGCGTCATTACGCATTATCAATTACGAATTATTTTGACTAATGACTAATCACGAAAATGGAAGTTTACTGTACTCGTCCACATTGCCCACGCCCACAAAACTATTTTGCCGATTTAGATGATATTACGACGCTGAAAACAACGCAGCAAAAATACTGTACTACCTGTGGTATGCCATTGCTGCTAGATGGTCGATATGTCCCCGTGAAACTACTGGGAAGGGGAGGATTTGGAGCAGCCTTTTTGGCACGCGATCGCCGAATTCCAGGAATGCGTCAATGCGTAGTTAAGCAGTTTCAACCTGCGGGAAATTTAACCTTAAATCAACTGCAACAAGCACAGTTGATGTTTGAGAGAGAGGCAGAAGTTTTAGCACAACTTGGTAACGATCATGAGCAAATCCCTGACTTGTTTGCTTTCTTTCCAGTGATAGTTAATGGTTTGCAACCAGGACAGCAAGATCAGTTTTTTTACTTGGTACAAGAATACATTGATGGGCAAAACTTAGAGGAAGAATTAGTTCAACAAGGCAAATTTTCTGAACAGCAAGTGTTGGAGGTGCTGCAAGAAATCCTGAAGGTGCTAAAGTTTGTCCATCATAGAGGAATTATCCACAGAGATATTAAACCCTCTAACATCATGCGCCGTCGTGATGGTAGACTTTTTCTACTAGATTTTGGCGCAGTTAAGCAAGTAACAAATGTTGCACTTGGTTCTGCTGCTTCTTCCACAGGAATTTATTCTATGGGATTTGCACCGCCTGAGCAGATGGCTGGGGGTCAAGTATTCCCATCTACGGATTTATACGCTTTGGCTGTAACTCTTATTACTTTGTTGACAAATAAGGAAGCAGTTCAACTATTTGATGCCTATAGCAACCAGTGGAAATGGCGAATGCACGTAGTGCAGGCTTCGCCAACGCAAGTGACTGTCAACCCTCGGCTTGCTGACATATTAGATAAGATGCTGCTACCTGCTGCTAATCAGCGCTTCCAGTCAGCCCAAGAGGTTTTAGATGCACTTAACTCACAGCCGGCTCAAGCCCCTACACAACTTAATTCATCCTCTGTAACACTTCCGCCACAACCACCCCAAGGTTCTAGTCCCGTCGTCCCCCGCCGTTCACCAACTCAACCAGCGTTTTCGACAGTGGAATTGTTGGGTGGGGCGGCATTTAGTGGATTTGAAGGTGCATTAATTGCGATCGCACTCTTGAGTCTAGTAAAATCAACAATAGTTACTTTCACTGTTGCATGTGTGATTTTGGGAATACTGATATTTGCCCAAACCAGGCGGTGGATTGAAAAGTTCGATTTATTAATTATTCCGACAATTACTTTTGCTATTATTTTTTTTCTCCCTTTTTTACGGGGGGGTCTTAATATTCAGGCAGTAGTAATTTTATCAGTTGCAGCAGCCTTAGTAGCTATTTCACTGACAGCTATATTTCGACTTATTTATAAATTATTATCTCTCTTACTTTAAAAAACTTTTGGTGCTAACAGCTAACTATGTCTCAGAAAAACGAAACACTTAGCCTTTTTTTAGCTGCTATCATCACTATTGGCTTAATCTTTAGTGGTCTATGGTTTCTTATGGAACGGTGGGCGCACTTAAGTGGAAGTGTTCCTAAACCTTCGGGGAGTAGCAACACAGATAATCCCATAAACCAGTTTGTCAACAACAGATGTAACGTGCCAAATCTCCCAGAGGGAAGATTCAACTATGGTGGTAGCACAACCTGGGCACCCATCCGTAAAGACGTAGACTCTGTACTAGAAAGCCTGTGCCCTCAATTTACTTTACGCTATACTCAACCTGCTTCAGGTCAACCAGGATCTGGAACTGGCATTCGGATGTTGATAGATAATCAACTAGCTTTTTCTCAATCTTCTCGCTCAGTTAAAGCTGAAGAAAATGCCGAAGCTAAACAAAAAGGATTTAGTTTGAAAGAAATTCCGGTGGCAATTGATGGAATTGCGATCGCAGTTAATCATAATCTGAATATCCCTGGTTTAACTGTCGCCCAACTCAAAGACATCTACACGGGCAAAATTACTAATTGGCAACAGGTGGATGGCCCAAATTTACCAATTACAGTCTACTCTCGTAGTCAAGAAGCTGGCGGTACAGTGGAGTTTTTTGTCGAAAATGTTTTAAATAAAGAAAATTTTGGTGCCAACGTTAGTTACATTGGTACGACCACAGAAGCAGTACGAAAAGTAGCGGTGAATAGTGGCGCAATTTACTATGCTTCTGCCCCAGAGGTTGTACCCCAGTGTACAATTAAGTCCCTACCGCTAGGGCGAACAAGCGGTCAATTTGTGCCACCCTACCAAGAACCCTTTGTACCTCAATCTGAATGTCCCAGTAAGCGTAATCAGTTGAATAATCAAGCGTTTCGTAGTGGAGACTATGCAATTACCCGCAATTTATTTGTAATAGTTAAACAGAATGGTCAAACAGATCAGCAAGCAGGTGTTGCTTATGCAAATTGGCTGTTGACACCTCAGAGTCAAGAACTGATCGAAAAAGCTGGATTTGTCAGAATTAAATGATCAAAGCGGTTAGAGGATGTTTGAAAAGTATTGGGCGAATAGAATTCGCTACTACACAAACGAAGTCCACCTCCGTGGACTAAGAAAAAATCAAGGGTTTTAAACCTACGGAGGTGGGTTTTGCCTGTGTAGCCGCGATTTATAATCGCCAGCGCTAGTAATAAATTAGACTTTACAAACATCCTCTTAGATTTAGTCAAATAATCAAATAATAAACATTTTTTCTTTATTTAAATTTGTTCATGTCACAAAAGAATGAAACCACAATTTTAGCTTTGGCCCTGCTGCTGACAGTTGGCATAGTTGGCGGTGGATTTTGGTGGTTTACTAAAGGCTCTGGGGTCAAAATTGAGAATAATACCATCATTCCAGGTTCGGAAGCAGGCAGCAATCCATCCCTACAAGACCGGATTAGTTTTGGGGAAAAATCCTTTACTTCGGGTGAAATTTCTCCAGTTAAAAAAGAAGGAGTACAGGCGATCGCAGCTAAAAGTTATGATAAAGCGATCGCCAATTTCACAGCTGCCCTAAAACTCAGCCGTAACGATCCAGAAACGCTAATTTTTCTTAACAATGCCCGCATCGGTTCTTCCAAGAGCTACACAATTGTGGCTTCTGTACCATTCGGCACTGACCCCAATGCTTCTTTAGAAATTTTACGTGGCATCGCCCAAGCCCAAAATGAAATTAATACCTCTGGGGGAGTCAAGGGAGTACCGTTGAGGGTGGGGATAGCTAACGACGATGACAATCCAGAAATAGCCAAGCAAATCGCTTCCAACCTAGTCAGTAATTCAGAAGTATTAGGTGTAGTTGGGCCTAATACTAGCGATTCCACCTTAGCCGCAGGTACTATTTATACTTCAGGACAACTTGTAGCAATTTCCCCTACCAGTACATCTGTAAAAATTTCTAACTTTAGCCGCTACGTTTTTCGCACGGTTCCCAGTGATTTTATGGCTGCTAGAAGTTTAGCCAACTACATGGTGAGAACCTTGCAGAAAAAAAATGCAGTGGTTTTCTTTAATTCTCAGAGTAACTATAGCCAGTCTTTAAAGTCAGAGTTTGTTTCATCTGTTTCCCTAGAGGGTGGACAAGTATCCAGCGAATTTGACTTATCCAAGGCGGATTTTAGTGCGGCTAAAAGTATAGAACAAGCAACTAAGCAAGGTGCAGAAGTGTTGATGTTAGCTGCTAACACTGAAACTCTCGATAAAGCGCTGCAAGTAATTCAGATTAACCAGAAAAAGTTAACTCTGCTGGCGGGAGATGATGTTTACACCGCTAAAACTTTAGAAATTGGCAGAGAGCAAGCTGTGGGGATGGTATTGGCAGTTCCCTGGCATATTGAGGGCGATCCTAAGTCAGATTTTCCTCAAAAATCCCGGCAGTTATGGGGCGGTGATGTGAGTTGGCGAAGTGCCCTCAGCTATGATGCCACTGTTGCTCTGATTGAGGCATTAAAACGCAACCCCACACGTTCTGGAGTCCAACAAGCAGTCTTATCCTCTGACTTTTCTGCCACCGGCGCTTCTGGTACAATTCGGTTTTTAGCATCAGGCGATCGCAATGCCCCAGTCCAACTTGTAAAAATTGTTCCTGGTTCCCGCTCTCGCACGGGTTATGACTTTGAACCAGTCCGATAATCAGCAATAAAAAATTAAAAATTAACCAATACTTAACTTGGAAAAAGCCTCAAGATGAGAAATTGAGCTTTATGGGGAAAATTTTAGTGTCATAGGACTTACCCAAAACTACACGCGGTAGGGGCAATACCCTGCGGGAAACCGCTTTGCGTCTACATGAATTGCCCATACCCTAAAATCAGGGTTTCGGCTATTGCTTGCAATACAGTTCAGTTAAGCAATTTTTTCCTTCTCTTTCTTCTCTCTCTGTGTCGCGCCAGTTGCTTCAAGTCGGGGAACCGCAAGGGCGCACTGGCTTCCCTGCGCCTCTGTGGTTCGTTAAAAAAAACAACTTTGACAAAGAGTGCTAGCCTTAACTGAACCGTATTGCTATTGTTTGCGTCAGTACTATGTCAATTTATTCTCATTAGCACTCAAACCTTGAGATAGGAAATCAAATAATCCAGGGGAAATTTATTATACCTTGGCTTTTAAAGTAGTCAGAAGTTAGGATTTATCAGAATTTGCTAACAAAACACCCGTCCTCCAAATACAATCTCAAGTAGCAATCACCTATCAAGTCAAGCACTTATATTGAATGGACGCGCGGGTAATTATACTATGTCCCAAAAAAATGAAACAACTATTCTTGTATTATCCATCCTAATCACCGTCGGGCTAATAGCTGGCGGTTTTTGGTGGTTTACTAAAAAGTCTGGTGTTAACCTAAATACAATTAATTCTGCTAACACCAAAACGCCCCAAGCCGCATCAGAACAGCCTAGTGGCAATACTTTCACTTCAGTACAGGATGTTCCTACAGGATTATTCAATTACGGTGGCAGTACATCTTGGGCACCGATTCGGCTGGTAGTTGATCCAGCAATTCAAGCGGCGCGGCCAGAACTTCGGCTGCGCTATGTAGAACCCAGTAATGCATCTCCTGGTTCTGGTACTGGCATTCAATCTCTAATAGACGGTCAACTAGCCTTTGCCCAGTCCTCTCGACCAGTTCTAGATCAAGAATTAAGCCGTGCCCAGCAGCGTGGGTTCACTTTAAAACAAATTCCTGTGGCAATTGATGGTTTAGCAGTCGCAGTTAATCCCAACCTGAATATCTCAGGACTAACGGTAGACCAGTTAAAGTCAATTTACACAGGCAAAATCAATAATTGGAGCCAGGTGGGTGGCCCCAATATCCCTATTAAGCCCTATTCTCGCCGCATTGCTGATGGCGGTACGGTGGAACTTTTTGTCCAAGATATCTTGGGTGGTCAACCTTTCAGTTCCAATGTGGAATTTATCTCCACAACCACCCAAGCCTTGCAAAAATTGGCTGGTAGTCCTGGTAGCATTTACTACGCTTCTGCCCCAGAGGTGATTCCTCAATGCTCAATCAAAGCCTTGCCGTTGGGGCGGACGCAAGGGCAATATATTGCTCCATACCAAGAACCATCTGTCCTCCCGTCCGAATGTCCTGGTAAACGGAACAAATTGAACATTGAGGCTTTCCAATCAGGAAAATACCCGATTACCCGCAATCTGTTTGTGGTGGTCAAACAAAATGGTCAGACTGAGCAGCAAGCAGGTGTCGCTTACGCCAACTTACTGCTGACTGAGCAGGGACAGGAACTGATTAGCCAAGCTGGGTTTGTCAAAATTCGCTGACTCTTGCGATCGTCTCCGGCGGGGCGTAGCCCATCGCACTCAAGACAGAGTGGCGGAAATCGCCGCTCTGAACTGTGCTTTAACCAGCTCTATTAATCGACTCTGCTGGCAAGCAAATGAGATTATCGCCTTGAGTCAGGATTAAGCCACGTTGACGCAGCTTACCCATCAAGCGGGTGACGGTAACACGAGTGGAACCAATAGCGCTCCCAATTTGGGCATGGGTGAGGGGGAAGGGCAGACAATAGCCGCGAATCACATCAGGATCAGTGTCGCTCATTGCTGGCTCTCCATATTCCTCAATTAACAATGTGAGAAATCCTAAGAGTCGGTCAATTGTGCGGCGTTGTCCCAAGGCACTCAGCCACAGTAGCTTACGCTGGTGCTGATACCTAAAGGCATCCATAACTTCACGACGGAAGTGAGGCCAGTTGTCTAAGTCATGCCAGTACATCCACAGCACCGCAGTTTGGTCAACATGGGCGTAAGCCTGGAGTGTGAATGGTGATTGGGCAACAATTTCAAATGGCTGTCCCGCTCCCACAAAACCCAAAAACGCTTCTTCTGGGGTTCTGTTAATTCGTCGAGACGTTAGCTGGCTGGCAGTCGCACTAACTTGGGCGGTTCCTACCATACGGATCGCACCCCTTTGCACCAAATATAGCAATCCAGGTCGGGCTGGAATGCGCTCATCTTTGCTAAAGGTACGGCAGCGATAGTGTTCTTGAGCCCAGTCAAGAATGCGTTGCCAAGTTAAAAAAGGCCGTGATGCCTCAGAAAAGGAGGATGGAGATTGCATAGGTAACAAAGAGCGTTCGGCTGAAGACAAAGACGTAAATAAAAGGGTGCAAGGAGTGTCTTTGTGTTGGCGAGGCAGGCTTAACGCCTAACAGCGCCAGCCAATACAAAGAATAGAAAGCAAATTACTCTCTACTCTTTTGTTATACTTCCTACTGTACAATGATGGTAGTAAAGTTTACTTACTATTCATCGATTATTCATCAAATTTTATCCTCTTCTCATTTTTCTTTATCTAAATTAAATTTATACCGCAAGATAGATGACAAAAAAGTAACAAATATATCTTACATACTTTTTTAAGTAATATTACGTGCCTTATAAATTACAAGTTAGCAAATATACGTCAATCAAACAGTTAGTGTACAGTTGTTTAATAAAATCACTAAGCATTAATACTTATAAAACGCAAAATAAATGCATAAAAAACGAAAAAATTCCTCTACATAAAGGTAGAGATGATCAGAGAATTTTATACACCTCAAATGTGTCTCTGGGACTATCAAAATCTCAGAATCGAAAAGCGATGGAGCTTGCCAGTGCGATCGCCTCAGATATATCAGGGATTTGTAGCGACGTTTTTAGCATCCAAATAGTTCCCCCTGGTTTGATACATTTTGAATTAACTCACTCAACCTTAGCGACTTGGTTACAAAGTCTCGTAGAGGGGAGTGGGGAGTGGGGAGTGGGGAGTGGGGGAGATGAGGGAGAAATCAATTCAAAATTCAAAATTCAAAATTCAAAATTAAAGAACTTCTGCCTTCTGCCTCCTGCCTCACCTCGACTGCGCTCGGCGACCACCTGCCTCCTGCCTCCTCTTTCCCAATGCCCACTTGCCCTGAGCGTTCGCGTAGCGTCTCGTAGAGAAGCCGAAGGGATGCCCAATTTGTTTACTGTTCAGTACGCCCATGCACGCTGCTGTTCGCTAGTGCTTCTGGCTCATCGAGAGGGATTGATTAAACTTAGAGAACCAGTTCCAAATACTAGTCCAGCTTTTTGGAGTGTTATCTCTCCTAACCCCATACCTTGGCTTAATTGTGACGGAACATTGCGGCTAAATCATCCAGATGAGCGTCGTCTAATTGGTGAGTTAATACAAGTGGTAGACAACATAGAGTGCCCTGATGTTAGCGGTTCTGTGAAATGGGAAAAAGTAGCGCTGAGTTTGAGCCAAGCTTTTGAAAAGTTCTGGTGTAATTGCCGGATTTGGGGTGAGGTGAAAATTACCTCACCAGAGTTAGCCCAAGCCAGACTCGGATTGCTTATGGCTACTCAGTCAGTATTAAGATTTGTGCTAGAGGAAAACTTGGGTGTTTTTGCGCCCTTGGAGTTATGAATCGGTAATCTTGCTTAGGCAAAAATAAAAACTTTTATATATCTATTGACTCAATGCATCACCTCAGCTACATTAACAGGTGTGTGAGGAGCGAACCAGCTAGGACACCGAGACGAAACACGGCCAGTCGTCGGTGTCCTTTCTGATTTATATGGGTTAGGTTTGAAAAAGTACCCTCATTACAGCAAAAATTTTTCAATTGCTACTGCTGCTCCGTCTTCCTCTACGCTAGGAGCTACCCACTGCGCGATCGCTTGTACTCCTGCTGGTGCGTTGCCCATAGCTACACCAAGTCCAACATACTCCAGCATTTCTACATCATTGAAGTTATCGCCAATCGCCATAACGTTGGCTAACTCTAATCCCAACAATTCTTCGGCTAGGTAACGCACAGCAGTTCCCTTATTCACAGAGGCGTTAGTTGCTTCAAAGAAGGTAGCAACAGATGTTGTGAGATAAAGTTCAGCAGGTGTGTATTGACGGCGCAAATTCCCCAATAGCTTGTCGATCACATCAGTGTCATCACACAAAGCGAGAATTTTTGTTGGTTCATTCGTTAAGGCTTGACGCAAATCACCCACAGGAATCGGGGTAATACCAGAACGTTCTGCATAAATTTGGGTTTCTCTGGTTACTTCACGGACGTATAGTTGATCATTGATGTAAAAGTGGACAGATAGGAGCGATCGCAACTCAGGCTGTTCAAAATAGTCGAGTAACTGGTGGGCGATTTCCCTGGAAACAGCCCAATGGCGATGAATTTTTCGGGTGATCGGATCTTGAATCCAGGCTCCTTGATAGGCCATTAATGGTAGGGTAGAGCCGATATCTTGGTGAAAGCGCAAGGCTGAACGATACATCCTACCTGTAGCGATCGCCACTTGAATTCCTCTTGCTTGCGCTGCAACAATAGCTTGCTTTACAGGTTCGCTGATGGTGTTAGAGTGTCCAGCGATCGTGCCATCTATATCCAAAACTAGTAGTTTAATGTCTTTTGTAGCAGCCTGATGATCATTAGAGGCCAAATCTGTGGCAGATGCTTTCGGCATAATTTCCTAGATTTTAAGTTCCAGTAAGAGGTTAACTCAGAACCTGACTTTTCCCGTTAAGTCTGTTTTGCAAGCTGCCAACCTTCACAGAGGTCGTGTAATTTTAACCAACCTCGCCACAGTACCTGGATACCAATTGGTGTTTTGCTTCGATGTTCTAGGTAGC
>NZ_JAIVFS010000048.1 GCF_020829645.1 Nostoc mirabile CHAB5784 | reverse complement strand
CGAATTACGCTCTCAACTGAAAAAACACCATAAAGCCAGAATTGAACAATATCGATTTCGCAGAGATCCCAAGGGTTACTTGGCTAATTTAGAGAGTCGTCTTCTCTAGTAAGTTTTACCACACTAGGTTATTAGTGTTGCCCAAGAGCTTGCAAAAGTTTTAATAAATAATCGCCCTCTCTCTACGAAAACTGTTTCTTCCCAGATGAATCGATACTTTCTAGGCACTGCTGCGTCCGGTGCGTGGCAGTGGAAAGACGCTTACGAAGCTATTGAAGTGGCGCAAATCTTATATCTGCGTCATCTGGGAATTAAGATTTTATCACAACAACCTCAAGTGGTTGTGCAACAATTAGAAGAATTAACAGCCCTCTGCCCGACGCATACTCGCCGTAGTGAAGAGTCAGTACAACTTCAGCAATTCTCGACACCGTTACCATTGGCTTATCTGGTAGCCAAAACAGCATTTATGAAGGCTGATGATTTGATTCTGGAGCCAAGTGCCGGAACTGGTTTGTTAGCACAAATGGCTAAACTGCACAGTGCAAGTCTGATGCTCAACGAGCTTGCACCCGATAGATCGAAGATTCTGCGACGGCTATTCCCTGGCACTCCACTATTCTCAGTAAACGCGGAACAAATTAACGATTATCTGGCTGGTAAAACTCAGCCCTCAGTTGTGCTGATGAATCCACCTTTCTCCGCATCTCCCAAAATCAACAGTCGCAATCCCGACGCAACACCCCGGCATATCAACTCGGCATTGCAAAGACTGGCTGACGGTGGACGGCTGGTAACAATCACAGCCAACTGGTTTTCTCCGGCTAACCCAAGCTGGCGAGAGACTTTCCTTAAGTGGCAGGATTTTGCGCGAGTTCTACTATCTGTTGGGGTTAACGGCAAGGTGTACTCAAAACATGGTACACAAATCGACACCAGAATCACAGTAATTGACAAGGTTCCGACTGATAATCCCGGCGACATCCCCTGTATTTCCGAAACCTTGGACTTGCCCGAACTGCTGGCATTGATTGGGCAATTACCTGAGCGCTCTCCGTGGGAACGCTCAGAAAAAGTCAAAGCTGCTGCGGCGAAGGCAAAAGTTGTTCAATTGCCAAAACGTATTACAGTTGCACAACCAGAAACAGTTTCCTTTCTTCCAGACGACGTAGTAGTGCTGGAATATGAGGTTATCGAGTGGACGGCTAGTGAGGGTTTGAAAGATACCCTATACGAAACTTATCGCCCACAACGAATCCGAATCAAAGACGCTTTACCTCATCCCTCACTGCTTTGTGAGAGTGCAGCCCTAGCACTTGTGTCACCACCAGCACCAACTTATAAACCGCATCTTCCTAGCAACATTCTCACACAAGGCTTGTTGTCAGAGGCACAACTTGAAAGCGTTATTTACGCAGGTCAAGCGCACTGTGAATTTCTGTCTGGGTCTTATATTGTGGATGATTCGTGGGATAATGTGACTGTAGCAGCAACTAGCTCAGAAAACGCTGTTAGATTTCGCTGTGGCTGGTTCCTTGGTGATGGGACGGGTGCTGGTAAAGGACGACAGTGTGCGGGTATTATATTAGACAATTGGTGTCAGGGGCGGCGAAAAGCAATTTGGGTATCTAAAAGTTCTGCCTTAATTGAAGATGCCCGACGCGATTGGTGTGCGCTCGGAGGTAGTGAAAAAGATATCATTGACCTCAGTAACATTAAACTTGGCGACCCCATCCCTTTCACCCAAGGCATTCTGTTCTGCACCTACTCAACTCTACGTTCTCAAAAGAACGGCAAAAGTCGGCTTAAGCAAATCGTTGAGTGGGCAGGAGCAGACTTTGAGGGAGCGATCGCTTATGACGAGTGCCACAGCATGGGCAATGCAATGCCTCAAGAGGGTAAACTCGGTATGGTTGCAGCATCCCAGCAAGGCATTGTTGGGCTGAGGTTGCAAAACGCATTACCGCAGGCACGGGTTGTCTATGTCTCTGCAACTGGAGCGACGAAGGTTTCTAACCTGTCTTATGCAAATCGTCTGGGGCTTTGGCAGACTGGAGATTTCCCGTTTACCTCACGTGAGGATTTTGTGGAATCCATTGAGGGCGGTGGTATCGCCGCGATGGAAGTCGTAGCCAGGGATCTCAAGGCTTTGGGACTGTATCTGGCGCGGAGTCTCTCGTTTGAGGGGGTGGAGTATCAGACGCTCGAAATTGAGTTAACGCCGACGCAAGAACGGATTTATAATAGCTACTCCGATGCTTTTAGTGTTATTCACCATAATTTAGACAAAGCCCTGGAAGCTTGTAATATCTCTGGTTCCAAGACTTACAACCGTGCTGCAAAGATGAGCGCGGTGTCTCAGTTTGAGTCGCACAAGCAAAGATTCTTCAACCATCTGTTGACTGGCATGAAATGTCCGCAGTTAATTAAAGCAATTGAAGAGGATTTAGCTGCTCTTAACGCCGTTATTATTCAAATTGTATCAACTAATGAGGAGTTGCTTAAACGCCGACTCAATGAAGTTCCGTCCGAGGAATGGCAGGACTTAAACCTTGATTTAACACCAAGGGAATATGTCATGGACTATCTGATGAGTGCATTTCCCATTCATCTGCATTCCATTCATTCTAGAGAAGATGGAGAAGAAAGATCCGAGCCAGTCTTTGACGCTGATGGCTCTCCGGTTATCTCCCAAGAAGCTGTAGCCTTGAGAGATGCGTTAGTCGATAAGTTAGCAAGCCTTGATCCCATCCCCGGCGCATTAGAACAATTGCTGTGGCACTTCGGTAACAAGCAAGTGGCTGAAGTAACTGGTCGCAGTAAACGAGTTCTCAAGGATGATTCCGGGCGTTTGTTTGTTGATTCGCGTGGTTCCGGCGCTAACATTGCTGAAACTGCTGCATTCATGGCGGACGAGAAACAAATTCTCATCTTCTCTGATGCAGGCGGCACGGGTCGCAGCTATCACGCTGACCTCAACGCTGTGAATAGGAGACGGCGATCGCATTATTTGTTGGAAGCCGGCTGGAGGGCAGACAATGCAATTCAAGGACTTGGGCGCTCACACAGAACCAACCAAGCATCAGCACCCGTGTTCAGACCTGTTACCACTAACGTCATCGGTGAACGCCGCTTTATCTCAACCATTGCTCGAAGGCTGGATAGCTTGGGCGCACTCACAAGGGGGCAAAGGCAAACCGGAGGTAATGGGATATTTGAAGCTAAAGATAACCTTGAATCGAACTATGCAGAGTACGCACTATACGAGTTGTTTAAGCAGATATTCCAAGGTCGATTTCATGAAGTGTCACTCGGCACTTTCGAGCAAATGACAGGACTCTCGCTCACTTCCCACGAAGGCGGCATGAAAATCGACCTCCCACCCCTACGTCAATTCCTCAATCGACTACTGGCTTTACGAATTGATATGCAAAACGTGATTTTCGAGAGGTTTGAACTACTCTTGAGCCAGCAGATTGAAGCAGCGATCGCGGCGGGGGTCTACGAGATGGGTGTAGAGACACTCCGGGCTGAACGCTTTACTGTTGAGAGCCAGGAAGCTGTCTACACCCACCCTGCCACAGGTAGCGTCACCAACTACCTCAAAATTGAGCGAGTTCAGAAGAACAACATCAGAACGGCTCAAGAGATGGTTGAGTTTGCTGCCAAGTACCAAGGGCAATTCATGGTGAATGAGAAAGGTCGTGCGGCGATAACAATTCCAACGCATAGTCTATTCGACTCTGAGGGTGGAGTTGTCCCAAGAGTTTTGCTGATTCGCCCACAGAAAGAAACTCGCCTACCAGTCCAAGACTTGGAATCTTCCACTTGGCGGCAGGTTTCGGCTGACACCTTTGCTGCTGCTTGGTCTATTGAAGTAGACGCACTGCCCAAGTTCACTACCGATTACCTGCATTTGGTAACTGGTATTGGGGTAAAGACAAGATACGCGCAAAATTTATCACGATGTAAAGTCTTGTAACAAATTTACTCAGAAGCCTAAATTTAACTTTTCATCTAGTGCCTGTGGAATCGTATCGAGATCAATTAGATAATCGCCAAAACGCTTGATATGACTGGTTAAATAAGGACTCAAAGCCGCGAAATCTTCCCGCTCCCAGAAAAAACCTTCTTTTCTTAGCTGAAGCAAAACCTCAGTTAAATCAACTACATTATGGAAAATAACAGCATTAGCTACTAAATCACCGTACTTGATTGTCTTCTCTTGTTGTTCAGGGTCATTACTAGCAATCACCCCTTCTCCTCCAAAGCAAAACCACTTAGAAAAGCCATTATAAGATTCTACCTTATTAGTCATTGCTGTAATTTGTTGACGGAACTTTTGGTCAGAGATGAACTGTAATAAAAAAATAGTTCTAATAACTCTCCCTAACTCTCGAAACGCTTGATAGAGTTTGTTCTTACGACTATAGTTTCCCAATTTTCGTAACAACATATCTGAAGAAATCTTGCCTTTTTTAATAGAAATAACTACTCGCAATAAGTCTGACCAATGAGTTTGGATCAGTTCCCAATTAATTACCCCTTTAAATAGGGAGTCAATGTGCTGATAAACTGTCTCCTTATCAGGACGATAGAAAACCAAATCTTGCCAATTTCTGATGCGAGGCATGAGTTGAATACCTAACAAATAGGATAAGGCAAAGACAGGAGTAGACTGTCCTTGAGTATCAGCATGAATAATCGACGGTTGAATTTCCGATGTGTTCTTGAGAAGTCCTTCAATAATATATACTGCTTCCCAAGTTCCACAAGGAATAAAATGACTAAACAGAGCTATATAACTATCAGCGACATGATGATAAGCAATACCACCATACCCACCATAGCGAATATGATATTCCGAAAGTAAATTTTGCTCGTATAGGTCATATTTAGTTCCATCAGCAGCAGCCGTCGTGCCGTCTCCCCAGAACTTAGTTAATGGCATTACATTGTAGCGATTGATAATATCTACTAGAGCAGTATTGAGTCCTTTTAAACTAATATGTCTCTGATTGACAAAAGTGAGCATTCTTGACGTAACAACGCCTCTCATGTGACGCGCCGCTTGAGTCGCTCCTAGATTGCATCCATAAGTGAAAGTGGTTAATAAATAGCGTTCTGTAGAGCGTTCTAATTTTGAATCAGAACCACTCAAAGGCCCAAAATGTCGAGTAAAATTTGTCCAATAGTCTACATCTCTTAGAATATCAATTAAGTTACGCTCTGGCATTCTTTCAGAGATTAAAGCCTCTAAGTTTTTGAGGGAAGCACTCTCACGATTAGCTGACGGACGTTTTAAAACAGGTTCTCCTTGCTCGCTAATAACAACAGATGTATTATTGGGATAGCCTTGATCAACTGACGATGCTGTTTGGGTTAATAAATTTTCTAAATTCTCGACAAAATCTTCAGCCTTAGTAGGAAAGCCTAATTGTTGACAATATGCTTCAACCAATGGTTGACAGTCCTTCCAAGAAAGTAATTGTTCTCGATAGTCAGCATAAGCCTCACTGTTAAAGACACAAATATCCCCTGATTTTAATTCAGCAGCTACATAAGAAAAAATACAAATCTCCAAATGGCGGCGCATCACTCTTGTGACATCTTTGGACTGAACTATCACTAATTTTTGCCATTGCTGCGAAATAAAAGATAAGTCAACTTCTGTTTCTATCCACTCCCCTCGCCGATGAGAATTAGACAATAAAATTTCCACGGCTTTAACCAATTTATCGTCACTACTGGTAGATTCTATCTTCAGGAACTTAAATACCCGAAAGAAAGCACTACGATGACTTTTATAAAATCGCCATAGTAAGGGGAAGTAATTATTACCTTGATAAGCATTGATTTCTTCACACTCAGTTAATAGTTGTTCAACTCCTCCCGTTTGCTTGAAGATAGCTTGTAATTGCTCTATCGGTTTTAAATCGGGAGCATCTTCATTGAAAACTACTAGGACATCGGTGAGGACAGATACTAATTTTTCTGTGGTTATCTGCTGTCTTTTTTTGATAGAGTCTAATTCCTCAATAGCTAGATTATGGATTTTTTTCATCTGCTTGAGGAACATTTCTACTAGGTAATCACGAGTCTGCACTTGAGCAGAATAGATGAGGCAAAGAAGTAAGGTTAATTGCTTATTCAGAGTAATATCCTTCATCTCGGAAGCACTAAGAGCTTTAGCTTCAGAGGTAAAATGTTTGACTTTCGCCCTAGTTAGTCCTTGAAGATAGGGAGCGATTTATCCCAGTGTTTCTAACCAAGTTAAATGGACAATTAAATCATTAAGATGATTTCGACTTGATTTTTGAGGAAGTTTTTTCAGGTCATTATAAGGACTGCGTTCAACTGTTGCGTAATTATCTAATAAATCCTTTAATCGCTGGATATATTCAGGATTAAGTTGACTAATTACCTGGGAGAATATTTTTTGGTTTACTTCTTTTCTGAGATGATTAACTAAACGGTCTAAGGTATTAAAACCAGGGAGTTCATAGCGTTCCTTGACAACTTCTTCAATGGCTACATTGATTAAATCGGCTGGATTATCCATCCTTAATGCTGATTCAGTGATGACTGCTGTGATTAGAGCCTTGCCTTTTTGATTAAAAGGACTCACCTGGAGATAAGAGCGAATCGCTTTTTTGTGGCGGGATAAAGTTGGTGGATATTGATAGCTAAAACTCCTATCTTCTTGAAGAGCCAGTGCCGTCCGAATATGGTTGATGATAGCGAGAGGGATGTCCGCTATTTGGGGGAAATAGCCTAATCTCTGAAATACTTTGAGTAAAACTAGCAGATTAAAATAGTTCTCTTCCCCAGTCGTAACTTTTAAGGCGAATGCTATCTCTATCCTAGTGGGGGTGTAAATTTTATCGAGTTCATTGGCGGTATAGTACCGTTTGAATCTGGGATAAGCTGTCCGTTCAATTGATGCCACAAGTGAGAGAAAAGATGGTCATTTTCAGTTTACAAGAGCATTGTTATCGCCCCAAAAGGCTCAATCTGTCCAAAAAGATTCAAATCTTTGGGGGGACATCTGCGTGTAGCGAACTGTATGGTGAATGTTCTTATGTCCCAAGTAGTCCTGAATCGCTCTGGTATCATGACCCTGTGAAGCAAGATAATAGCCACAAGCATGACGCAGTTGATGAGGATGAACAGATTCGTTAAGTCCGGCTAATTCTCCAGCTCTGCCTATAATGTGACGGATAGTTCTGGTAGACAGGGGAGCTTTGCGCTCGGAGACGAATACATACTGGGTTTCGGGATAATCTCGTTTAATCTGACGTAATGCCCTCAATTCAGGAGCGCGTAGGGGATGAATGCTATCATGCCCGTGTTTTACTCTTTTTATCTCAATATAGCCGTCGTTCAAATCAATTTGTGACCATTTTAGAGAAACTAATTCCGCCGTGCGAAGCCCATGCCGAAACATGAGTAAAATAATCGCTGCATCTCGAACTCCATGCCTTCCGAATGAATGCGCCGCTTTGATCATCGCTTCAACTTCCTTTGGACGCAAATATTCCCGCTCTCGCTTTGAAGCTACTTTCACCGGGGGAGGAGGGTGAGAAACCATCTTTGCCGAAAAGGGAAGTTGGGGTGGTTGGGTAAGAATGCCTCAAAGGCTTATGTTCTGTTTCTCTCTCCATCATACATTGCCTAAATTGAACCCAACTAGGCAATGTTTTCTAGACATAAATACATGGCTACTTTACACAACTTTACACCGTGATAAATTTTGCGCGTATCTTGTCTTTACCCCGTATTCTCCTACCCATCTGGAAAATACTACCACAGCAAAATAGTCGAGTATTCCGACTGCAAACCAGCGATGGACAAAAGATTCTCGGTCGGGTGGTAAATGCTCACGACATTCAAACCGTGCGCGAACAACTTGGACTAAGGAACCAGGTGTTTTCTCCAGAAGAACTTGTGAAGCTGGTACTAAACGAGAGATATACACAGCAACTACCAGGAGGAATTACGCTGCGGCGGTCTTTCGTTGCTAATGAACCTCGCATAGAACTGGTTAATGCTATCTCACTGGCAGAGCGACTCTTAGCTGTGGGTTGCTTCACCGAGATCATCAACTGGTGCAAACGGGTATTCATTCCGGTTTCAGACAAAGCCCCAGCTATTCTAGCGGCTGTGATTGAAATCTTGGGATAAGTCAAAAGCTGATGTATTTATTAGATACATCAGCTTATTTTTCGCTCAAACAAAAGTGTGATGGTCTCACATTTTGCACCAAGAAAAATTGATGTAATCGGTATCACCGTGTCAGAAAAGAAAAATTTGGAGCTACGACCGAGCAGAGTTGTTGCACAATATGGCATTCTATTCAGAAATGATTGGCTACTCTGAAGCGAGACTGCATTACCCCCAAGTGGTGTGAACAATACATCAAAAGGTATAGCCTCGGTATATATCTCAGTATAGGTGTTATTAGTTCCAGGCTTCACCCCATCCTTAAGGTCGAGGAAAAGCTCGACCTTACTAATCTCAATCTTCTTACCTCGCAACTGGAAAGGGAAACGTTCCGGTGTCAAAGCAAGTTCTAATTTTTGGCTAGGTGCTGTTGAATCAACTGGGTGCAAGAATCGATCCCATTCAGTTGAAAACTTGTGTTTCGCACTGAATAGTCGTGTAAGTGGGGCTTTGTCTGCACCAGCGATCGCATTCTATACAGCTTGTTTAACTGCCTTTTTCAGTATCTCGCCTCCCTTCCGTGCTGTGTATAAGTGCTATTCATTATTCCCATTCATATCCCAACACTAATAGTAGATCCTCAACCTCAATAATCTCACCATCGGGTCTGGTCATTCTTAGCTGCCATTTGATCGGTGGGGCTGTTAGCACTACCTCAATGCCCAGTCCGTTTTTTTGACTGAAATGCAAGCCACCATATTGGTTGGCAGGGGCGAGCGTCATCTTGTTCGGATCTTGATCTGGTGGTGATGGCGCAGGCAAGGGAGGCGCTATCGTAACTTCGTAGCTTCCTGTGTCCGTGCAACGTGCCAGCAGGCAGATTGTATTGACTTTCAAAGTCTTTGCTTTATCCCGAATGGGGAAAAGGTTGGGTGACATATCCAGCTCCAAGACATTCCCATCTGCTGGGTTAGTTGGATGTAAAAAGTGATGCCACTGGGTCGGGAACTCCTGCCGCAGGTTAAACATTCGCAAAGATGGTGTTGCTCCATCTTGACTGAAATAGTCTCGAAGATGGGCGATCGCACCGTTCTTGAACACACCCGCATCTTCTCTGGCGGTGTATTTGATATGCAAAATGGCATCAGAAATAGTCCCATAATCGAATTGGCGCAGTGGCTTGCCGAAGTCGGGGTTTGTTGAGTCTGGGTTGTTTGAAGGAAGATCGCTGAACAATTCAATAGACCAATCGCTGATTGCACCTGCGCCTTCAAAAGGCAGGTAGCGCTCGTCCCGGAAGCTCAGTTCAAACATTCCACTGTCGTTTTGGGCATTGCTGGCGGCGATCGCTTTCACAGGGATACTATTTTCGATAAAGCGATCGTCATCGGCAGGCAAGCCATCCCCATCTGTATTGCGGGGATAGCCATTGTCACCATTCTTGGTATTGATGCGAATGCTGTTTTTCAGCAACCGCAAGGTACAAGAAATGGTGGTGTAAGGTCCCACCACACAAGGCAGCGTCAGGCTCACCGATTTGATGCGACGGAAGTAATGACCGGGATAATCGAGGTCGAAGATTTCCTCCGGCAAGTTGATGAAGCAGCGACCCGTTTCCCGCAGTTTTATTAATGCCAGTGGGTCGAGCAAAGTTAGCGAAATGTGTTTGGTGAGTTCAAATTCCCGGCGGTTTTGTTCTAGGTAAGCGGTTTCTAGGCGGCGCAAGTCATACTGGAGTTTTTCGCCGGAAAGTAGACCTTTTTTCAGGCTGTCCCAGTAGCCGAAGTTGATGTAGCTGCTGTCCTGCAAGCCCAACTCGAAACGGAAGCAGCGCTCTGCACGCTTTGCTAAGTCATAGGCTAGCCTGTAGCTTTGGAAATACACACCGGAAATCTGCCCAATTTGCCATTGGTATAGCTCTTGGTTGGTGTATTTGGAGCGCATAAACTCATCAATGGTTTTGGCATTCTCGATTTGAATGATATGGTTATCGAGTTCTTTTTCGGCGATCGCGATCCGCAATTCGGCAGCGGCGATCGACTTGTCAATTTGTTCGAGTTCTTTATTGGCAAGTCTTTCTTGCAACTTCCAGTCATCCCAACGTCTTTCGTGACCAGCATTAATTGATGCCTTATTTGCAAGGTAGTTTGCTGCATTAGCCCAAACAGTAAAACCTCCTGCCACTGCTTGTAATGCACTACCGACATTGGGTCCGCCGAACATAATTGCTGCCTTTGGTGTACCGCCAAATCCTGATATTCCAAGATCGAAGGTCGGAACAATATGAGCAACCGAGGCTCCAATATTGATAATTTGAGCAATTTGCTGAGCAAGCAAAGCCTCTTCTAACTTATCCTGATGTAACCTTTCACTGGAATTGATTCTCTCAATATTTTGGTAGTAATCACGGCGTGTTGTGACGAGTTCCTTATTCTTCTTCACTCCTTCTAAATTTTCTTTGGCTTCTTGTATTTGCTGCTCTCGCACTGCTTCTACTGCTTCTAAAAGGCGAATTTCCTGGCTCTGACGTAACAATCCCATTGCCTCAGCGTCTTTCTTTTCTAAGGCTGAAAGCAATGCGCTACCCAGGGTTTTTACATCGTTGCAGACTTCATTGGCTCTTTGCAGCAGAACGTTAAAGCGATAAAGCGGCAATGGAGCATTCAAATCTGCTAAGGCACTGCTGATATCGACACCGCCAGCAACGGCTTTGACCAATGCACCAGGGTCAATGGGTGGCTCAAATAGTGCCAGTTGACGCACGACACCCTCGATGTTCATGCAATGGCGGATCTTGTAGAGGCGATCGCTCACAGTATCCCAATAGCTCAACATCTTATCGTTCTGCGGGATGCAGAAGTATAGCATCGGTAACGGTGCTGCATTTCCGCCGTTTGACCCATTGCCCGGTAACACGGGAACGAGGTTTTCTACCTGCACCAAGGCGTTTGAGAACTTGTCAAATTGGGTTTCCAACTCGTTGAAACTCTCTAACGGTGGCTTGGCTTGGGGGGGAATTTTCTTGGGACGAAGACCGAGGATTTCTGCCGCGAGGATGTACAGTTGAGTTGCCTCGTTGATGCTCTCCATGCTATCTTGCCGGAACAAGTTATCGCCCCAGGCAATCAGGTTATCCAAATATTTCATCACTACCGTTTTCTGATAGGCAACAGTGCGATAGTTGGCGATGCGGTGTGGCTCGAAAGGATTCGTGCGCCAGTCATAAACTTGTTTTTCAAGTTCATCTTTCGTTGTCGTACCACCTACGCTCGTATCGCCTGCCAGCATTCTTAGGATGTTGTCAATACGCTGTTGAATGTACTGCTGATCGGTGGTTTCAAAGAATGGTTTGGTAATCCAGTATTTGCTCATAGCTGGACTACCTGGAGTTTTGCTTTCTACACCGATCGGGTTGAAGATAAAGTGATACCAATCCCGCGCTTCCTCGAAACGTTGGTTTTTGCTCAACGAGTTGGCAATCAGCAAGGGAGCATGGAAGAACAGTTCCCAGTTGTAAGGTGAGTAAGCACCATCGGGCGTAAAATCTACAACTTCCTGTGGGTAAGCAGGAAGTTTCGGATCGTCAGGTGCCCACACAACTGCTGGAGTGGGTTGATAAGTGTTGAAGAATTGGAAACTTGTGTTTTTCAACTGAGTTTCTCGGCTCATCAAAGCGGGAATCCCTTTGAGGGGATTGTGGATTAACTTAGCAAAGTCACAGACAAAGGGGTGGTAGAAGTTCTTAAAATGAAACTGCCGAAACTGGAACAACAACAATGAAACTGCCCCTAGATAATAGTGGAAAAAGCGCATGAACCACCGCTTCATCAGGTTCTTCAGCTTTTCAACTTGTTCTGGGGTATAAGGGGATGATATTTCTATGGGCAAAGGTGGCGGTGCTTCTTCGGGGAATGCCTTCCAAAGAGAATCCTCTAGCTGATACCGTGTGGCAGGCGTTGGTGCGAAAAGATTGAGGTCGATCGCATCCAAACCTTTTTGGATCGACCCTTCAAAAAAGGTTCCCCACCAACGGAAGAATCCCTTAATTTGAGGGTAATAATAGTTTCCAACAATGTTAATTTCTTTTTTTGTCCCAACATGGGTTAATGAGCCACTATAGGTCAACCCTACTTCGATCTGGGGAAGCGAGGGCAGCACAAAGAAGGTGCGTTTCTTGTCATTGTAGAAAAACGGTAGCCAGGTTCCTGTTGGTACAGAGAACTCTCGAACTGCCGCTATAAACGCATTACCAGGCTGAAAATTAAGCAGGGAAAGTCCGTCAAGCCAAAGCTTATCTAAATACGATAAATGCCAGGGGGGGGTCATTGTGAAAATTCCTGGTGTCTGGTTCAACACTGGCGTAAAACGCAGGTTGTTAGACTGAATTGAAAAGACGTTTTCGAGGGTGAAGTCGTTTTCTGGTGTATCGAGGCCAGGTTTATTAACTTGTTGCCCAAGTTCAATCCATTTCAAAAATGTGGTGTAGTAGTCAACTGAATCCTGCTTGGGTCGAATAGCAGGTTTAAAGTTACCAGGAAGATCGGTTAGTTCAGGAACACCTTTGCAACCAGAGATTTCAAAAGTGCCATCTAGGTGTGCCTCAAGTCCATTGCTACCAAGGCTGTATCCCTCATACTTAATACCAAATCGTCCATCGATCTCGCTACGATCGATCGGAAAGAAGTTGTAATGCTTCCTGACAATTTCAACTTCGTATACCTGACTTTCAGCAAAGTCTTTTGAAACGCGCTTCGGTGTCCATTTGCCTTGACGGTAATCGCTCACTGCCATTTGTAGCCGGAGCTTTTTCTTGGTTTTATCTGGAGTAAAAGTTCCTTCAGTACTTTTTAAGGGTGGCGTTTTGACCGTCGTGTTCCCTGTCTCATCAGGGATTTCTGTAAATATAGGCCAGAACAGAAATAGGCGTTTGTTTACAACGGCTGGAATCAAGTAATCGCCCTGGATGTCGAGGTCTACTTTCTCCCACGGTGTCCATTGGCGGTAGTCGTAGCTGCGGTAGTAATAGAGGTGCGGTTCTGCTCCTTGGGTGCGCCCGAAGACGTGGACGATCGTATTATCTCCATCATCTTCCTGATAGAAACCCGCAATTTCCAGTTGGGCTACTCCGTCGAGTTTTTCTAGGTAGTTGATGAAGGCTTTCTCAACCGTGTCCTGGTTGATTTCGTTTTGCAATAACTCATTTTCCAAGTCTTTGAAGAAGGGCGATCGATCTTTCTTCAATTCCGGTTCAATCCAGTTCTCGGGCCAGAGGAATACCTTGCGGTTCGCTTCCCAAACCCGATACTTTCGCATCCATTTCCACCAGCGCCAAGCACTGTCGCCATCAGCACCATCAGCCTTGACTTTGACATCTGATTCCAACCCCATGAAGCAGCGTTGCACGAATAGTTGCACAGATCCCGATGCTTGTACCAAACGGCTGGTTAGTTGGCAGGAACACATCTCCACATCCAATAGATAGTAGGCATAGAGATCGTTCGTATTTTCCCATTTGTCACTTGGAGGATTGGGTTGTGGTTGGGTTAGTAAATAAGCAGCGAGGGCATCTCGCTTGCGTTCCCGCAGAACATCTTGGATTTCGGCGCTTAAAGTCAACCAGGTTTCTGTACCAAACTTCGATCGCAGTAATTCCTTGAGCGTTTTGGCATTCTCAAACCCCATAGTGGCGGCAGCAAACTGTTTCACGGTATCTGCACTGCCGTTGAGGTTGTCGAGGAAGTAAAAGGTTCGCCGCAGACGCTCCCATGATTCTGCCAGTAAATAGTCTGCTGGATAGGTAAGGTCGAGAGAAGCGGTAAGCGCATTCACGTCTACTGCGATCCAAGCTTCGTTCAGGCGCTCCACGTCGTCTGCAAAAGTGTTAGCTGTATAGGTTCCAGGATTGAGATTTTCCTGGTTTAGTTTTTCTAGCACTTCGAGCAACGTAATTTCGGTTTCCGGCAGGCTATCTTGCAGGCGAATTAGGCGATTGGTTCGCAAGAAAAGATCGATTGGTGCGATCGCACCTGTATTATCAAAAGGTAGTGTCAGGAAATCAAGCAACTGCGCTCCGACAGTTAGAGTTGTAATTTTCTTTAATTCTGCTAGCGCAATTTTCCTTTTTTTCCAGATGGCAGCAACCCGGTTAGCCCAGAACCAAGCGTTGATAGTTGTGGAATCGATCGTGAAATTACCTGTTAAGTGGAGCAATAGTGTCTTCGCAGAATCAGGCGAATTCGACACCACAGCATACTGAGTTAGCAGATAGCGGCATACGGCTTCCGTCAACCCTAATTGGATACTGGTTTGCTGCACAACAGCTTTTTCAGCCAAGGTTTTCGACAGATAGCTGAGGGCTTTTTTCGCTGCGTTTGCCAGACGCTTTGCATAGGTATCGTTATCAGGCTGGGTAATATCGAGATCACTGTCTGTCAGCCAGATGCGATCGTCTGGGGAAGTGATGATTTGAGGCTGGGTAGCTAGGCTATTTACGGCAGCAACATAGGATGAATCACTAGACAGAGCCAGGATATCTATTTTTTCGGCGTTACTTAGGATGCCAGTAAAGCGCAGCAATTGTTGCTCCGCATCGTAGGTGATTTTGGCCGCGAGGTCGGCAGGTAATTGCGCTTTGAAATCCACTTCCTCTGGCAACTTGGCAAGCGAAGTGGTAAACACCAACTCAAAGAATTTCACAGCCATGCGGGGGCTGTGGAAAAACTCTGCGATCGCAGCCTTGTAAGCAGGTATGCCCGTCACCGATAGCAAAGAAGGGTCATTCAGCAACGTGTTCTTTTGGGCAGCAGTCATCACACCCATAAAACGTAGGGTTTGTTCAAACCCAATGGGAATAGCATTGGGTGGGTCGGTGATGGTCGCTGGGAATGTAAAGCCTGTAGGCAAATTTGTGACGACTGCTGGCTTACCGGGCTGAGTAAAAAGTTTCTCGATCGCCTTTTTGTATTCGTCAATATCCTTCACCTCTGTCAGTGAAGGATCGGTCAGCAAGATGTTCTTTTGGGCAGCAGTCATCACACCCGTGAAACGTAGCACCTGTTCGTAGCGAATCGGAATAGTGTTGGGAATACCTGTGATGGTAGCTGGGAAGATGAAGTCTCCTGGCAAAGCTACGTTTCTTTCCATTGACAAGTAGTCTGTCAATGCTTTGAGAGACTGTTCATAAAGTTCCTCGATCGCACCCCGATAGTTGGTTAACACCTTGAGGGACTTTTGATACAGGTTCTTAATGGAATCTTGGTAACTCGAGATGCCAACTACAGATGCTAGTGAAGCATCACTCAGTAGGATAGACAATTGGACATCGGTCATCACCCCGATAAACTCGAAGATGTGATTCAGTTCGTCATATTGGATGGGGATATTGTGGGGTGCGCCAATGATCGATGCCGGAAACGTAAAACCTGCTGGCATCCCTTGCACCGTTGTTTCAAGCTGTCCACTTCCGTACAGGGTTACCAGTACAGGCGAGGCATCATTGGTCAGAGCCTTCCGTTGGTCATCTGTCATCAGTCCAGTAAAACGAAATAGCTTTTTTGGTTCGTCATACTGGATGGGGATATAGTTGGGTGCGTCAACGATCGCGGCAGGGAACGCAAAACCTACTGGTAAATCTTGTACATTGACTTCCAACAACACACTTCCACGCAATATCTTCAGGAAGGAATTTACCTCCGCCTCACTTCGGTTTAGCTTTTGCAGCAAGGAGGTCAGCAGTGCGCTGAGGCTATCTACATCTGTCGGTAGTGCGACCACAAAATCAGTTTTGATAGTCTCTAATTCCTTACGGAGTGCGGCAAGAAAACGGACGGCATCGGTTTCTTTGATTGCGGACTTGGCAGTGCGATCGCTCGCCAGTAACCAGTTCAGTTCATCGGGTGTGAAACCAGCATCTTTCAGTTGATCAATTTTCTTGATAAACTCCCAGGCGCTCTGGGAGTTGACAAACTGTAAAATATCCTGTTGGAAAAGCTTCAGTACTAGCTCCCAGTCTTCCACCTTAAATTTCAGTACCTTTGATAGCCAAGCATGTCGCCAGAGAAACGAAAGATTCGTCAGTGTTAAATCATCGGTAATGTAAGGTTTGCCATCGGAAGCTTTGGACAATCCTTTAAGCAGAACCAGACTGGCTTCCCGAATTCCCAATGCTGCCACAATGACCGGGTAGTGGCTTGAGATTTTCTCTGTCGTTGGTTCGACTACATCAACTTTAGCGACTTCAAAGGTAGGGTCGAGGGGCTTGATCAGTCTCGTGTTCAGAAACAGGTTTTGGTAGAGGGCATCTTCCCGTTTTTTATGAAGTTTGGTGAATCGGGTTTCCGTATTCAGATTGCCAAACAAAGCGCAGACTTGTTCAACGGTTGTCTTTCCACCCAGCTTGTTTTTCAGTTGGCTGAAATAGAATAGATTAACCAAAAACAGCTCATTCAGCAGCCATTCACCAGTGTCTGATCGGTTGCCAATACCAGGTTGACGAATGACCAAATCGAGTTCCCACATTTTCCAGTTCTTCAGCTTGCACCACAGCCGCAGGAAACGATGGATGCGATCAAGCTTCAGTGCATCCAACATTTGAATCACTTTCTTGTCCGTATCACAGGAAGCATCAAGATGCTGGATCGTGATATTGCCTCTGGGGTTGATGAATTTGAGATCGAGTAATGCTAGTAGGTCGTTGTACTCCAGGCTTGTTTTCTGGAGAAAATTGTTGACATTGGCAACTGTATCCAACCAGTTTGCACTGGTTTCACCCCAGATAATTTGCTGAACAGCGATCGCAGAATCTGCCACTAGAATAAGGTTTTTCTCGCTGGGGTCGGTAGGGTTAGCACTAATGCTAATGCCAAAATACTCAGCAGCAATATCACCATCGGTGGGATTGTTAGGTGCAGCAGAACCCTGGAAGGTACGCATCAAATCCCAGCGTTGCAAGTTGGTTTTTTGAAACCCTGTCCTGACTTCTTCAGCAAACAAATCAAACGGCAAAGTCATTGGATACTTTGCCTGTCGTAGCTTCTCGTAAACATTGGGATTGACGTACTGCGGATATGCCCGTAGCTCATCGGTGCTGGCTTTCGTGTTGGGGATAATTTCCGCAAAAAAGTTGGCTGACGGGGGTTTCTTCTTCAGCAGGTAGGTTACATTATCCCCGTGAACTACCCAACGATCGGGATCTAAAGCATTGACCTGTGAGAGCGAAAAGTTGGCACCTAGGTCAATTTTCTCTTTATCATCGTTGATTGGATTGCTAAAGGCTGTTTGAAAAGCTGTAGAGACTGCTGTTTTGGCAGCGATTGAGTTAGTAGGTATGCTTGTGAAATTAATTAATTCTAAATCGTTTTCACCGACTGAATCGACGGCTGCCTCTAGCACTTCGCACACTACATCGATGTAAGGCAACGGCACGAGGGCATTATCGCAGTTCAGTTCGAGGAAGCCTAGGTCGGGACGGCGGCGGAAGAGGATGTCCTTAACCGTGAGGGCAGGATTCGCTGCCTTGCGGTCTTTAAGAAACATCAGCAGGTCAGCGAAGTACGCAGCAGGACTGAGTACCGAGCGGCAATGCTCACAATCGCAGAGGTCGCCAGTTGCGAACAGATTGCTCCAGTTGGGGAAGCTTGAAAGCGCCTCGCTGCCGCTTGAAAGCGCCAAGGGCAGGGCTTCAGCTTCGAGCGCCTTCAGGTCAGTGACAATTGTCAATACAGCAGCATGGGTGTCGGCGGCTCGATTCCAGGCGAGGCGGGCGGCTTCTGGCGTAAAGCCGGGGTGATCGCCATAACGCCGCACGAACTCGCTTTCCCCTGTACGATATATCTTTTGGGCGGAATGGAGGTCATCTGCCAGCAGAGCATCCGTCGCCTCGAAGGTTGGGACAAGTTTGAACACCCGTTGGGCTGCTTTGACCTCCAGGCGGAAGTTTTCATCCTGTGCCAGTTCTTGGAAATCAGGGTGAATACTATTATTCATGAAATCGTCCACGGGCGTGTTCAGCAATTCAAAGCTCTCATGACGATTCAGGAATCTGCCCAAAACTTCAGGCTGACGTAGCCCATGAACTCCACCATTTTGTAAAGCTCGCTCCAATCCACCAGTAAAGGCGGTCGTCGGGAAGGCTTCGCGGAATTGGCGATCGAGGGTTTTTCCGTATACCTCTGCTTCCGGCAATCTGACTTGTTCGGCAATTGGACTTACTTCAATGGGTAGATTAATGTCACCAGCAGCGTGCTTTACCGCGATTAAGTTTACCCACTCGCTCTCGCTCCTTTTTGCCAATGTACGGATTTGTTCGGGCTGGCGAACTCCAAACTCCTCCTTAATCGTTTTGACAATGGAAAAGTCACCACGGGTAAGGTCGCTCAACTGAAAGGATGTGTGTAGGTCAGCAATTTCTGTGGTTGTGAAAGACTGGTCTTGTTCTAGTGCTCCCAACAGTTCTGGTGTCAGTGCTTTGTATTGGTTGAACAAGCGGGCGAATTTTTCCTGCTTTTGTGCGTCTCTAATCCCGGCATCTGTGAGTGCCAATTTGACAAAAGTAGGTCCGGCAGATTCACTCACCGATTGGCGGGCGACGAACTGGAGAAATGCCTCTACCCAGTTAGCAACGCTCTCTCGTAAGGGTTCAGGAATTTCTTTCAGGTTAAAACTACGAGTCATTGCCTTACGCACGGTAACGGCATCAAGGGAAGACAGGGAGTTCAAAATTGTTGTTAACTGTTCTTGGAGGCTTTGATTTTCGACGAATTGGAAAAATGATCCACCCAGCAGAGCAAACCAGAATTCCGGTTGGATAGCTTGCTGTGCGACCTTGTGTGCTATCACGAAGCGGGCAAGGTCGGTTTTTCCAAACCCTGTCTCTCCGGCAAGGAAGCTTATATCCTGGTGTTGTTCATCTTCCTCCAATTCCTCGACGTGCAAGCCTTCGACCAAGGGTTCCAGTGCCTGGGTGATTTTTTCAAATAGCGTCGCTGGTTGTTGTACCTCAGATGGAATGGTTAAATCTATCTCTGCAACGGGTGGGGCGTTGAATAATACTGGCGAGACAGCTAGTAGTGAACCGTTGGCAGCAAAGGCTTTGACAACGAGGTCAGCACTGCCTTTTTCTTGCCTGCGAAATTGACTGGCGGAATACTGGATTTGGTAAAAACCTTTGTTATCGGTCTGCGTCTGCCCCAGTAGTTGCTCATTGCGTAAATCGCGATCGAAGGCTGACACCATGACTGCCCTGACAGGAAAACCATCGGCAAGACGAATAATACCTTTGACCACAAAAGCATCTTCCTGTGGTTTTGTTTCAGGAATTGTTACTCTGAGGTCAATCGTTTCTTCCGCTTTGGCATTATTTTTCTTGGGAGAGGTGGCTACTACCTGTCCTTGAGAATCGTAGACTTTTACAATTAAGTCTGGTCCTCCACGTTCGTTGGGGTAACGACGAAATTGTTCAGTGGAATAGCGAATTTCATAATATCCGTCCTGATTGGTAGTGGTTTCACCGAGAAGTTTTTCAGGCTGTAGATTTCTATCATCAAAGGCACGGACAATTACTCCGCTGACTGGAGTGCGATCGCTCTGTAACACCTGACCCTGCACAAGAAATTGCGTAGGTTGCTCGAATGCTCCCAACTCTTTTAGGGCTTTATTGAGGCTCTCAGCGGTAGGTTCATCAACTTCGCCCGTAGCCCTCAATCCAGATTGGTCTTGGAAAATCGTGACTAGCTTTTGAGTAAAGTCATTATAAACCTGTGCGGCTTGCTCTCTCCGAATACCTTCTTCATAAACCTGCTGTTCGGTATCCGCCACACGAATAAATTGTCGGCGAAGAAGCAATAGCAATCCATCTTGTAAATTGGTGACTTCTTGCCCTGAATTATTGCTGTTTATGGAAGGAGTAATTTCTTTCATTGTTGTTATCTCAATAGGAATTTGAGTAAAAATATCTCTCGATTTTGAAATACTGGTAATCAGGCATCACACTTGACTTAAAAACAAGAAGCGCTTTTAATCAAGGTTCTGGAAATTACCCAACTTTTTGAACAGAAAGCCAAACCATTGAGCGATCGCTCTGATAACTTTGCCCAAAGATAGGAACACCACCTGTACAATGCCGCTCGACCTTGCCACTAATCGATAGTTTGTGGCACGTATAATGATGGTGTGGCACTAAACTCACGAATATGTCCGAATCATCTACATATGCTGAAGTCCATTTGGGTCCCCAAGGGCGCTTGGTGATTCCGGCTGCATTACGCCGATCGCTTGGCTTGGAAGCAGGCGATCTACTGATAGTCCGTCTGGAAGCGGGTCGGTTGGTTCTCGAAAAACCAGAGGCTATCAAGCATCGGCTTAAGGCGCGTTTTTCCGGCTTACCGAAGGGCCTCAGTCTTGCCGATGAGTTGTTGGCAGAACGCCGTGAAGAAGCTAAAAGAGAGGCAAGTGAATGAACGCAGTTCTTGATGCTTCGGCAATGCTTGCCTATTTGCAGGACGAACCAGGTAGTGAAGCGGTGGAAGTGGTGTTGGCTGAGTCTGTTATTTCGAGTGTGAATTGGGCTGAAGTAGTACAGAAATCGATCGCTGCTGGTGTGACTGTTGATGGGATGCGCGTTGACTTGGAAGCGCTGGGACTGGAAATATACCCGTTTGCCCCAGAGGATGCGGAAGTTACGGGGCGACTCTGGCAGCAAACCAGGCAGTATGGTTTGTCTCTTGGAGATCGCGCTTGTTTGAGTTTGGGGCTGAAGTTTGGTATTCCGGTTTTGACGACCGATCGCGCTTGGGCAAATCTCGGTCTGACTTTGGATGTGCGTGTCATTCGTTAATGGGTTGATGACGCGATCGCAAAGATGTAATACTTTTGAATACATTATTTTTCCCTCATAAAGTTAATTTTATTTCTTCAAAAAACGGCAGTAGCAATGCGTTAATTATCAGATTTTTTTTCTAGGTTATCTTCAGGAAAGAAAAGGCCCCTGAAGTGAAACTCCCACTTTTGCATCTGCCATCTGAACTTTACATCCCTTACCTCGCAGGTGATTTTTGAGTGCCGATGTAAGGTTTATGGCAATATCGCTGTGAGAAATTGTTCCCCCTGTCATGACAATGACTTCGCCATTAATGTATTCGTATTTAAGGGGTTGTTGTTCTTCCCATTCCAGAAACTCTTGGGAAGACATTAATTGCGGTTGAGAGTGAGCAATCATTTGAAATGTCTCCAGTGTTCAGTAATCAGGAATAAGTTCGAGGAAATAACTACAACTTTTTTAGTAAGTGCTGGGCACTGCCTACCCTATTAACTATTACTAACTACTGCTGTAATTTGAACCACATTTGAAGTAGAGCAGGAGTAATTGCCCAGAATGGGGGTTCAAGCCCGCCTGCTTGAAGTATTCCCCTCGAAATCGTCGTGCAGTTATTAGTGCGAGCGCTGTAAAGACCCAAAAGCTGTGGATTGCGTTCTAAGATTCGTCCCCAAGCAATAGCCCTTGCCGCATTCTCCCCAGAAGTTGCTACCGTGGAAATCGTATATTGACCACCAGATGCAGCTCTAACAAAATCAAAGGCTTCAACTGATGTTGGAAATCCACCTTTGAGAACTTGTGCTTGTCTGACGAGACTGTTTGTTGAAAGTTCTACATCTCCTACTTGGTGAAATCCTTCAACAACTGTACCTACTCCTCCGCCCGATGCATTGTGTCCGATTTCAAGCGAAGTTTTTAGATTTGTGGCAAGACGTAATTCACCGGCTGCCGTCGGTGCAGCTCCTGCTTCACTGAGGACAACAGCAGCCTCATTTGCTATCAAATCGGTACGAGCAGCAGTGGTAGCTACGCGCAATTCGGACAGTGTTCGATTAGCCACTGACATCTCGGTTAGTGAATTGATTTCGCCCACGCCAGCCATCATTGATGTAAAGTGCCATGCATTTACATCTGTCTCACTTCCTCCAGCTGCTCGGATCAACTCATCAGGCAGAGCCGCAACCTCCGAAATAACATTTACAGGGGCTGATAGAAGATTTGCAACTGAGATGTATAAATTAACTGGAATATTAAGGGCGATATAGCCAGTCTCGTTTCGACCTATGGGTTGTAAAATGTCATGCGACCCTGTTTGGTAATAAAATGCAGGGTAGGTGAAGCGGTACCAGGGGTCGTATTGCACTGATTGTTTCTGTGTGGGAGCGGCAGCAGGTACAGCAGCAGGTGGCGGTGGTGCGATATTATTGACTGGAATGTGTTCCTCTGGTATACTTTGCAGTTCATTCTCCTCCTTTTCTGTGCCGTGCATGTCTAGTAAGCTGGCTTGGGCTTCCTCCTCAAGCGGATGCGGTGTTGTCTCTGTTCCACTAGGATCATTAAAACGGATAGGGTTACTCTGTGAATAGACATAGACATTTGTCCCGTCCGCTATTTCAATAGGGTCGGTTGCCGTCCACCTCCCCAACCACGGCGCATAGTACCGCGCCCCATGATAATAAAGCCCACTTTCCTTATCCCGCTCCTTCCCCGTATAGCGATAACGCTTCAAACTCACCTCCGCCACACTACGCCCAGCCTGATACGAAGTATTGCCGTAGGGATAATATTCCTCATAAGAAATAACTTGCCCATCCCGATCCAATTCCAAACTCGCAGAACCCAGATGGTTATCCAACTGATAGCGAATTAAAGGACTAGGAGAAACAACAGGAGTATCCACATCAACCGTCTTCGTTTCCACCAACGCAATCCGCCGCAAGTCATCCATAATATGCAGCGTTTCCCGTTCCAACTTCAGCCCATTCCCATTCCGCCTGCGGAAGATTTCATAACCCCCCAAATATATCCGTTCCTCCGTCAGTCCAACACTCTTCTCCACCACCTTCCGCACCCTCTGTCCACTGGCATCGTAGACATAATAAGCAGTCCCTCCACCCCCCAAATCGACCCTTTGCAGTTGGTCTTTGAAATCCCACTGCATCTCTAGCAGGTGCGGCATCTGCGTCATACTGCCGTGTTCGTCGTAGAAGTACCTGACAGGTAACGGTTGCGTATCCAAGTCACTTGGCAGACTGGTGCTTAACAAACGGTTGCTATCTGCTGCATAGTCATAGCGCCGCTTCCAGAGTGTGGTGCCATTAACCTGGTGAATCAGATTCAAGATATTGCCAACTGAGTCATACTCGTAGAGTTGGCGGTAATTACGCATCGCCTGACCATCATTCGGGTGAGGCAAGTTCCGGCGAGTAAAGTCGTTAGAGTCGTAGTGCGGCTTATTTTCCGGCTGATATTCAGATTGAGGATTAATCGCTTGACCCGCGTGTTCGCGTCCATCCGCCTGAATCAGTCGATACAGCGCATCGTACACATACTCTGTACTCGGTGACACTACCGCATTGTCAAAAAATACCGTCTGCTGGGCAGCATCTTGAATCGTTGTAATATTGCCCACCGGGTCATAGGTATAACTTAAATTTTGCAGACGGGCATTATCCCCAGTTTGGGTTGTCTTCAACCGAAACGTCTTGTCATCGTAAGTATATTTAGTGCGGACACCGCTACCATACTCAATTAGCTGCCGCTGACCTTTAGCATCGTAGTTAATATCATTCACAAATGTTGTCCACACCCCTGCACCCCGCAATTCCACCTCTACCCGTTCCAGCAGATTTGCCTCATTATAAGTAGGGCGAATTTTGCTATCGTCAGGTGTAATTAGACGGGTCGGTCGGTTGAGTGCGTCATACTCCGTACTAGAGGTAAAAATTTCAGTTTCCAGCAAAAGTCCAGCAGCATTGGCGATATCTGCCACATTCGTCAAATCCGCCAATCCCACCCAATTCACCTGTTGTTTGTAATCAGTCGCTAACTGTCGCCTGCTGCTAAGTAAATTCCCTTTAAAATCAAATTCTTCACTTGTAATAACTCCTGCCCCATCATAGTGTTGATAAACTTTCCCTCGCAGATTTGCCCCTTGAGTTTCTATCAGCGTCAAACCCGAATCAGCACTATCACCATACACAATACATTCAGCGAGTACCTCTAGGTCAGTACCTTGCCGCACCCACAATTGTGTAGGACGCTGAAGCGGATCGTAAGTATGTCGAACCTCATGGTTGCGACTATCCCACCCCCGAATTGGTTTGCCTGTCACATTACTCAACGTCCACCGTTCTCCCGCATCCATACTGTGGGAGTACAATTGATGACTGAGCATATCAAAGGCATTCACCTGACTGACAATGTTACCCTGTGCATCTTTAATCAGCAGCACACTCCTCATCACCTGTCGATTTAGCGCATCGGTGACAACGAGTTGATTCCCTTCAATATCTAACTCAACATGGGTTTCGTATTTCTGCGGCAAACCATTAACCAATCCATTGTCCGCAATCGTCAGAAAAGTCCGCCCCAAAGAATCGAGATGAGCGACACTAGGAGTATTAGCGTGTGCAAGTGCTTTTGTCGCAGCGTCTTTTTCCGCATTACCTAATTGACCATCTTTTCGACTGACATACCAAGTTGGCAGATAGTCCGCTTCATCTAAAGCACTGAAAAACCCACCCACATCTGAGTCATTCTGGGGATTTTCCTGTGTAACTGTATCATTGACATCCCAAGTAACTTGCTGCCAAGGGTCAAAAACAACTTTCTCATAAGTATGATTAGGATGCAGCGTTGCAATAACTCGCTCTAAAGGGTCATAGAAAAGAGTAGAACTCACCCCTAACTGTTTGGCATATTCAAATGCATGAGTAGCGCTAAAAAACGGCTCATACTGCTTGACAGGTTTACCCTTATTGTTATAAATCTTCCACCCTGTACCCACCCAGCGGGGATTTATCGGTGTAGGGTCATTATCATTTATCCGCCCAGGTTCCGCCTGAATCTTCGTTTGAATTTCCCGCCCAAACCCATCGGAATACAGGAAACTATGCTGAATCTCTGTTAACTCACCCGTTGCTAAATCAGCATCATGTTGCTTCCGTGCCAGAGTATAAACCACACGAGGCTGTCCATGTTCCTCACCATTCGGCGTTGACTGCTTGGTGCGATAATATGCCCACAAATCATAGATAAGTCGAGTCGTTGCTTTCCCTAAAATAGCGTGGGGATTAACGAGAGGATTCTGGATATGCTCAACAATAGTAGCTTCATCCAAATCTGGCTCAAAACCATCTAGAGAATCGCCTTTATTTTCATTCTTCCCCATAACAGCCGTACCAACCACCATCCCCAAAGCATCAAAAGCTACTTCCGCTCTATTGCCATTCGGGTCTATAATTTTTTGAGGCTGCAAAACTCGGTAATTATTCTCAGCTTGCACCGTATTTCCCAACGGATCGACGGTACTTTTCATCAGCAAGTGATACTCGTCGTAAGTTATCTGAGAAACATTGCCAAACGGGTCACGAGATTTGTAACGTAGGTAAAACCCATCCGGTTTAAATGCTTGCCGACCAGAAGGAATCCACCAACCCCCATCCAGCACATCCAGCAATACATATTTGCCTTCATCTGTCAAGAGATTGGAATTAACGCGATCGCCATACACCAATGTCAGCAATTCAGGGGTGAATGCCAATTTATAACTCTCGTAGGGAAGAGCAAGGGATTCAACTTCTTCTAGTAATAAAGGAGTAGGATCAGTTTTATCTGCCTCAGTGTTAGGGCGATAAAGTGTCCTGACTCGCTCAATCAACCGTTTTTGCAGGGTGTTAAGCGTGGGAATGGCTTCATAGGGAATTTCTGGTGCAGTAATATAACCCGAGATATCACCGTTGGTTGTCTGATCATAGAAGTCAGAAACAGAAAAGCGAGTGCCACCTTGAAGGCTTACCCCGGTAATCTCATAACTGCGGCTTTCAATCGGCACACCAATGCGATACCAATCCGTCTTATCCGCTTTATTCGTCACCTGGGTTTCGCTGTAGGTGATGACTTGCTTTTTCTGTTCGTAGTAGCGATGATCGGGTAAAGCAAGTTGACGGCGGGGATATGCGATCGCTACTGACTTCAATCCATTGCCAAATTTATCCACTTCCAGCGTCATCGCGTGGGTGACACGCGGATCGGCAGGATTACGCTCGTAGTGATAATCAATGGTTTCGCGATCATGAGTGAAGAATACTGCATGACGGTTCGTTTGTAGTGATTGTTCTAATCGAATCTCGGAATTTCGTTCTGAAACACTGTAGGGATGGGGTTGTTTGTCTGAACCGTCAAGGGCATAAATTTCCTGACGCAGAATGTGACCTTTGAGCGATCGCGCTGCTTCACGTTCTTCCTGGGCTGTTAATCCAGCAGGTAAAATTGTGTCAGGCAACAGCGAAGCCTGAAATCTCGCCTCAATTATCTTTCGTTGTGCCTCTGTTGCATTAGGTGGTATTCGATATTGCGGCTCCCGATAGTACTCTGTTTGAGCAAAGAAACTAGGAATATGTTCTCTATCTATATAAACTCCAGTGTGAAACCAGGTCTTAGTATGTACGGGTGGCACAAAAGAAGCTGCATCCAGATTAGTACTGTCTGATGAGGCTTCTCCAGGCTGAATCGTCCCAATCTCCTCCGTATCCCATTGCTCTATCATACCAAAGCCACGAAACTCGCGCTCTACACCATCAAAGTAACCGTGATGGTAAGCATAGCGGGTGACGAAGCGATTGTGGCTGATGCGATCGTAGGTTTCTACCCGTTCCACGACATGGACGGGGAACGGCAACTTCGTAATCCAGGGTTTACCTGCAAACTTGTCTTGTAGATAAAACTTAGTGGAAGGCGCATACTGCACAACTGTTTCTGCACCCATATTATTTACTGTTTTAATTAAAAGATGTGGCTTTTGCCCGCCCATCAAGTCGATATATCGCATGACACGTTGAGCATTACCAAGCAGAGGAGAAGACCATAGCAAGCAGGCTGTACCATTGCCTAACAAATCGATTATCGTCACTGAAGCCACATTGTCAATCGCTGGGAAATGTCTCAATGTGCCCTGCGCTACCCAACCGTTGCCTGACTGATTGAAATAAACCTGAATGCCTTTTCCACCCAAGTACAAAATATCTGTTGTCCCAGAGCCATCAATATCTGCCAGCACAATTCGGCGTTGATTAAAGATATCCTGTGCATCAAACCAAGGGGCATTATCCATCGTCACCTTCGCCCCAAACCGCCCATAGCCCAGATTAGGCCAGTAACACACTTCTCCATTACGAATCCGTACAATATCCGTCAGTCCATCCCCCGACATATCCGCCAAGTGAATTGACAGGGTACTGTCGGCAAACAAAACACGAGGCCCCTGCTCTTCATCCCAAGGTTGATGTACCCGTTTTGCCGCTCCAAACCCATCTTCAGCTAGAGATGGATACCAAACAAAACAATCATCTTCTGTAATCAGAATATCGCTGTGTCCATCACCATCTAAGTCAATAAACTTTAAGTTCGGGTTATCCCAATCCAGGTTGGGCAAAGACTTAAAGGCAATAAATGATTCCCAATTTTCGTCGTGAGTACGTTCATAAAAACCAGGAGTTGGACTACGTAAAGCTACCACATCAAGTTGACCGTCACCAGCGAGATCAAGAAACTGTGCGCCATTACTCAGAGCGATCGCAGGTTTGCTGGCAACCAATTCAACCGGTGCAAAACGCGCCTCTATATGTTCAGATCCATCGCTTTTAACAGTGTTAATCGGGCTGAGGTTACGCTTGTAAAACCACCCATTCCCCTGTTCGGTCAAAATTCCTGACAACCCTTCTCCATCCAGATCCACCCACTGATACCGAGTTCCATCCAAACCTTGGGGCAGATTTTCTAAACTGGCAGGCTCAACTTCACGTACTGTCTCATCAATATTAGCTTCACTGTAACTAAATTCCAGAGGGGGCAAAGATTTCTGTATATAGCCGCCTTCAGGATTTCGCTTGTAGCCCGTCTGTTTTACTGAAAGTAATAATGAATATATAGGATTACGGATATTAGTGGGGTTTTGTTCGTAGGAATAGGTAAAGTCTAGCGATCGCACTAAACAATCTCGCCCAACATTTACTTCATTTTGAAAGTGATGAAACATTAACACCCGTTGGCAGAGGCGATAAGTGCGAATTTCAAAACCAGCCCGATAAGAGGAAAATGGGTCATTACGAACCGACCACACTCCGGGGTCATTCGGTTTAGGATCAGTTGGATGATGGTCTCCATAATCAAACACCACTTCAAACAGCCAATCTGTCTCCGCGAGGTCAGGCTGCATCAATCGAGAAACCAGATTCCCGTATTTAATTCGCTTCAGGTAGCGGTTAGCTGAACGGCTTTCTGAGGTACGGTTGCGCTCGTTAGCTTGAGCTATATCCACACCCTCAGAATTCTCTGCGTTGTATTTGTAGAGGATGGCATTGCCTTTATCGTCGTAACTCTCGCAGATTAGCCAACTAAAAATATGCGTTGGTTCATTAGGGTCAAAAATGCGGCTTTCGGCAGTTCTGCCATAAACTGTCGTGATGTTGTCTTTAGAAATCGAACGCCAATGAGCTTCTCCATTAAAGTTTGTCCAGCGTTCAATTCGGGCGAACAATCCTTCAATCCGGGGACGGTACTTGCGAATGCGATATCCATCTCGTAAAGTTTCATCAAGTGTGCCATCTAATTCAAGTACAGGCACTAAATCTTCTGCACCAGAAAGAATAAAAATATCCGATTCTTCATCATCCCAGTATCGGGGTAAGCCTTTGTCTGTCTTACGTGTAATTTCAGATAGTGACAAATTCCAGCCTAATCCGAACACCCCATTGCCTGCTCCCGAATCATAAGACAGAGAAAGCTGTGGAGTAAAGCCAGAACGACCGGGAGTAGTACTAATAGGCACACTCACTGAGCCAGTCCCAGTCACAGGATTAGCCGCAAACTTCTCCCCCATACCTTTGATCGCACCTCCCCCCTTTGGTAGCGATATCGCAGGTGGTGAGGAAAAATAGCTTTTATCTGTTTGGTCTACTTGATTATTACTATTCTTGTTTGAGTCTTCAAGCATACGTGTATTAATTTGTGATTACTGAAACTATGTTCAATCAATGAATAATTAATAACAATGAGTTTTATTTTATTAAAATTTTAAATCTTTTCAGTTCAAAAGAGGAAAGTCAGTGAGAGGAAAGTAGTTCCTTTAAATTCAATTTCTATAAGTTGTTCAAAATCTAATTTGTGTATTTTAGTAGCAGGTTAACAGGGATCTAGAGATGAATAAAGGGGTATTGACTTCCGTCTAAATCAAAAATATGCAAGTAAATTGTGAAATAACTATATCTAGCTTTTATTAATAAACCGTTCTTTTTAACCAGAGCTATATAAATAAATAGATATAAACAAAGTATTTTGCATCTCTATAAAATTAGACAGATTATCTTTTGTATGTTATGCAAATATTTACAAAACTAAATAATTAAATTTGCGATTAAATTATTTATTAAGGTGAATATCGAAATATTTTGCCAAATACTACGAATTGTAAATTTAATTAGAAATACTCGTATAACATGATTTTGCATCATTTCAGTCTCAAACTTAACTTGATTTTTCTGGTAAAAATATTGCCAAAGGAAATGGGCAAGTTTATGCTAATCATTGGCAACGTCAATGATGTTTCCAAGGTACTAAGTAGTGTTTCTTAATCCTTAAAGTGGATATTAGCAGTATCAGTAGATTTATAATAGTAGTAAAAATTAAATAAATCTAAATTTTTTAACTAAATATTTGCTGTGTCTTTATTTAACCTTGATCCTAGCGTTTACAAACAACTCTTTATCTTCTATAAAAAATAAATGTAGTTTACACTTCTTATTATTTTTATCTTTAATATTTCACTCTGCAAGCATTTTAATTGTCAAAAATCCCCACACCAATAATGGTCTTTCACCAAAACCCGATATCTATATCTTCAAATACCCAAAAGTTCTTAAAAGCTTACGCAAGGTTCTAGTGTTGTTCACACGGCTCCACCACTCGCAAAACTAAAGGCTTAAGATAGTTCTTCTGAGTTGAATGGCACACTTATAAACCTTTAAGGTATACTCCATAAGCGCTACAGCTTATCTTGGCTATTATTGAAGAGTGGAAAGTAGGTAGTTTAATTAATGTTGGGAAGTAAACTCACATCACCCTAAACTCCGCAAGGTCCCTGTAGCCTTACAGCAGCATCAGCACATTTGTCAGTACTACAATCTGTCTCTGTCGTGCTAATAGTTGCTCACTAACCCAGCCATACCCGCATCTGGTGAATTCTTTAGTGCAATCCTGTGCAGGCGTTAGTCATCCTTGTAATGAATATTTTTCCTCTATGAAATTCAAAAGTTCTTCCTCAAACTCAGTCAAATACGGCCGCTTCAACTCCCCCAGATGCTTCAACACAGCATGGGCAGCTTCTTCTAAATTCTCATGATTACGTAGTCTGTTTATGTGATCGCAAAGGAGCTGCATCTGCTGACATTCCGACTCCAGGTAATTCAGTGGCTTCAGATGGTCGATTCTGAGGGTGTACTCTCCATCCCACATTGTAACTGTACAACTGAACTCACCGACATGGCTAACGATGCACCAGCAGCCTCCTTTACCCCTGAGTTCCGGGTTGTCCTTTACGAGAATTTGGCACACTTCCCCCAACTGGTAGGTATTGGGTACTTTGGTTCGCTCTATTATTCGCTGCACCGCATCTTTGACAATGCGATGAGATGGTACTTTCCCGTTGGCAGACTCTACAGCTTGCTCCCATGCTTCGGGCTGAATGTCCGGCCCAAGCTTGGACAGTGGCCTGATTTGCCACTCATTAGTCGGCAAAATGTGAACGTTCCGTTCACATTTTTCCACCAAATTATCAAAAATAACCGCAGCTTCTATTAAATGGTAGGGCTGTCTGCGGCTAAAACCAAAGCGTTCGCGGCAATAATCTTCAAAAGTTTTATGCGTGGAACGATATAATCTGCGATCGCGTAACTCAGTCAATGCCTTCCCTGCTTCAAAGAAGGCTCGTTCTACCCTACGCTCCAAGTGCAGGCGATCGCTCTGCTCTTGCTCGGTTAATTCAGGAATTTCAACAGCAGTAACGTCAATTGTTGCTAAGGCTGGGTTTTCTTGAGGGGAGATATCCTCTTCTGCAAGGTCATTTGGTAATGTGCTGTCATCAGATGCCGCAGGGGTGGCTTTTTTCCGTCTTCTAGAAGGTGGTTGGTTCATACTTCCACCTCCTTTAATGCGATGCTATTTGTTTTGAGTTGATTGCAACGTAAATATTGGATGTAACTGGCAACTGTGTAGACTTAGCCTGCCGCAGGCATCGCTTATAAAATGAGACAGAGGCTAGAGCAAAAAGAGGTTCTTCAGCAGGTTCAATCATCACACTGCTTCTTCCTCAAACAAATCTTCAATATCACATTCCAGCACTTTACAAAGTCTTGCTACTTTTGCAAAAGTTTCTGAGCCTTTGCCATATTCCCAATTTCTGATTGTCGAAGTATCAACTCCAACTAAATCACCTAGTTGCTTTTGAGTTAACCCCATTTTTTCCCTTAAAGCTGCAATACCTTTTTTGGGTGCTTCCGTTAAGTTCAACGGAGGTTTGAAAACTTTGATCAGGGCATTTTCTAACTTTCTGAGTAATTCAACTTCGGTTCTAATGTACGAGATTTTAACGCCTTCAAGACGACTTAAGGCTTCTAGCTTAGGATGGCTTTTCCATTTCTGCCTTAAATTGTCTGACATGCCTACGTACAGCACCGAGTTATCTTTATCGATTGCCAAGTAAACACAAGGCTCATCCGGCAATGAGTTTCTGTCTTCAAGTGCCACAAATGGCAGCTCCCATAAATTAATATCCTCCATATAAACCATAACTTTTTAGCGCTTCCTTTGTAATGCATACGCTAATATATTAGCGCTAATAGCTAAAACATTCTTGAAAGCGCTAAAAATTTAGCGCATAATAGTAAAAGATAAAGAGAAAGCGCCCTCGACTACCAATCTGAAGCGCTTTCTCTGTCCCTAATAATAAGGAAACTCCATTATGACTCATGTAAGGTATACACAGCAAGCCCTTTCCCGCTATAACCTCCCCCGCCTCAAAAGAATCGCTGCCGAACTCGGCGTAACACCCACCGGGGACAAAAGAGCGGCTGACACCTGGGTAAGCGCAATCATCACCCACCAATTCACCCAGCTTCAGAAAGTTGACAACCAAGCCCTCGCCCAAGCCGAACTCGACCACTTCATAGCCGACCAAGCCCAAACCATAGCCCCCGAACCACTGACAACTGTAGAAATCTCTTTTGACCATCACGAATATTACGCTGATGACAAACTCATAGCCAGCATCAGCCATGACGACGACCACTTAACGCAACGCTGGGTAGTCATGGTCAACGGTAAAGAAATATTTCGTGCCAACACTCTAATGCGTTGCGATCGCTTCATCTGCACTCACTACAAAGACGGCTCATTACCTGTGCAGGAGAAAGAAGCAACACCCCCCACGACCGAAAACCGAATCATGGCGCATATCTTCAACGAGTGCCAGAATTACGGCTTTGAAATTCTTGATGATGGGATTTATACCCACGATACTGAAGACGGCAAACTACGCAAATTGGGTCAAGTCGGATGCACTAACGGTAACTGGTGGGTAATCCAGGATTCTTCAGGTCAACAGCAGTATTCTAACTCGGTCTATGATGCAGTGCGATCGCTAAACCAATTCGCAATTCGCAATCCGCAATTCGCAATTGTTCTAACTGCCAATTGTTTTGTTGATGAAGACTTGCAATATCGACCACTGGAACAACTGACTACCGAGGAACTACAGCAGTTGCTAGATGCAGAAGCGACCGAATGTGAGCAATTGCTAGACCGCCCAGTTGACGAACTGACAACAGAGGACTGGGAACGGTTACGGGGGTATGAGCCGCACTTGGAACTGGTAGCGGTGTAATTCCAATTCGCAACTCGCAATTCGCAATTCGCAGTTTAATTGCGACTTGCGAATTGGAAATTGCGAATTGGTATTGCTCTTTCCCCCTTTCCCTAATTATTTATTCACCAATCCCCCATTAAATCAATGCAACCCATAATCTCAATCCCCCAACACTGGGCATACCCTCGCTTTGCTTTGGATCAGCGTACAGAACAAGGCACGATTCTAGGACTTTACTACTACCCATCTGGTACAGAATTGGCTGAACAATTTGATGAAGGATGGCGTTATGTATTGATGCCTAAGAAGAATTCTGATGAAATATCGTACTTGCAAGAGGATCAAATCCAACCGCTCTCCCCACAGGAATTGTTCACACAAATTAAAGCAGAGATTGACTTTTATCAACGTCAAATATCCATCCTGCAACAACAGTTAGCTGTAGTAACTGGAGGTAGCAGTAATGGCTAATTCTACAGACAGTTTTGACCGTAGAGCCAATCATCTGCTGCGTTTACTTCAACTTTGTGGTGGTTGTATTCCTCTGTACTCTCTCCAATGCCAAGTTTCAAATTCAGTAATTCAAACCTTACTGGATAAAGAACTGGTGCAAGTACAGAACACGGGACGCGGCTTTTTGTTGGAGATTGCTAAGGATTTTTAGCTCTTAACCAAAGAGGAATCAATTATGAAACTTTACGCTAAGACGATTCCGCACACATTACCAGATTGGGCAACCATCGTTACAAAGAGTGCAAATTTGTTCGAGGTTGAAATCAACGATGAACACCCCAATTTCCAATCTCTGCTTGAAGAGTTAGAAACCGAGATTGAACCAGGAACATTCGGTGTAAAGGCAGAAGATTTATGTTCAAGGCTCGGCATTGAAATGTCTAACCCGCATCTCTGCCAATTACTTGAACAAGCCCAAAATCTGATGTCCCTTATTGCTACGCACCCAGACTACAAACAACTACTGAACGAGGGATATCAACCTGATTTAAACATTGCCGATGCTAGCACTGCACTCACCTATCTGCAATGGGAGTTAGACCGCAATCGAGAACCTTCTGATTAGTACAAAAGCGTTCACCGAAAGGAATGCCATTACTTCAAGTGAACGCACGGAAGTTTTTCCCCCGCTACAGAATTCCCATTATTGCACGCGAAACACTAATCAATGAAGCTTAACCGAGGTGAAACATGGTTACTGAAATCAAACTAGGTTTATGCAACCCTCCTGAACCCATCTATTTATTTGTCAATCAGGGGGAAGTAGACGGTGAATCTTTCGTTTGGTACAAGTTCAATATTAGCCAGGAGAAGAAAATCCCAGTTCCCCAAAGAGCATTAACTGGGTATTTGTCAGAACTGCGATTGACCACTAAAGAATTCAAAGGAAAGGACAATTTGAAGCTCGATATTGTTGTCAGTGCCGATGAACTTTATGTTGTCAGAACAGGTGTTGAAACCAATTTCGCCAAAAGCTTTCTTCTCGCTGCTTCTTTAATCCAAGATTTTGACAAGCCACTGATTATTGTTGCGAATGCTGGCGACGAAAACACAGTTTTCTGTAATCTTTACGATGCTGTCACTAAAACCAAGATTTACAGGGAATGGAGTAGAGATTTGGATTGGGCAACAATTATTCGTGACATTCAATCTTTTTTAGGTGGTGCTTCATCAACTATTCCATCTACACCAAAACTTAGCGTAGTCTCTCAACCAGTACACCCACAGGATTTGCGAGTAAAAAATATTCGCACCTTGCTTGATTATCCGCTTGATTTGGTCAAAGAGTGGTTGCAATTCCAGGATGTTGACCGCCCAAGTTTACTTGATATTAACCAGATTAATGAACTAATCAAAACCATGTGTTTGGCTTGGGCAGCAGGCAAGTGTGAATATCCCAATCATGCCGAATCTTCGTATCAACATCTTGTTGTTGATGCTGTTGTTAGCGGTGCTGATGAGTTAACGGCAATCAGCGCATGGATGCAACAAGTGCAAACTACAAAAGCCGGAGCAGTGTAAATAATCATACAGGATTCAGAAGAAGTTTTATTTCTGAATCCTGAATTAATCAGATAGGAATAAAAACCATGAAAGTCATTGTCACAGTAGTCGAAAAAATCATCAGTGAAGCTCACATCGATATCCCTCATGGGCTGAATAAATTAGCAATCAAACAGCACATAGTAGACCGCTACAACACTGGGGTAATGTCCACAGATATGAACATCTTTCAAGTGGACTTTGAATCTATTAGCGCTCGAATTGTCCGAGAACAGTCTGATGGTAAATCTGCATAAATATAGGAGGTAATCAGATGCATACAAAATGGACTGACGAAGAACTAGCAATCGTTGAAGAAATGGCTTGTCTCTACACTGTTAAACAGATAGCATATCGGCTCAAAAAAAGAGGATACACACGCTTAACATCAGCTATTCAAAACAAACTGCGCTTTTTAGGATACTCCGCACGTCCAATCCTTGATAACTACAACTGCTGTGAAATTGCCAGAGTTCTGCAACTCAATTCAGCGACTGTTTGGAGTTGGGTAAAAAAAGGATGGATTCGTACAACTCGACGCGATGGCAGATATCACCAAATCAAGAGTAAAGATTTAAAGCAATTTCTTCAAAACCCACCACAACGTATTAAGAAGCGCATTGCTGCTATTGACAAGGATGCTATCGAATATTTGGTGGGGGGGTTGGGATGACAGACCAAATCACCACCCTCGAAACTCAAAAAGTTCTCGATATTTACTCCGGTATTGGCGGTTTCACGCTTGGTCATAAGATTAGCGGTGGTTTTCAAACTGTGGCATTTTGCGAGATTAACTCTTACTGCCAACAAGTTCTAAATCTACGCTTTCCACATATTCCAATTATTCCAGATATCCATGATATTACAGTTGAGTCTCTTGCAGGAGTCGGAGTTAAAGAAGTTGACGGTATCATCGCCGGACTCCCCTGCCCTCCCTTTAGCCTCGCCGGAAAACGCCTTGCATCAAAAGACGAGCGCAACCTGTTCGGGGAATTCTTTAGAATCATTTGCAATATTCGACCACAGTGGGCGATTGTGGAAAACGTACCCGGATTGCTCGTTGCTGAATCGGGTGAATTTTTCCGTGCCGTACTGTGGCAGTTTGCCGAGATGGGGTTTGATGTCGAGTGGGGAATTGTTTCGGCAGCATCCGTGGGGGCTGTCCACTTGCGAGAACGAGTTTGGATTATTGCTACCAACTCCCAAAGCCCAAGACGGGGAACATCCTGGTACAAGTACACGCAAACCGGGGCAAACGCTGCATCTGTCGGCGGCGGTAATCATTGCAACTTCCAGAGATCATCACAAAGTCACAACTCAGTTGAATACGGAGCCAAAGCGATCGCTCAACGTACATTTAGTAGAGGCGATGATGGGTTTCCCGCAAGGTTGGACGGATGTTTGCTTACCCACACAGGACTTACAGATTGGCTATGTGCATCCACAGTCCCCAGCTTCAGTCGGCTCAGTCGTAGAGAAATTGCAGCGCTTACGCTCTATTGCCAACAAGAATATCGCCAACTCTGGGCAGAATACCAAGCCATCAGAAGACAACACAAACAGCAGTTGATCGCTCTGGGCAATGCTATTGTCCCCCAATGCGCTGCACTAATTTTTGAACGACTGAAAAGAATTTTATCCCAACAACAGAAAAACTCATGATTGACAACATTAATGCACTCTTAACGAGTTGGTATCTCTCCCCTCCTTGGGGTCGAACAATTCCACCCGTTGAGGTGAATTTACTGGAGAGAGTATACCTCAGAACCACGAGAACATTCGGTTATTGCTGCGGTATTCAGTGGAAACATGAATGTTGGATTTATTCAATTGATTGCCGTAATGAAATACTCCACGCTACACAAAACCAAATTATCAGTACTGGAGAGTTAGAAACTCTCAACCTGCAAAAACCTGCTTTTGTTCTGGGCGAAAGAGTGATGCTATGTACTCACGACAAAGGAACAAAACAACGGCTGATTCTAGGAATCGCGCTGGTGCATAATTCTTGGTTTTACCTTGTTGAATTGATGTCACCAACGTTAATTAATACACCGACTATATCGAATCGTTTCTCATTAGTTGGTGAAAAAAGTTTGGTGCGGGTAAATGCCTAAATCAATTATTTGTTCAATAACCAGGGAATGAATCATGTTGACACATTTTTGGCACGACTCAGAAATTAATCAAATGCCTCAAGATGGGGAAATAAGTAGATATGCTGTACCCAAGGGCTATGTGAATGCAAGTCAGATGTGCAAGGCTAACGGGAAATTCTTAGCTGATTACACGAAGCTCAAGTCTACAAAGCAGTATTTGCAAGCACTTTCTAACGATATGAAGATCGTCATATCGTTATTGGTGATAGATATCCAGGGATACGGAAGTGAGCAAAGCACTTGGATTCATCCAGAAATCGCCATTGATTTAGCTCGGTGGGTTTCTGTCGAGTTCCGCATCTGGGCCAACAGAACCTTAATGAAAGTGATGCTCTCAACCCAAGTAGAGCCAGTAAAACAGCAAGAATCATCACATACATTAGCTCCGTCCCATGAAGCTGCACAGCTAGCGATGATGTTGGGGGAATTTGCCGGATTAGAAAAATCCCTCACCGCTCAGTTAGCAGTTAATGCCGCCACTAGAGTTAACCCCGCGCTGAAGCCAGCAGCAGATGAACTCAAGATTGCGATCGCTCAAACAAATGTTGCAGAGGACGCATTTCTAAACCCAACACAAATTGGTGAGGTAGTGGGAATGTCTGCACGGGCTGTTAACCACTACTTACTAAATTCTGGACTGCAATACAGAACTGATGATAAGAAAATTCCCTATCGTCCTACTGAATCAGGTAAGCAATGGGGGCGGATGGTTCCCGCAGTCGCCAAATCTTCAAACCAAACTGTTTTTCAACTGCGGTGGTTGCCCGAAATAGTAAAAGTCATCTCTTAATAATTCCCTACCTAGCTCAACCTTTCGTTATGAACACTCTACGAAAAACCTTGGCAGAAAAATATGGACTTGAGGCTTCTATCATGCACGACGATTATTTTTTTGTTCAGCTACCAGATAACGAAGATCATTCACTCAAGTTTTTAGAGAGTAATTTACCAGAGTGTATTCGGATTGAGCTTGCAGAATGTTTTGCTGGCAGTGTTATTGCGGCTTGGGAAGTCCCGTTATTTTTACTCCCTCAAGTGTTACAGCAAGCCCATGATTTTGTTCTTGAGTATTGGGAGCAAGTCTCTCAAGAAAAATGAAGTCTTCTCCATCAACCAAAACTAACAGCAATTGTTTTCAGAATACTTTTTTATTTGGAGAAAACTACCATGCAACAACTCAATTTATTTCAGGAATCAACCCCAGTTTTACCAGTCAGTTATTATCCCGATTTCTTAAGTCAGGAACTTGCCAACTCGCTCTATCAACACTGTTTGAAACTTGAGTGGCAACAGAATCAAATCAGGATGCTGGGTAAAACAATGCCCGTCCCCCGCCTGGAATGTCTTTACGGTGATGCCGGATGTGATTACCTTTACTCAAACAGCGTATTTTTAAAACCCCTGACTTGGACAGATGCTCTGGCTAACTTGCGGGACAGAATCACTGCGTTGACTGGCTATAAATTCCGCATCATCATCGGAAATCAATACCGCAGTGGACAGGACAGTATAGGTTGGCACGCAGACAACGAACCGTCGATGGGATTTAACCCAGCGATTGCATCGGTAAGCCTCGGGTCATGTCGCAAGTTTCAAATCAAACCGAGAGATGGTAAACCCACTGACTTCTGGCTGGAACACGGGAGCTTACTTGTGATGCACCCCAGTTGTCAATCAACTCACCTTCACCAAGTCCCCAAAACAAACAAAGTGGTTAGTACGCGGATTAACCTCACATTTCGACCACACACAGGAGGCGAGAGATAAAGCTGTAGCTGGCTTAATGACGACTTCATAGCCAGCTATAAGCATCGTAAAAAGTTTGAACTGGCGGCACAGACTCAAGTGCCGCTCCATTTTCATGCGTCAAAAAAGAGAGGAAATATGCGTATAATCGAATCTGATTCTCAAGCTCTACACTTACAAGAATGGCTCAACAGTTGCGTTGACGAAGAAATCTTTCATTTGAATGTGCGTTCGCTCTACGGTACAGCACCTTATGAATATCTGCTCTACAGTCCCAAAATCTCCCGTCGCAACGATGGACGATTACGCGATCGCGATTTGAAAAAATACCAGCACATTGAACTAGGCGGCTGGTGGTGCAATGGCGTTGACCCCCTCAACAACTACGTCCTAATGATGTGGGGCTGCTTCAAACCCGACCAACCCAGACGCGACCGCCAAAAGATCCACAAATTCATCAAGTACGAGCATCCTTACAGAGAAGAGACACGCGCTTTCTTCCTTTTATTACCGAATCGCATTTGGGTAAAAGTTTCTAATCGTAGCGGTATCCCCATCACCGAAGAAGATTTACAGCATCCTGGCGGTTTCTGGCACTGGGTTTGGAAGCATAATGTACCAGTGACAATTGTAGAAGGTGTCAAAAAAGCCGGAGCGTTACTAACTGCTGGTTATGCAGCGATCGCAATTCCTGGCGTTAACGCTGGATACCGCACACCTACTGATGAATATGGTACTGCCATTGGTAAACCATACCTCATCCCCGACCTCAAACACTTTGCAACTCTTGGGAGACAGGTTAACATCTGCTTTGACCAAGACAACAAACCTGAGACAGTCCAGCGTGTCAGAACCGCTATCAGTCGTATGGGACGGCTGCTAGTAAATGAGGGTTGTTCGCTGCGAGTGATTGATTTACCGTTAGGGGCAGAGAAAGGGGTTGATGATTTTATCGTTGCCAAAGGTCAATCGTCATTTGACGCACTCTACAATACTGCCGTTGCACTGGAGTTGTGGGAGATTAAGCTGTTCACTCTGCTGACTTATCCTCCAGCGATCGCACTCAACCAAAGATTCCTGGGTCAGTTGCTCGTCCCCGAAGGCGAAAAACTGATTGTTCTCAAAGCGCCAAAGGGAACGGGTAAAACCGAATGGCTTGCAACAGAGGTAGCAAAAGCACACGACCAAGAGAGACGGGTATTAATTATCACCCATCGCATCCAGCTAGGTGAGGCATTGTGTAATCGGTTTGGTGTTAACTATATTACCGAAGTCCGCACAAATGAAACAGGCACATTGTTAGGATACGGGGTGTGTGTTGATTCATTGCATCAAGAAAGTCAGGCGCGATTCAACCCTAATGACTGGTCAAATGATGTGATTATTATTGATGAATGTGACCAAGTTTTCTGGCATTTGCTCAACTCTGGTACGGAAGTGCAGAAGCGTCGGGTATCTGTTCTCAAAAACCTCAAGCAGTTAGTGCAGAATGTTTTGGGCAGCAGCCAGGGAAAGATTTACCTATCAAGCGCTGATGTGTCCGATACTGATGTGAAGTATATTTTATCACTCGCTGGAGAATATCGAGTTAACCCGTTTGTCATCGTCAACAACTATCGGCACGTAGCTGGCAACTGTTACAACTATTCTGGTAGTAACCCGAAGAATCTCATCGCCGCACTAGACAAAGCGATTTCTAAAGGTGGGCATCATTTACTCTGCTGTTCTGCTCAAAAGGCAAAATCCAAATGGGGAACGCAAGCCTTAGAAGAACGGTTCCGTCGCAAGTTCCCACACCTGCGGATACTGAGAATTGACAGCGAATCTGTTGCTGATCCATCTCATGCGGCTTTCGGTTGTATCGCTCACCTGAACGAAATTCTTACCCAGTATGATTTGGTTATCGCCTCTCCAAGTTTAGAAACTGGGGTCAGCATCGACATTCGAGGACATTTTGATGCTGTTTGGGGAATTTTTCAGGGAGTGCAGCCGGTTAACTCTGTGCGTCAGATGTTGGCACGCCTCCGAGAAACTGTTGACCGCCATATTTGGGTGAGAGAGTGGGGAATTGTCAACGTAGGCAATGGTTCCACATCCATCGGAGGATTGTTGAGAAGCCAGCACGTTGCAACACAAGCGAACATTGCGCTGTTGTCGGCGGCGGACAATGACGATTTAAGCTTTGTTGACCAGAATTTTCAACCGGAGTCATTGCAGACTTGGGGTAAGCGTGGTTCTGTCATCAACGTTGAGATGCGGCGCTATAGAGAATCTGTGCTTGGAGGATTGGTCGAGGATGGTTACACCGTTATTGATGCCTCGGATGCTGATGACGATGAAAGTGGGGCAGTTATCGAGTCGGTTATTGCGGCAAGTGAGGAATTGTATACTGCTGAGTGTGAAGCGATCGCGGATTCCGATGAACTCTCTGGGGCTGAACTCAAGAAGCTGCAAGATAAAAGGGCGAAAACCAAAAGCGAACGACATCAGCAGCGTAAGGCGGAATTGTCCCGTCGCTATGAAATTGATGTTACCCCTGATTTGGTCGAGAAAGATGATGATGGGTGGTATCCTCAATTGCGGATGCACTATTATTTGACGCTGGGGCGGGAATTTCTGACGAACCGTGATACTAAACGGGCTAAGGCGCAATTGGAAGCTGGGGAGAATTCGATTTGGAAACCAGATTTTAACAAGGGGCAGCTATTGTCGGCTGTGTTGTTACTCGAAAATCTCAATCTGTTGCAGTTTCTTACACCAGACGTTCAGTTGCGGGGGTCTGATGAGAAGATGCTGGAGTTTAAAGTGCTGGCTGTAAAGCATCGGCACGTTATCAAGAATTACTTGAATGTAACAATTTCAGAAAAACACACACCGATAGCGATCGCTCAGAAGTTACTGAATAAAATTGATTTGAAACTGGATTACGTCGGTCGATTGGGTAAGCGTGAAAATCGGGAGTGCGTCTATCGGTTTGTTGCCCCTGATGATCAGCGTAATTCAATTTTTGGGCAGTGGTTAAATCGAGATGAAGCGTTTTCTTGTGAGTCGGTGTCAGTCAGTAATAGTATAAGTACAACTACACCAGTAACTGACACAACATCACTATCCATATCCTACAATTCTGATTTTGTGTCAGGCACTAATAATATAGTCTTTGCAACACCACTCAGTGACACAGCACCATATACCCCAGAAAATATCGCGATTCTTGGATGGAAGGGGCTGATGGTGAAAATGCAGCTTGGGCTAAATAGCGCTGGCTCGTTCTACAGCGAGTTAATCTCCCAAGTTGGCGAGGCTGTTGGAATTGCTGATGGAGAGCCTTACTGGAATGGCTATCTGGGGCAGTGGCAGGTTTGGGTTAAGTTTGCAGACGAGTGTAGGTCTGTGGTCTGTGATTGGTTGGTGGCGGTGTAGGCCAAAGTAGTTCGCTGTTCCCTAAAAACTGTTACTGTGAGTCGGTTATTTTGCACTTTCCCAGTTTGGAGCAAATAATCTCTATTGCCTTGCCCTTGAAAAAGACAATTGTGTGTTCGTTATCTTCTGAGTCGCTTAAAGTAATGGGAGCAAGATTTGTTTTAGCCCAAGATTGAACCTGAACCAACTTCCCACTCATGTTTGAGCAATTCCTGGTAAGTCTTTTCCCTTATCATCATCTGCTTATAGAGCATCTGCAAAAACTCTTGAGCCTGTTCACGGGACATCTGCTTCACAACGTCAGCGAAAGTTCTAAGGCTAAATTCTTGTTCTAAAGATAATTCAATGGGTTGATTCATCGTTTTTATTACCTACTCTTTTATTTGAGTTTGCTAAGTTAAGCAAATATTGCTTTATATAAATAAATGTTACGATAGCTTTACAAAAATTAAAGGGGTGTAAACCGTACCTGCGTAGGTTAGAAATGCCGTATCTGCTCCTAAAAACCTTGATATCACTCCATTGTGGCAACCCAAGTAAAAACCTAAGTTCTAAAGTTTCTTACTAAGAGGTTTTTAAAAGCATCTTTAGCCTCTGCTTGCGGCTGGCGATCGCAAGAAGGCGGGCGAAACAGCGCCATGGCTCAAAAGAAGAGATGGGCAATACAATTATTCCTTTGGGTAAGAGTGAAAAGCGTATATCCCTGGTATTCCTAGATGAAAGGGTGCAAAGTTGCAGGTTCGGGTGTGGGGAATTAGGAATCTCTTGAACTGCTTGACGTACTCGTATTTAATTGTCTGAAACACACGAAGCTGCAACCCTACCCTCAAAAAGATAGCCATGACAAGGTTTCACATGAGTCTTCGTGCTATTCCCCCATGATTCAGTAATACCAATTCTTCTTTCATTAGGCGACAGATGCAATTTCTGAAAGCGCTACTAATTTAAGTTTCTTAATTGCAAATTCCTTTCTTTGTATAAGTCATACCTATATAATCCTTGAGAAAGTTTCCTCAACTCTGTGGGATTGCTACTATTACATCACAGTAGAAGTAATTTACCAAGTCATAGTAAATGAGGTTGTGGTTTTGAAATCCCAATTAACTAATCATCGGGTCGATTTACAAGATTGCACTATTTTTTATCAGCAAAGTAGGTTGGAGTCGAGTTCAATCCCTATCCTATTGCTACACGGCTGGGGAATCTCTACTGAGCCTTATCTAGAAGTACTGAAACTACTAGCACAGCACCATACTATAATTGCTCCTGACTTACCCAGTTTTAGGAGATCAACTTACTCTGGGCTACTTCCCGATTACCTTAGCTATAGCAAATGTCTCCTTTCGTTTCTGGAAGTTTTGGATTTACAACAATTTCATCTAGTAGGACACTCTTTAGGCGGAGGTATTGCCATTACTTTATCTACACTTGTTCCAGAAAAAGTTAGAAGTGTAATTCTGGTAGATAGTACCGGGCTGACCACGCCATCTATACTAGAGATGATACCGCGAAGGGCAATTGAAATGACGGCTCAAATGTTTCTCCCAAGACGTAGATTGAAATTAGTTGATATTCCTTTGGTTTTCTCCTATAACTTGTTATTCAACACAGTCAATGTCATTCAAGGATTGCTAATTTCTTTATACGAAAATATCAACCATCTGCTACCAAAAATCCCAGCTCCCTGTTTGTTATTATGGTCAGAAAAAGACCTAACTACACCATTAAGTAACGCTCAAGAAATGGCGGCAATTATTCCAGACTCTAAATTAATTACTGTAGAAGAAGGTTTTCACGAATGGGGACTCTGGTATCCTGATAAATTTACATCACTCATATTGGATTTTATTTGTCAACTTGAGCAATATTGATACAGTTTGAACTGGGGCAAAGTACAAGCTCCGTCTCAGTTGTTTCCCCTGCCCTCCGCCTTGATTTTATCCAAACCGATGCGGCAATTAATCCGGGTAATTCTGGCGGGACTTTGCTCAACGCTTAAGGACAAGTAATTGGCGTTAACACAGAAATTATTGGCAAAGCGCAAGGGTTAGGTTTTGCAATACCAATTGAAACAGCATAGAGGCTTGCTAATCAATTGATCGCAACTGGTCGAGTCGAACATACGTATATAGGTGGTTAACTTCGCTTCGGAGTGTACCTCTGTAGTCTGTGATTGGCTAGAAGCTGTGTAGATCAACGCCGACCCGACGCACCCACTTCCCAAAATGTGGCTTCCGTCATCTGCTCAAAATCAGCACGTCTCGTCCCCAACTCTGGACGATGAAAAATCGGTTCCCGTTGTATAAGTTCGTTCAAAACACTTAGTATCTTTGGATCTGTGACTAAATTCGGTTCCATATTCTTTGACACAATATCACAGTCAATACCCCCTAATATTAGATGGGGCGGCTCAAAGTCGTTTGAACTTTTTCTGGAGAAATCTCAATGACCATTTCAATGTACCAAGCTTTAATACCCGTGTCTATTCGCACACTAAATAACCTTATAAACATTCTTGAAAAAGGTGCTGCTTATGCTGAAACTAAAAAAATAGACCCTTCTGTGTTGATTAATAGTCGTCTATCTCCAGATATGTTTCCATTATCAAAACAAGTGCAGATTGCCTCTGACATCGCTAATAGAGGTGCCGCACGGTTAGCAGGAATAGAACCACCTAAATTCGAGGACAATGAAACTACATTTCCTCAACTTATTGACCGTATTCAAAAAACTATCTCTCATTTAAATACTTTTAAACCTGAGCAAATTGATGGTTCAGAAGAGAGAGAAATTACTCTACAGATGCGTGACAACACTCTCTCTTTTCAAGGAATGCCATTTCTCCTATATTTTGTTTTACCAAATCTTTATTTCCATGTCACAACAGCGTATGACATTCTTAGGCACTGCGGTGTAGAACTTGGCAAAGGAAACTTTCTTGGTCAGCCTTAATTAGAGCGATATCTAACTTATTCTAATTTCGCGCACCTACTGTCTTCTCGGTCGATTCTGCGTTCCTTCACCAGGAGTGATGAATAACATCGAACTTGGTGTATGAACTTTAACTGTATGCCATATTCCACGAGGGATAAGGACATAAGCGCCGATAGTACTCAGGCATACCCTATTTTCCGCTCCGTCTTGCTCCAGGATTAAATCGACCTGACCTGAAAGCAGACAAACAAACTCTTCTCCAGCAGGGTGCATTTCCCTAGTATCCCAGTCTTCAGTGAACGTAAAGTGTGAAACTAGCCGCTTTCCCTTGAAGTCATTCGTGTATCATCATTGAGATGTCAATTGTCGTTAGAGTTTTTTCCCTTGATAATCTTAAATCTTCTATGCCTCTAAAAACCCCACCTTTATCCCACTCGACTGTTACAACTCCACTGGCTCTGTCTCAATTACATATCCGCTTACAGTTTCTAGAAAAATCACACCAATCGCTACTCAAGCAGATTAAGAGAAAACGGACAGAACTGAATAACTTTATTGAACAGACGCGAACTTTCGCCACAGAAATATTTCATAAAGCCAGTGACGAGGAATTTATCTCAGACATTCTGGAGCAAATGTTGTCAGAATTAATGAGATAGTATTTGACTATTAACAAAAAACTTTTGGCTTTATTTGTAGCTCATCTGAGCAAATTAAAAGGATTTTACAGAACTATGCCAATTAAAAAACACATTAATCTTAATCTCATAGATAAATCGGAAAAAAGTAACTCTAATGTTGACATTCATTAGACTTACTTTTTACCAATTTGAGTTAGGTTGAGCGAATGAGCGCACTGCTTCACTCACTTTCGTGCGCTCACTCAAAACCTTGAGCAACAAATCATCCGGCTATGTCTTTACCACTCTTGTAAATCATAGCTCTGGGTTTTCTCTTCTTCAGAGGAACTACTGATTTCTTGGGTGCTTGTGGCGGACGGCATTTCTCGCAATATAGAGGTCTAACCCCAAAAGTTTCTCTTTGGGTGGGTTGTTCGCACTGCTTACATACAAAGTTAAAAACGCGAGTATGAATTTCCCGCTTGTGCGCTCTAACGGTATACTCTCGGACTTCAATAGTTTTGCTGGACATCGGCTAATAAAATGGCCTTACTTCTTAATAATAGAGAATTCAGAATTTAGGAGTCAGAATTGAATTTTTTATTGTTCAGTTCTGTTTAAGTACTGATAACCAGGTATACACAACGTCTATCGCCTTCCAAAATGTGTTCAATTCGTTCAATGCTCACATCTTTACCTAAAACCACTTGAAAGATTTCTAACTCCATGCGACAAAGCCCGGTACAAGCAGTTGCCACCGCACAAATAGGGCAATGCTTTTCAGCGAGGAGAAAAGTGCCATCGGCTTGAGCCGTGACCTCTGCCATGTAGCCTTCCTCGGTTCGCCGCACTGCTAACGCTTCTAGCTGCTGTTGAAGTGGAGCATGCCGAGGCATGATCGCTCGATACGCTTGAATTTGTTCGCGAGTTCTAACTTCCAATAGCCGATCAAATCCCTCTTCACCAAATGCCTCTTTCATTGAATTAATCAGACACAACGTTAACTCAGCGTAGCGATCAGGGAAGAAATGATCAGCAGCAGGCGTTAACTCCCATAACTTGGCAGGCCGTCCCATGGGACGTGCTTCTTTCTGGTACGTCACCAATCCTTCTTTTTGCAAAGCGTAGATATGCTGCCGCACTGCCATTGCGGTGATGTTTAAGTGGGAGGCGAGCGTTTCCGCATCCGCTGCTCCTTCCTGTTTGAGATATTGGATGATCGCCCGTCGAGTCCGAACGCTAGTTGATTCTGCTTTCATACTTAACAAATTAAAGAAAAAGCTTTACAAAGTCAAGTTAAGCACTTATGATTCTTACTAAAGGTTTTTCTTTATAAAGTCGCAACTTCTCAAGTTGGTGCAGTAATGGCAAATATTGTGATCTTTGGAGCTAGTCGCGGCGTTGGCTTAGGCTTCAGCGTTGGGTTGCCAGATGCAGGCGATACTGTGTTTCTCATTTCCAGAACTCGCCCTGCTAGCCTTGATCGCGCCGATCAAGTGTCTAGAGTTTGGATTTGGGCAGACTTGTCGGTTCCTCAAACTGCTGCGGTCAAGGTGGCTGAGGCAATTGGCGATCGCGCGGTTGACTTGCTGTTCTACAACGCCGGGATTTGGGAGGAGAATGCGTTTGAGCCAACCTATTCCTTTGAACAATCCACTTTAGAAGAGATGGAACAAATTATCCAAGTGAATCTGCTGGCTGCTATTCTCTGTACTCATCGGTTGTTGCCAAATCTCAAGCGTTCAAGCAATCCCCGTGTTGTCTATATGAGTTCGCTTTCGGGCTTAGATAACTCTGGCGCACCGGAAGTTGCGAATACCGCATCTAAATTTGGTCTGCGGGGTGTGGTTCATGCCCTGCGGGAATGTTTACGAGAGCATCGTATTCCAGTGACTTCGCTCAACCCAGGTAGTATTGCGGCAGAAATCGCCTATGAAGCTGGGGCAGAGGCAGCAATCCAAACCTACGACAGCAGGCAAATTCCAATGCAGGATTTGGTTCTCTTACTGCGCTGTTTACGCCAACTATCGCGCCTTTCCTGTGTGAAAGAGATTGATATTCCGGCGATGTCCGATCGCTATGCCTGAGCAATTGTGTCTCCACTGGGTTGATCTCCTGCACTGACAACTTTGAATAAAATTGATTTAGGAGTCCAATCATGGTTCAACAAATTCAGCACCTCAATCCCCCTGGGTTCTTCGATCCATCTGATTACGGTTTCACCCATGTTGTAACGGTTCCCGCTAACACAACTCTTGTCTATATCGCAGGTCAATTGGGCATGGATGAGACGGGCAATCTGGTTGCGGCTGACTTTGCAACTCAGTTGAAACAGGCATTTGCTAACCTTCGTGCAGCATTAGCAGCGGTTGGGGCAACCCCAGAAGACGTTGCGAAAATTACAGTCCTCTCAGTTGATCACGATGCCGAAAAACAGCAATTGATCTCAGCCGCACGGAATGAGATGTGGTCGGGCGATCGCAAACCCACCAGTACTTTGATTCCTGTACCGAGATTAGCAGTCGAAGGGCTATTGTTTGAAATAGACGCGGTTGCTACAATTCCCAATTCTTAATCCAAAGGAGCTTCTGATGTCGTTACCGATTGTTCTGCAACCCGGTGAAGGAAAGTCCGTTAAACTCGGCACCAGTACCTGCACATTCAAAGTGACTGGGGAGAATACAAATGGACACTTTGGCTTGTTTGAATTTGTTATGGAACCAGGAACGAAAGGAGCCAGTCCACACATCCACAAGCAATTGACCGAGATATTTTATGTGGTGGAGGGAGAAGTGGAGTTGCTGTTGGATCGGCAAACAATTATGGCTGCACCGGGCGCAATGATGCTCGTGCCAGAAAATACGCCGCATGGGTTCTCTAATCCTGGAACAGTGAGATCGACTCTACTGATCCTCTTTTGTCCTGCCGACTCACGGGAGCAGTACTTTGAGGGGTTAGCCCGGTTAACCGAAAACGGGCGGCAACCCAGCCAAACTGAGCTACTACATTTGATGCAGCAATTTGATCAGTATCCAGTTCCATAAAAGGAGTCAAGCAATGGTAACTTCAGATATCTTAGTTGTTGACTTTGTTCAGCAGGATGATGTGCTGAAGCTTTACCCGGAAGCGCTATTACTCTCCAGTGACAAAGCAGGATGGGACGGTATTCAACTGCAATATCATCGCCATCCACCGCATCAGTTGGCAGAAAATTATTCCAGGCAACATCGCATTATCATCACGATCGCAGTCCATCGCCGCCAATGGTTGAAGAGATGATCGAGCATCGCTTTCAAAAGCGGCAATTTGGATATGGCGATGTAACGGTTGTGCCAGCTGATGTCTTCAATTCGGCTTCTCAGGGGTTTTTAGCATTTTCCTTATAACGAAGCATTAGCGAGTCCGTGAGCGTCTACACTTTTCTTACCCGTTCTATTGCGCGAAAGCTAAAACTGTTCAAGATGATACGATTAAACCATTGATATGTCGTAGCACAAGATATTTTTGTTGAGCTGCGGAGAACTGCTCAGGACAAATGACAGCACCAGTGCCAATCCCATCCACTAAGGCAATGAGTGCATTGGCTTCGAGAGTTAAATCAAGATCGGCTCGAATCAGCAAGGCTTTTTGTAAGTCAGCTAACTCTTGACAAATAATCTGCCGTAAAAAGTCATAGCGTTTTCGGTGTTCCTGAACAAGGCGTTCGCGCCCGATAGAATAGCCCAAAAATGCCACCCAAACCTTCCAATCAGCTTTGTCAATGTCCTCCAGAGGTAGAGCCACAAAAATCATCTGTGCTAGTCTGTCAATTCCTTGTCGTCCCTCGGCACAGGTTTTCATATCCTGTAGGACGTTTTCAAACACCTGTTCCAGGGCAAATAGGGTAAGTTCTTCTTTGTCTCGAAAGTAATGGGTAACAACCCCGGTCGAAGAGCCAAGTTCTTGCGCGATCGCTCGCATACTGGCACGATCCAATCCTTCACGGACAATCACCCGCCATGCCGCTTTAGTGACTTCAATACGGCGAGCGTCATAACTCATACCTCTCCTCGGTTTACAGCAACATGAAACAAGTCTCTTGACATCTTATCACAACAGTTGTTATGTTTTATCGACATAACAACTGTTGTGATATTTATTCCAGAGGCTAACCTGTTTTACACACGGAGTTTGCGATGATTCGACCGACCATACCCGATGACACAACCGCACTGATTGCCTTAGCAGACGCAAGCGGACTGTTCCAACCAAACCAACTTGAGGAGCTTGGCGAAATGTTGTCCGATTACTTCGGTGGTAGTAGCGACAGCGATTCTCTACCAGACCGCAAAGCTGAACGCTTTTGGATTACCGACGATGACAATGGGGCGGTCGGGGTCGCTTACTGTGAGATGGAACGGATGACTGATCAGACGTGGAATCTACAGTTGATTGCTATCCGACCCGACCGCCAAGGACAAGGACGTGGTGCGACCCTACTACGCTATGTTGAGCAAACATTGATGACACACGGTGGGCGTGTACTACTGGTGGAAACGTCAGGTACGCCGGACTTTGAGCGCACGCGAGCGTTCTACCGCAAATGCGGTTATGAAGAAGAAGCACGGATACGCGACTTCTATCAAGCGGGCGCTGACAAAATCGTTTACCGCAAGCCGCTGTCCGCTCAGTCGCATTAAGCGGGCGCTTACTGCGACTGCTGTCATTGTTGTCGCAAAGCGATCGCCCAGGCACGGATGTGTTATTAACTGAAGCACTTTTAAATTTATCTAATTCGTTGCCATAAAACACTAGTAAATAACACTGCAAATACTGAATGTACAATGATTATAAGTGTATTAATCATGCTGCCAACAAAACTGTAAATTTGGGCGATCGAGACCAGACTATGAAAAATAGACAAAGCGATTAATCCTGGTTTTAGTTCTTTTTTATCAGTCAAATCCAGCATTAAAAAACTCAAAGTCCCCAAAGACAAAGCACCGCATCCAATTACCCGCACTAAAGAAATAGACAGTTGGCTATCCAGATTAAGCAAAGTTGGAAAGAAGAGAAATACGCAACCAATTCCTATTTCAAAAACAGTATTGGCTATTAATAGCATTCGCATTTAGAAAAACGCACTTCAGATTCGCACACAGTTTAACATAACTTTATACGTAAGACTCACATACAGGCGATGCGCCTGCTGTCATTGTTGTCAATTTAATGAACGTGCGCTCAAATCATGGAAAAAAGCCGGATTTAAACAGGTACAGTCATTTCAAGCACTAGACGATAAGGAACTATTTATTATACTGGTGCGGCATATTTGAGAAGTCTACTGTAGAACAACGAATTATTTGACCAGAACGGCAGATTGTTTGTCATCAATCTAAATTTTTCTAGGTTTCCTGTTCCAGGAATTTCTATAATTTCATGCCAGAAATCTTAGAAATTAGATACTGAATGCTTACATATCACTTGTGCTGCTATTGAAAGGTTAGCCAAAATATAGTCAGCAATTCCTAAACGAGATATTTGGGGCTGAGACTGATTACCCCCATCTATCAAAATCGTTTTACACCCTGCACTATGTCCAGCTTCTACATCACTGAGATTATCGCCAATAAACCAAGAATTTGCTAAATCTATATTTTGTTCGCTAGCTGCACGTAAAATCAAGCCTGGTTTAGGTTTACGGCACTCGCAAGCAATTGCATACTCAGATATCACACCATTTGGATGATGGGGACAGTAGTAGAACCCATCTAGCGATAGATCCGCTTTTTCTAATATTTCATTCAATCGCGCTTCCACTCCCATTAAGGCAGATTCTGGAAAATAATCCCGTGCTACTCCCGACTGGTTAGTAATCACAATTAATTTATATCCAGCTTTGCTAAGTATTTGTAATCCTTCAATAGCACCGATTTTCATTTCGATTAATTGCGGATCAACATTGTTTGGTACATTTTCAATTAAAGTGCCATCTTTATCTAGAAATATCGCCGGCATTTGAGATTGCGAATTTAATTTGTTAGTTCGATGCCAAATTTTCTGATTTTTCAAGAATTATATTTCACCATCTTAAATCTAATACCACTTGCAAAAGATGACAACGGCGTTACCGTGTCTCCCGTAAGCAAGATCGTGTCCAGCATTATCGCACAGTATAATACTCGCCAATATAATCAAGCAGGTATAGCCCTTTACAACAGAGCGGCCGCATCAATCACCTCCGGCTTATTATCTCTATAATTTGCTCTTTATAAAGTAAAATTGCATCAACTCAATCCCAAACATCTTTACTACTTTTAGAATTAGGATTATCGGTATTTTAACTTTAAGAACTTATGGCATAATGAGCAATATTCCCACGGGAGAAAAATTCTTGTTGAGGTAGATTAGAATGCCTGTTACCTACGAGCTTAGAGATTATCAACATCAGTGGATAAAAGATATTTGGAATTCTTGGGAGAAAGGTAATAGGCGGGTACTTGGGCAACTCCCGACAGCCGCCGGAAAAACGGTGTGTTTTGCACATATTTCTCATAAATTTTTTGACCAAGGAAAGCAAGTATTAGTCATTGCCCACCGGATTGAGTTGATATCTCAAGCTGCTGAAAAGCTAGAACAAATTATCGGTGAACCAGTTGGAATTATCAAAGCAGGTGTTCTGGCTAATCCTGAGCGAAGAATTCAAGTTGCTAGCGTTCAAACCTTAAGCAGACGAGAGGTATTAGAGTTGCCAATGAACATTGGACTTTTGATACTAGATGAAGCGCATCATGCAACTGCTTTATCTTATCGACGATTAATTGAACATTATGAAAGCGCCCAGATATTAGGTGTAACTGCCACTCCTCAGAGAATTGACGGTCAAGGTTTTGTTGATTTATTTGATGATTTGGTTATTGGCATTGACACGGCTTACTTAATCCAGGCTGGGTATTTAAGTAACTTTAGATTATTTGCAACGAATCAAACTATTTCTACTCTTGGAGTTGCAAAATCTCGTGGGGATTTTAGAGCCAAAGAGCTAGCGGTTGCCGTCACTAGCCAGATTGGAGTTAGTGAAATCCTTGAAAATTACTTTAAATATGCACGAAATCTTCGTACAGTTATTTTCGCCTGTAGCTTAGAACATTCTCGTGCCCTGGCTGCGGAATTTTCTCGTAATTATATTAGTGCCGAACATTTGGATGGGAAGACTCCCCCACAAGAGAGATTAGAAATATTGCAGCGTTTTCGCAATGGCACAACCCAAGTAATTACTAATTACGAAATCTTAACTGAGGGCTTTGATTGCCCTAATATTGAATGCGTTTACTGTGTCCGTCCAACTGAAAGCTCTACTCTCTGGCTGCAAATGCTGGGGCGGGTTCTAAGAACTTACACTTTAAAACCCACTGCGGTGATCATTGATATTACCGATAATTGGAAAAAACATGGACTTCCTGATGAAGTCCGCAAATGGAGTTTATTGCCTAAAACTATATCAGAAATACAAAACAAAGGCTTAATTCAATGTGAGCATTGCACCCATATTTTTAAACCGCTAACTGATGAATTAGCTAATTTTAATGCCGAAGTTGACGAGGATGGAGTGCTGATTCAACATCACCAAGCTATTTGTCCAAGCTGCGGTGAAACGATTGATTTTATTACTAAAGAAAATTCTGCAAAGCCAAGTTTTAGCAGAATTCGACTTAGGCAGGGTTTTAGCCTTGAGCTTGCAGAAATTGACCTTTCTGTTTCTACTTACAGATTAGACTTAGTTATTGATACCCTAAAAAAGCAAGGTTTACGGGGTGCAGGTCCCACTAAAATTTATAGCGCCATTTTCATCGCTTTTATTGAAAATATTACTAAATTTACTCTTGGAGATTGGCGCGAAATCGTTAAAATGGTTGAGCCATCCCAATCAGCAATTACCAAAAAAGCATGGGAATTGTATAAAGAAGCTTTTGAGCGGCATAAGAACCGCATCCTGGCTATATCTTTTGTTGAACAGAAAAAGCTTAAACAACAAGGCAGTAGCAATGTGGCGACTAATGTAACGACAATAGAAGCCCTTGGGCAGTTAGAGAATAGTATATTCTGGGAGCCAAAACCACAGGAAAAGTCATCTAAGTTCAAAAAGAATTTAGGCGATAATTATTTTAGAGTGAAGTACAAATCACAATGGCTTGAATCCTTAACTTACTGTTCAATGCTAACAGGTGATTTTTTAAACATAAATGCTGGACTGTTCCATGTGGAAATTAAAGATGTATATGTAAATATCTGTATTGAGGTTAGAGAACTTCCTGGACTGAGATCCAAACTAACAGAGATTTGTGATCCCGCAGAGATTGAATATGCCTTTACTCAAGGGTTTGGGAAGCTTGCTAAGATCATGTTCCGGTTAAGTTGATTTCCAATGTTGGGTCAGAATTAACTTGATAATTTTCTAAATATTCATTTGCCTCCTTTGATGCCAACATCCTACCATCTGGGTGTAAGTTGAAATCAACCCCTGGCTTGAAACCTCCTTCAACTAGTTTTTGAGTCATGCTTGTCGATACATCCTTTACGGCTTGTTGATAACTTTCCTTGCCTACGTATTCTTGCAAGAACCAAACAAAATTCGCATATTCTACTTGCACAAGAGCTTCTTTGAGGATTATTGTCTCATCCTCTAATTGTGCTAAAGTTAGGATTTTTTGAATTTCTTGCAGATTTTGACAAGAAATCGCTTCTATCAACTGCTGTTTTAGGAGTTCATTTTGCTCTTTCATTTATTCCTTGACTATCCGTATCATACTTTTTGCGAAATGGTATTAGTTGACCCTGCTGGAGAATGAACCGAATTCCGGCAATAGTGTATTTTTGGGTTGGCAGACTACTAGCAGCATAATCATAGTTCCTTCACCAAAAAACACTTCTTGAAAGGCTTACCTCATCTTAGTTTCAGCCAAGCGCGTACAATCTACCCGGTTTGACACGGTGATGCCAAGATAGCTTCAGTTACCCAGGTGGCTCATTGGGATAGCAAAAATGCGATCGCCCACCCTCTACAAACTGCCGCCCGCAATCCTTGCAGCGGTAGCACTGCTTGCCTCGGCGATACCCATTTTTCGATAACTGCTGTGATCGACACTGAGGGCATACCATTACTTTCATTACATAATTCGGCTGATAATCTCCCAGATGCGGCTCTAAATACGACACCAGCAAGTCCTCAATCTGCTGAATTAACCGTTGGCAGTGCTCCTGATTTGGGCTGCGGAGGGCTGCCAGCATTACCGCGTTGCTGCTATGTACACACACTTCTGCTAGCAGACTGTACTGTTCCTCGGCGAGGGCGGGCTTGCGTTGCCTCAGGATACTTGCCATGAAGTTGATTGCTTCCTGCGTCATGCTTTCATCGATCGTTTGGAAAATTTCACGGGCTAGATAAAACTGCACAAACACCACCCGTGACACGGGTTGCTCAAAGAGCGCTGCTACAGCAGTGGCAATCGCATGAATCATTTGGCAAAGCGGCAGTTGCACAATGGCTGGGATGTCCACCCGTGCCCACATCGCTTTCACTCGCTCCGTATGGCGTAACTCCATCGCCTTGAAAATGGCAGCTTTGTCAGGAAAAAACTGATAGAGAGAGCCGATTGCTGTTCCCGCTTTAGCTGCGATTAGATGAGTTGTCGCCGCTTCGTAGCCCACTTCATCAAAGACCGCCGCTGCCGCATCCAGGATTTTTTCAACCCGTGCTTTACCCCGCTGCTGTTTGGGTTGCCGACGGAGATTTTTTGATAACTCGCTGCTTGACGAACGTGAACATTCTGTCATATTTTAGAAACACGACGGATTTTTCACAATTTTATCTTTAACGGAGAACACCATGCACTCAATGCTTCCCGGTGCGCCTTGGTTATTGGCGCACAAGTCAATGTTGTCTGTGAACCAACCCCGAAAAATTTCTTTATACGGCAGTGATTACGTGATGTGGAAGGATGCTGCCGGAGCGATTCATGCCTTACCCAATGCCTGCCCTCACATGGGCGCGATGCTATCGGAAGGATGGTGTGAAGTTCAAAGCGATGGGACAAGTGCAGTTGTGTGTCCATTTCACGCGTTGCAGTTTGATGCGGCAGGTTGTACAGTTTTACCCGGATCAGGTAAGAAAACATTAGCTCAATTACAACCTCTAGAATTAATCACTCAAGGGGATTTCATCTGGTCCTATGGCGGCTATGCACCGAAGATAGCCATTCCGACTGTGTTGAATGAAATCGCCGAAAAATACTATTTTGTTGGGCATACAGGCGATCGCAGCATCGAGACGGATCTGCTGACGATGCTGCTGAACATGCATGACTATAATCATCAAAATGGTACTCACCGAGATTTATTTCGGATTACCGAAGTGGAGTTTCATCAGTTTGTTGACGATGGGCATCATTCCCATGCCTTCTACGATATGCCGACCGCTCCCTATAGCCTAAGCGAAAAGCTGAGAAAGCCTGACTTAATGCTGTTGCCCAGTACCATCAAAGCGCACCTGGAAAACCACTTTCCATCCCTGATAATTTTTCACGGCGAAATGCCGCTTGGTAAAGCTGCCCAGTGTCATTTTTTCGTGCCAGAAGCTGATAATCGCACCCGGACTTATATTTTACTGTTTGGTCAGGCAAAGCATCCAGTCTTTAAGCTGTTTGGCAGCACCTATCTAAAATTTGGCAAGGTTGTTGTCGAGCAAGATGCAGATATTTTGAGCAAAATTTATCCGGATACACCTCAGAAAATTAAACTAAACAATGAAGTAGGCATGGATTGGGTGCGGCGCAATTTTGAGAGCTTTCCTGACGTTGTGGAACCGAATCTCTCCAAATAGACAGCAAATCTATTCCATCGATTCCTACACCCTTAAATTGCAGTATCTTCCCAGTAGGGCAGACTGCCAAATCGTTTTGCTGGGCATCGGTTCTTTCTTCGGTGTTCTATTTATAAGGATAGTTTCTGGGCATCAATATATTCATGCACCATTTGATTGAAACAGTGAGGTTTTTCGCCGGGGATTAAGCAGAGGCGATGCCACCGGTTCATGACAGGTACGCGATCGCAACCAGACAGAGGCAATTGGAGGCATTTTTACCAGTAGTAGCGGTTTGTTCTCAATCTTTGGAGTAGCGAGTTCGACTTATATAAATGAAACTAGAGTCAAACAACCTTTAGTCCTAATTAAGAAGATAGTCTTTAATCTTGTTTCGATGAGAGCGCAAAATTTTTAGAGCAAGATGTTCAGTTTTACGAATTGTTTCTCGACAAAGATTCAGGCGTTCTGCAACTTGACTTAAAGTTAGTTGCTGATTATCTTCCAATCCAAAACGTAGAGTCAATACTTCTCGTTGCCTTGGATTGAGCAACATCAGCAACTTACTCAAGTCTTGATGTAAAAGCTCTTGAGTTATTTGCTCATCTAGGGAAATACCATCTATCGGTAAAATATCGGCTAGTTCAGTTTCACGCTCATCCCCAGCTCGCATTTCTAGCGAGACTGGAGCGCGGGAAACGTGAAGATATTCACGTATTTGATTAGGCAACAGATTTAAGGATTCGGCAATTTCTGCTACAACTGGAGGACGACCCAAAGATTGAGACAGTTGCTGTTGTACTCTCCTGATTTTGTTTAATTTCTCGTTAATATGAATTGGCAGACGGATAGTGCGAGACTTTTCTCCAATCGCCCGTGTTATTGACTGCTTAATCCACCAGTAAACGTAGGTCGATAGTTTATAGCCTCGGTTGGGATCAAACTTTTCGATTCCCTTTTGCAAACCCAGTGCCCCTTCTTGGAGCAAATCGAGAAAATCTAAATTGTGGTTCTGGTATTTTTTGGCAACAGAAACCACTAGGCGTAGGTTAGCTGTGACCATTTTCTCTTTAGCTTTTTGACCTTGTTGAATGATTGATTGTACTTCAGTATCGCTTTGCCCAAGCGAGGTGGCTAATTCTTTTGCAGTTGGTTGGCGATTTAATTGAAGTGCGAGGCTTGAACGCTGTTCTTCAATCGCCATCATCTGCTGTACAAGCCGAGCATTTGTAATTTCTTGCTCAGGAGTTAGCAGAGGGTAGCGTCCGATTTCTTTGAGGTAGGAGCGAACTAAGTCGGTAGTTGGATTGGGCATACGAATACTTTTATTTTTCGTTTGAATAAAATGTTTTATTCCAATAATTAGCTAATAAGTCAAATCTTAATCATAGACCTAAACCAATATTCATATTTGTGAAATATATTTATAGATATAATACTTGAAATCTTCAAATAGGTAAATACTAAAACCTGCTTTATTTTGTAACTAAGTTTTAAGGTAATGAAAAATTTGGTTTGATTAAATTAGAGGTACGCTACGCTAAATTTAGAGTGAAGTCTTCTCTTGAAGAGAGGATATGTTCAAATTCGCTTCACATTTGGACAAGGCTCAAAGACGCTTTGCGTAAATCAATCGAAAATTACAAATACTTAGTTAAAAAAAAATCATGGATATGCAATCTCTACTCACTTTGACAATCGTAGTCATCTTTTGGGCATTCGTTACTCTCGTTATGTTCCAGTTCATTAATGGACTATTTGTATCGGCTGCTAACGTTAGTAATGTGGTTTCGGTTAGCAATGACAATATAGCGGCTTCTACAATTCCATCAGTATCAGAAATAATTACACCACAAGCTCGGACTTTTGAAAAATTGCCAGATCCTTGGACATTAGAGGATGAAGTTGTTCACCGTACAAATAATGAAGCAGTTATTCTCTCATTCCCTACATTGAGATTGCTGCCTCCAGTTAAAGAAATTTCATCACAACCAAAACGTACTACTCGTTCAAATAAAGCTAACAATAATGCCAACAAGTCACCGAAAACTAAAAAGACTGATGTAAATTCTTCAGACAAGCGCAAGCCAGGCAGACCGCGTAAAGCTGGCTAATTCGCTTTTTAACCTTCGGCTGATCACCGAAAAATAAATGTCTGAAAGTTTAAAAGCTTAAATGAGGCTAATGAAGAAGGGGGAAGGGGGAAGGGGAAAGGGAACCAGTAACTTAAAAGCTCTTGTTTCAAATAAAGACGCTGCTAAGTTCTTGCACTACATATCTCAAAAATCTTCTTTTTTTGTTCTCCACAATTAAGACAGGGGCTTATACCTTGTGGGAAAAGTTCTAAATTCTGTGCCCTTTCCCCCTTTTCTCTTTCTTGGTAATTGTCTCATTTATTAATAAGAGAAAGGCTTCGCCATAGCAAGAGTGAAAAATAATATTGTGAGTGATGCAATGGTACAGAAACTTTTCACTCAAGGTTCTTTATTCGATTTGCAAACAGTAATCGATTATGGGCAGTCAGTTAGTAATGTTGCCCAAGAGCTTGCAAAAGTTTTAATAGATAATCGCCCTCTCTCTACAAAAACTGTTTCTTCCCAGATGAATCGCTACTTTCTAGGCACTGCCGCGTCTGGTGCATGGCAATGGAAAGATGCTTACGAAGCTGTGGAAGTGGCGCAAATATTATATCTGCGTCAAAAAGGTTACAAGCTTTTATTAGAGTCGCCGCTAACAGTATTATTGGAATTGGAGAAGTTAGTAGCCCTCTGCCCGACGCATACTCGCCGTAGTGAAGAGTCAGTACAGCTTCAGCAATTCTCCACCCCTCTGCCGCTTGCTTATCTGGTAGCAAAATCAGGATTTATACAAGCTACTGATTTGGTGCTGGAGCCAAGTGCCGGAACTGGTCTATTGGCACAAATGGCTAAACTGCACAGTGCAAGTCTGATGCTCAACGAGCTTGCACCCGATAGATCGAAGATTCTGCGACGGTTATTCCCTGGCACACCATTATTCTCAGTAAACGCGGAACAGATTAACGACTATCTGGTTCGCAAGACTCAGCCCTCAGTTGTGCTGATGAATCCACCTTTCTCTGCATCTCCCAAAATCAGCAGTCGCAACCCCGACGCAACTAAGAGCCACATCAACTCGGCATTGCAAAGACTGGCTGACGGTGGACGGCTGGTAACAATCACAGCCAATTGGTTCTCTCCGGCTAACCCAAGCTGGCGAGAGACTTTCCTTAACTGGCAAGATAAAGCGCGAGTTTTAATGTCGGTCGGGGTTAACGGCAAAGTGTACTCGAAACACGGGACGACGATGGAAACCCGAATTACGGTAATCGATAAAGTTCCAACTGATAATCCTGGCGACATCCCCTGTATTTCCGAAACTTTGGACTTGCCCGAACTGCTAGCGTTGATTGAGCAATTACCTAAGCGATCTTCGTGGGAACGTTCAGATATCAAAGCTACTGCGATGGCGTACCCGCCCGCCGTAGGCATCGCAAAAGTTGTTCAATTGCCAAAACGCTCTGTGGTAGCTCAACCAGAAACAGTTTCCTTTCTTCCAGACGACGTAGTAGTGTTGGAGTATGAAGTCGTCGAATGGTCTGCTACAGAAGGACTCAAAGATACTTTATATGAAACCTATCGCCCACAGCGAATCCGAATCAAGGACGCTTTACCTCACCCCTCACTGCTTTGTGAGAGTGCAGCCCTAGCACTTGTCTCGCCACCACCACCAACTTATAAACCGCATCTTCCTAGCAACATTATCACACAAGGCTTGTTGTCAGAGGCACAACTTGAAAGCGTTATTTACGCAGGTCAGGCGCACTGTGAATTTTTGTCTGGGTCTTATATTGTGGATGATTCATGGGATAATGTGACTGTTGCGGCTCAGGGCGAGGAAAATGCCGTCAAATTTCGTCGTGGCTGGTTCTTAGGCGATGGGACAGGTGCGGGGAAAGGAAGACAGTGTGCAGGAATCATCCTCGACAACTGGTGTCAGAAACGAAGAAAAGCAATCTGGGTATCAAAGAGTTCTGCCCTAATTGAAGATGCACGTAGAGATTGGTGTGCGCTGGGTGGTACTGAGCGCGATATCATCGACCTAAGCAACATTAAGCTTGGCGATCCAATTCCCTTCACCCAAGGCATTCTGTTCTGCACGTACTCTACTCTACGTTCACAAAAGAATGGTAAAAGTCGGCTTAAGCAAATCGTTGAATGGGCAGGAGCAGACTTTGAGGGAGCGATCGCCTATGACGAGTGCCACAGTATGGGCAATGCAATGGCTCAAGAGGGTAAACTGGGCATGGTTGCAGCATCCCAACAAGGCATTGTTGGGCTGAGGTTGCAAAACGCATTACCACAGGCACGGGTTATCTACGTTTCTGCTACTGGAGCGACGAAGGTTTCCAACCTATCTTATGCCAATCGTCTGGGGCTTTGGCAGACGGGCGACTTTCCGTTTACCTCCCGTGAGGATTTTGTGGAATCCATTGAGGGCGGTGGTATTGCCGCAATGGAAGTCGTCGCTAGAGATTTGAAAGCGCTCGGTCTGTATTTGGCGCGATCGCTTTCATTCGAGGGAGTTGAGTATCAGACTCTCGAAATTGAGTTAACGCCCACGCAGGAACGGAGTTATAACAGCTATTCTGATGCTTTTCAAGTTATTCACCATAATTTAGATAAAGCCCTGGAAGCTTGTAATATCTCTGGTGACAAGACTTACAACCGTGCTGCGAAGATGAGCGCAGTGTCTCAGTTCGAGTCGCATAAGCAAAGATTCTTCAATCATCTGTTGACTGGCATGAAATGCCCTACCCTGATCAAAGCGATTGAGCAGGATCTAGCCCAAGGTCTTGCAGTTGTCATTCAAATAGTTTCAACTAATGAAGAACTTTTGAAACGACGACTTGATGAAGTTCCTGCTTCAGAATGGCAGGATCTCAATCTTGATCTGACTCCACGGGAATATGTTATGGATTACCTGATGAGTGCTTTCCCCATTCATCTGCATTCCATTCATTCTGGCGAGGATGGAGAAGAAAGATCCGAGCCAGTCTTTGATGCCGATGGCTCTCCGATTATCTCCCAAGAAGCTGTAGCCTTGAGAGATGCGTTAGTCGATAAGTTAGCAAGTCTTGATCCAATCCCTGGTGCATTAGAACAATTGCTATGGCACTTCGGTAACAAACAAATTGCCGAAGTAACTGGTCGCAGCAAGCGAGTTTTGAAAGATGAATCTGGACGTTTGTTTGTGGATTCACGGGGTAGTGGGGCGAATATTGCTGAAACTGCTGCGTTTATGCAGGGTGACAAACAAATCCTCATCTTCAGTGACGCTGGTGGCACAGGCAGAAGTTATCATGCTGATCTAAATGCTGTGAATCGGCGGCGGCGATCGCACTATCTTTTAGAAGCCGGCTGGAGAGCAGACAACGCAATCCAAGGGCTTGGGCGATCGCACCGCACAAACCAAGCATCTGCACCCGTGTTCAGACCTGTTACCACTAACGTCATCGGTGAACGCCGCTTTATCTCAACCATTGCTCGACGGCTGGACAGCTTGGGCGCTCTTACTCGCGGTCAACGGCAGACCGGTGGCAATGGGATATTTGAAGCTAAGGATAATTTGGAGTCTAACTATGCAGAACACGCCCTGTATGAGCTATTCAGACAAATATACCAAGGTCGATTTTATGAAGTGCCTTTAGGAAAGTTCGAGCAAATGACTGGACTCAGCTTAACCTCTCATGAAGGCGGGATGAAAATCGACTTGCCCCTATTGCGGCAATTCCTGAATCGCCTGTTGGCTTTACGAATTAATATGCAAAACATCATTTTCGAGCGTTTTGAGTTGTTGCTAAGTCAGCAGATTGAAGCAGCGATCGCGGCAGGGGCCTATGAGATGGGTGTAGAGACACTTCGGGCTGAACGCTTTACCATCGAAAGCCAGGAAGTAGTTTATACACACCCTGCAACAAATAGTACAACCAACTACTTGAAAATTGAGCGCACCCAGAAGAATAGCATCAAAACGGCTATTGAGATGTTGGAGTTCGCCACTCAATATCTTGGAAGGCTCATGATCAACTCCAAATCTGGTCATGCTGCTGTGTCAATTCCGACACATAGTATCTACGACGCTGATGGTGGTGTCAATACTGCTCGGTTAAGGAGGAATAGAGGGTAAAACAAAGAAAAATGTGTTCGCGGATAAGTTTCGCGAACAAAATAATGAGACTTACTTTTTCTCTTTAAGACTGTCGTATAAGTCAACCCAGT
>NZ_JAIVFS010000047.1 GCF_020829645.1 Nostoc mirabile CHAB5784 | reverse complement strand
AACTTGATAGCTGGTTTAACCGCCTACACCTATTTACCCAAAAAACCTGGTATTGACATTTCCCCGAAAGATTTACCTGCTCTACCTCCTGCGATTTTTTAGTTCCATCGAACTCACGTTAAATTAAGGAGCTTGAAACCATAAATTACGAATTACGAATTACGAATTAGTAATTATTTGGTCATTAGCAACATCTTTATAAATCTTCCGCTTCGTTGCCATCTCGCCTTGGAATAAATTCCTCTTGCTTATAGCTAAAGTCCTCTGAAGAGGACTAAATAGAAGATTTTTGGAAGCGATGTAGATAGCTATACTCTTAGGACTTACGCACTGTACAAATGCATCGTGATGTGAATTACCTAAAATAGGTTTTTTCAGGCTTTTCTTAATTATCCTGCGATCGGAAATAGACCATGCTGTAGGGGCTAAACAATGTTTAGCCCTTACGAAAGATATGGTTTTTAAACTTGAGCTATATTTGGTATTTCTTGTCAATGCGTAATATCATGTCCGCTTGATTAGTTACTAAACCTCAAGAACCCCACCCCGACAATCGTCGCTTTGTCTCCCCTCCCCGCAGGCGGGGAGGGGTTGGGGGTGGGGTTCTTTTTTTATGGGTAATTTTGCGGACATGATATAAGTCCTATTTCTGCTGAGATAAATCCATCAAATTCGCCAGCTTGTAAACTACCCGCGCCCCAACATTACCATCCCACTCACCATCACCGACTTCGCAGATATCAAAGCCAATAATTTTTCTCCCACTATTAACTAATTCCCGGAACAGACAAAATGTTTGCTCTAATTCCAACCCACCTGGAACAGGAGTACCTGTACTCGGACAGAGTTTTGGATCTAGACCATCTGCATCAAAGCTAATGTAAACATACTCAGGTAAATGACTGATAATTTCTCGGCATAAATCAATCCAAGTTGTACCAGAGTAAAGCTTTTGTTTAATGGCTGGGTCATAATAGGCAATAATGCGACTATTAGATTGGTCAATCATTTGCACTTCATCATGACTAATATCACGCAAAGCCACTTGCACTAGCTTGGATATTTGCGGTATTTTCATCGCATTAAACATAATAGACGCATGAGAAAACTCAAATCCCTCATAAGCATCACGTAAATCTGCGTGGGCATCAATGTGCAAAATGCCATAGTTTGCGTACTTAGCCGCTAATGCTTGGAAATAACCTAACGGCGAACTGTGATCTCCTCCAATAACTGCAACTCGCTTACCCTTGTTAATTGCTTCTTGACAATTTTCAAACAGCCATTGATTTACCTGTTGACAAACTTGATTAATTTCTGTGAGGACAGGTGTTAAATCTGATGTATCTGAGAGTTGTTTACCTTGGGCTAATCGCTCAATAATTTGTGCTGCCAAGGCGCGGTAATATGTATTCTTCTCTAAAATATCTTGGGGAATTTCCACCATGAAAATTCCCTGCTTCCAACCATCAGGGTTATCAAAATCGAACAAATCCAGTTGAGTCGAAGCATCGAGAATTCGCTGTGGGCCATTAGCTGTGCCTGCGCCATAGGAAACAGTGACTTCCCACGGCACACCAAAGACAATCAGGTTTGCCGACTCATAATCGCAGGGCAAACCTAAGAGGTTGCCATTTACTTCACCTATGCCGCTAGGATTGTAGTCTTGTAGTTGATTACTCATCGATTATCTTGTGGATTTACGTGGATAGACAGCACGCCGCCTAGTGGACATCTGCATTTTAATAAAAATTTTTCACAGACGGTAAACTACAGCGCCTCTATTACTTGGTCGAAATTGCGGCAATACATCTGTTGGCTGTACTCCTGCCACTCATTGTCTGAGGAGTGGGGCGATCGCTTTAATGTTGCCTGTTGCACGTATGCTATCAATGGGCGACGAAGACACTCATATTTCTCGAAGGCTTTGGCTATAGTTTGCAGATCATCCCAGTTATTATTCTCAGCAATTTTAGCGATGAGTGTTGTAATTATTAGTGCATCTTCAAAACCTTGATTAGCTCCTTGAGCCATGAAGGGAGGCATTCCATGTGCTGCATCGCCAACTAATACGATTCGCCCTACACTCCAGGCTGGTGGAATTTTCGCAGGATCTGCTTCAGTATTGAGATCAGTTGGGTTAGAAACTTGTAGAGAATCCGAAATGGTAGCAGGGTGAACGTAGTATGGACGCTGCTGCATGTTAGCAGGAGGAGATATACGCACTAATTGTTTGAGCGCATCAGGAAAGCCTGCTTTCTCCAAATCGTGCAAAGCTAAGTCAATTAAAGAACTTTCAGATTTTCCTTGCAATGAGTCTAAAGGCAAAGCAAGATGGATTACGTACCCAAGTTCACCAGTTGGTCTGCGAAATAAAATCATCCTGATGTTATTTATACAAACAGAATTTCCAGCTTTCTCTTCATTAGTGATTGTTATAACTGGTGAATATTCAAAGAAATCTTCTTCTAGTTTCGTCCTTAGTTCCTTTGGTATCTCAGCTATTTCCCTACACAATATAGCTGCAAACCCAGAGTATTCAGGTCGGGCAAAATCATGGTATTGACTATCTGTGTAAAGCAGCCTACGAACTGTAGAATTAATCCCGTCTGCTGCAACAATTAGTTTAGCTCTAATCGATTTTGTTGCTAATTCTTGGGGGGCAATATCTAAGTTTTGGGGCTGCATATCATTATCTTTCTGCCCATCTGTCCAATATGCATAAGGGTTGGCTTCTATTCGTGTGTCAGATACACAATCTATGCGGACACAACTTTTTTCAGGCTCATTCACAACATTAATACAACGGTGATTAGCTTTAACTCGGTCTTGTGGAAGTAGCTCTCTGAGGGTTGTCTGCAAATTGTACCAAGAAATTGACACTCGTCCCTCGCCATAATCTTTAAACCAGTCATCGAAACTAAGCGAAATTGACCGAATTATCTGCCCCTGTAAATCTTTGTAAACCCATTGCGGTGATGTCTTTGGAGGTTGTTGCCCTTGGGTAGGTTCGACAGTTTTTTGGTCATTAGACTGCTGGACATTAAATAAACCCAGTCCAGTTTTTTTGACTTCCTCGTAAGCGTTAGGATCTAAATATTTGAGAGCTTGTAATCCATTAGGGAGAAGATCCACTGTTTGTCCAATTTGACGAAAGGCACGAGTTTGATCGATGACAAGGACATTTTCAATACCACGTTTACGTAAGCCAATGGCAGTTGCTAACCCAATAGGGCCAGCGCCAACCACTACAACATCGTAGATTTCTTGAGGATTAGAAGAGGAGATAACAGATGCAGCTAAGGTATCAGCTTTGGTTGATGTGTTTGTATGTGTATGAGGACTTGAGTTAGTTTCTGGCATATTTATACACAGGAATATTGGATAGAAGCTGGACAATGTGGAAAGCTATAGCCATCAAGTTACATAGGATTACACAACAATATTAAAATCAAATACAAAAAGTTAGATATTTTGCCGCGTTCAGACCTATTATTTGAAGCAAATATATCCGGCGATTAGAAATGGCGGCTATACAAAGGAAGTCCGCCTACGCAGACTCAAGAAATTTGATCTCTTTTATGGTGATGGTTGCAAGGGATGTCTCTGACAGGTTACGCCTACGCCCTTTTTACTCGACAATTTGAGTTCAGAAGTGGAGCGATGTCTACGACGGGCTACGCCTACGCCCTTTTTGCTCGACAATTTGAGTTCAGAGGTAGTGGCGTAGCAAGGCTAAGATGTTGCAAAAAAATTGTAGGTTGGGTGGAGGCTTTGCGTAACCCAACATCCTGATATATGTTGGGTTGCGCTCCGCTCCACCCAACCTACGTCTACATTTAATGCACTATTTTAAGCTTGCCACGCCAGTAGAGCGATCGCTCTTTTTGCTCGACAATTTGAGTTCAGAGGTGGAGCGATCGCCCTTTTTGCTCGACAGTTCGTGTTAAGAAGTGGAACGATCACCCTTTTTGCTCGACAATTTGAGTTCAGAGGTAGAGCGATCACCCTTTTTGCTTGACAATTGGTGTAAAAAGGTGCAAGCTTCGAGTTCAGAAGTGGAGCGATCGCCCTTTTTGCTCGACAATTGGTGTAGAAAGGTGCAACTTCCGAGTTCAGAGGTGGAGCGATCGCTCTTTTTACTCGACAATTCATGTTCAGAGGTGGAGCGATCGCCCTTTTTGCTCGACAATTTGAGTTCAGAGGTGGAGCGATCACCCTTTTTGCTCGACAATTTGAGTTCAGAGGTGGAACGATCGCCCTTTTTGCTCGACAATTTGAGTTCAGAAGTGGAGCGATTGCTCTTTTTGCTCGACAATTGGTGTAAAAAGGTGCAACTTCCGAGTTCAGAGGTGGAATGATGAGGTTTTGAGATGGAGCGTAGACGGGTAGGGGCTTATCATTACCAACATATTTATAAATCTTCTGCATAAATCTTCTGCTTCGTTGCCATCCCGCCTTGGAATAAATTCCCAGGCTTATAGCTAAAGTCCTCTCAAGAGGACTAAATATAGCGGTTCTCGTTTATGTGAGGTACATCGGTAAGGGCACGGCACTGCCCATACGTGTCAACTTAAGCCCAAACACTCAATTTTCCGTAGTTTTAGATCCCCCAACCCCCGATAAATTGGGGGCACTCGATTCTAATTCCCCCCTTTTTAAGGGGGGTTAGGGGGGATCAAAAGTTTAGGGTGCTAATAGAGAGAACCCCAAAGACTTACGCTGTATGGTTCTAAGCTTAAGTTGACACCAATGGGCACTGCCGTGCCCCTACACCTGGCGATATAATGTTGTACCGCATCTGAATGGGAACCGCTATATAAGATTTTAAGCAATGTAGATAGCTATACTCTGTAAAAGTAAAAATTTCAGTCCACTTCAGTGGACAGTAGCTCTTAGCCAAGAAATTTATTTCTTGGCGGGATGTTCGTCAGCGCGACACTTTGACTGTTACAAAAATGTCGGTAACGACAAAACCTGAGATCGAGCTTAGACGGGCAGGAGTCTGCAATGATGTCTACGAGGAGCTACGCTAACGCACATTGCCTCAATGCAATCCTTGATACAGGCTACATTATTAATTAGGTCAATTTTTCTGCTGCGCGTCCAAGCAGCAACTCGTCGTCAGGCATCGCCTCTATAAAAACCCGAAATGACTAACGAAGAACTGCTGCAAATTATTGAACAAGCTATCAAAGACAAGGTGACAGAATTAGACCTTTCTGGCAAACGCTTAACAACGCTGCCACCGGAAATTGGCCAACTCACCAACCTGCAAACCCTCTACCTCGACGGTAATCAACTGAGCAGTCTGCCACCGGAAATTGGCCAACTCACCAACCTGCAATCGCTCAATCTCCGCAGCAATCAATTGAGCAGCCTGCCAGCGGAATTTGGAAAACTCACCAACCTGCAAATTCTCTATCTCGACAACAATCAATTGAGCAGTCTGCCAGCAAAATTTGGAAAACTCACTAATCTCCAATGGCTCCATCTTAGCGGCAATCAACTGAGCACTCTGTCAAAGGAAATTGTCCAACTCACCAATCTGCAATGGCTTAACCTCAGCAGTAATCAACTGAGCAGTCTGCCACCGGAAATTGTCCAACTCACCAACCTGCAAACGCTTTACCTCAACGACAATCAACTAAGCAGTCTGCCACCGGAAATTGTCCAACTCGCCAACCTGGAATCACTGCAACTTCGTAGAAATCCACTCCCCATTCCACCTGAGATTTTAGCTCCAGGTGATGTGGATGAAATTCTCAATTTCTATTTTCGGGTGCAAGATCCAACCGAAACCGAACCCTTCTACGAAGCAAAATTCTTGATTGTTGGCGAAGGAGGAGCCGGTAAAACCTCTTTAGCCAAGAAAATCAAAGACGAAACCTATAAACTCCAGCCAGAAGAGAAATCAACCGAAGGCATTGAGGTGATCCGGTGGCACTTTACACAGCCCAATGGCAAAGATTTTCGCGTCAACATCTGGGATTTTGGCGGTCAGGAAATCTACCACCAAACCCATCAGTTTTTCCTCAGCAAGCGTTCTCTCTATGCCTTAGTTGCCGACACTCGCAAAGAAAACACTGATTTTTACTGGTGGCTGAAAGTTGTCGAACTCTTGAGCGACAAAAGCCCAGTTCTGATCATCAAAAACGAAAAACAAAACCGTCAGTGCGAAGTCAATGAAGGGCAGTTACGAGGAGAATTCAGCAATCTGGAGAAAATTCTGGCAACGAATTTAGAAACTAATCGCGGTTTAGCCGAGATTAAAGACGCGATTCAGCTTTACATCAGTAATCTTGACCACGTTGGTACACCTCTACCAAAACTCTGGGTAAGAGTCAGAGCCGTCCTAGAAAACAATTCCCGAAATTACATCAGCGTTGAAGAATACTTTAACCTTTGTCGAGTCAATAATTTAACTGACCGTAAAGACATGCTGCGCTTGAGTAGCTATCTCCACGACCTCGGCGTTTGCCTCCATTTTCAAGACGATTCTACACTCAAACACTACGTCATCCTCAAACCTGAATGGGCGACAACTGCCGTTTACAAAGTTTTGGATAATCAAACTGTCAAGGAAAATCTTGGTTGTTTTACCAAAGACGACCTGAAAAATATTTGGCAAGACGGCGAATATGCAGATATGCGAGATGAACTCCTGCAATTAATGATGCAGTTCAAGCTTTGCTACGAAATCCGCGATCGTCCAGGCACTTATATTGCCCCGCAATTGCTTTCCATTGAAAAAGCTGATTATACCTGGGAAGATCCCCACAACCTGATCCTGCGCTACACCTATACATTCATGCCCAAAGGCATCCTCACCCGCTTTATTGTCGAGACACACCCTTGGATTGAACAGCAAAAACTCGTTTGGAAAAGCGGTGTTGTTCTCAACAAAGACCAAACTCGTGCTGAAATCATTGAAAACTACAATCAACGAGAAATTAAAATCTGTGTAGCCGGAAACCGTACAAAAGAATTGATGGCAGTCATCACCCATGAACTCGAAAAAATCCACAACTCTTACGAACGTTTGCAATATCAAACTTTAGTTCCTTGTAATTGCGAAAAATGTGAAGGAAGCCAGACTTCTTATAGTTATCCTCTAAACGAGCTGCGTGAGTTTCTAAATAATAGTGCTTACCAGATTCAATGTAGGAAAAGCTATAAAATGGTAGATGTCCGCAAGTTAATCGATGATGTTATGTTACAACCCGATAGAGCAGATGGGGAAATCAACCCCAAAGTTACACCGTTGCAAAGCGAACTGGAGCAAGAGAAAAATGAATTGTTGACGCATCGGTTAGCAGATAGCAAAGAAATCTTCATTTCCTATGCTTGGGGTGGAGAAAGTGAGCAATTTGTCAATAAACTGGATGAGACTTTCCAGGCTAAAGGAATCAAAATCATCCGTGATAAACGCGATTTGGGCTACAAAGGACAAATTAAAGCCTTTATGGAACGGATTGGACGCGGTAAATGTGCGATCGCAGTTATTAGTGACAAGTATTTAAAGTCTCCCAATTGCATGTTTGAGCTAGTGCAAATTGCTAAAAATGGTGAATTTTATGATCGAATTTTCCCTATTGTGTTATCAGATGCAAATATATATGAACCTATTGAACGCGCTGACTACATAATCCATTGGGAAGGAGAAATTCAAAAACTAGAAGCAAAAATCAAACTATTGTCTTCTTCTGCAAACGTGCCAAGCCTAACAAGGTCAATCGACGAATATACAGAAATTAGAGCCACTATTGATAGACTGGTAGATATCCTTCAAGATATGAACACGCTCACCCCTGATATTCACAGCGAATCAGGATTTGAGTCATTGCTGAATGCGATCGCAGTCCGTTTAGATGAGTAAAACTAGGCTATGGATGAATGTCAAAAATAATTTCAGTTTTTTGGCAATCACCTTTAAGCACGTTAAACTACTAATACCGTTTCTTTGTGAAGCTGCATATATTTACCCCCCGGCTATGCCGTCCCCCCTTATCAAGGGGGGACTACAGGGGGGTCTTATTATGTGCATCTTCATGCAGAATTGGTATAAGCAATTAGAGTTAAAGATGGATTTATATGCGTTTACCAATTGCAATTAGTGCCATTTTAGTGGCATCTTTGGGTTTGAGTACACCTGTAATATCTCAACCTCCTATACAGGTAGCCCAAAAACCAGCGTCTAATAATTTTGCCTTAGAACAATTTAAGATTAATCACCGATTATGGAGACAGAAAAAAATCTCTAACTATCGCTATGAATTTACTAGAAGTTGCTTTTGTTTCCCCAAATCCACAGAACCAGTGATTATTGAAGTACGTAATGGAGTCACAACTTCCATTACTTATAAATATGGTAAAAACCCAGTAGATACAGCTTTATTTGAAAAATATAATACAATCCCTAAACTATTTAATATCATTAGAAATGCGTTCATTAAAAAAGCAGACAACTTGACTGTACAATATAACCCGACACTTGGCTATCCTACTCAAATTAACATTGATTATGATAAGCAAAGAACTGATGATACAATATTCTTTACAATTAGTAATCTGCAACAGATCGAGTAAATATAGCTAACGAGAGCTTTGTTATCTCGGAACTTCATGCTCAGAACTTGGAAAGTATAGGGCGTGTTTTCAAACTACTCGTTTTGCGCCATAACTTTTTAGATCCCCCTAAATCCCCCTTAAAAAGGGGGACTTTAAGAGACTCTTTGCCCCCCTTTTTAAGGGGGGGTTGGGGGGATCTAAGACTTTGAAAACACGCCCTAGCTTTTTTCTGAATACGTCGAGTTAGGAGGCTGGGAAATCTAAACTTTGCTGAAAAGAGATTAGTATTTCATTCAATGCATCCATGTCAATTAAAAATGCATCATGTCCGTGGGTTGATTTCAGCCAAGCCAGTTGAGCATTAGGGATTAAATTTGCCAATTCTTGTTGTTCTACTGGAGGATAGAGGATGTCAGAATCAATTGCAACAACTAAAGTCGGTTGCTGGATGCTTCGCAGAACAGATTCATAATCTGATAAATTAGGAACTGTGCGATCGCGTGCAACATCATGGCGATCCATTACATGGGTGAGGGTAATGTAAGTGTTGGCATCAAATCGTTCTGTCAGCTTTTGACCTTGATGCTGTAAGTAACTGGCTATAGCAAACTGCTCAGATGCATCATACTGCCGCCCAAAGCGAATTGTAAAACTATCCCAAGAACGGTAAGTAGACATCGCCATCATCCGTGCAACTGCGAGTCCTTGGTTTGGGGGCGCATCCTGGGTGTAGTTCCCTCCTTGCCAGTTTGGATCGGCGTAAATTGCCTGTCTTTGGGTTTCACTTAATCCAATACACCAAGCTGAATGTCTTCCAGAAACAGCAATGGGTGCAATCGCTTTCACCTTTTCTGGATATAATAACGCCCACTCTAGTGCTTGCATTCCACCGAGTGATCCGCCAATTACTAACCGCAGAGATTGAACACCCAGGTATTCTAGTAGTACAGCTTGCAGGTGAACCATATCTCGGATTGTAATCTCAGGGAAGGTTACGCCATAAGGGTTTCCCGTTATGGGATTGATACTAGTTGGCCCGGTTGTGCCGTAACAACTTCCCAAGATGTTGCTGCACACAATAAAATCGTGTTCTGGATTGAAAGCTTTCCCTGAACCAAACAAAGGTTCCCACCAATCATCTGCATCAGCCGAACCAGTTAACGCATGACAAATCAGTACCCCATTATCGCCTTGGGCATTTAACTGTCCCCAGGTGCGATAAGCAACCTGAACCCCAGTTAATGTTTCGCCCCCTTCCAGTTGAAATGGCACTGTCAGCTGGTAAAACTGGGTTTGCGGTGAAATGAAGTCTGAGTAGATCATAGGGAGTGGGGAGTGGGGAGTGGGGAGTTAGGAGTTAAGAGTTAGGAGTTAGGAGTTAGGAGTGGAGGAGAAGAATTAATAACCAATGCCCCATGCTCCATTCCCCATTCCCCATTCCCCATTCCCCATTTATTAACTCCTAACTTGCCGGAATGCCTGCTGGAAATCCTCTTTGATATCGTCGATATGTTCAATTCCCACTGATACCCGCACTAAATCAGGTGTCACACCTGCTGAAAGCTGTTCGTCATCACTTAGCTGTTGATGGGTTGTGGAAGCGGGATGAATAACGAGGGTTTTAGCATCACCAACATTTGCTAAATGACTCGCCAATTTTACATGATTAATAAAAGCTTTACCTGCCTCCAATCCACCTTTGATGCCAAAGTTTAAAACTCCCCCAAAGCCATGCCGGAGATATTTCTTCGCTCGTTCATGATAAGGGTGATTAGGAAGTCCCGGATAATTAACCCATAATACTTGCTCTTGTTGCTCTAACCACCGAGCTAATTCTAGGGCATTGCTCACATGCCGATCTACACGTAAGGAAAGAGTCTCTAATCCTTGCAGCAAAAGAAAGGCGTTAAATGGACTCAAGGACGGGCCAAAATCCCGCAAACCCTCGACTCTGGCGCGGATAATAAAGGCAATGTTACCAAAGGAACCACTAGGGCCAAACACTTCTTGAAAATTCAGCCCATGATAACCGGGTGCTGGCTCAGTAAACAGGGGAAATTTACCGTTACCCCAGTCAAATTTACCAGAATCGACAATTACGCCACCAATGGAAGTACCATGCCCACCAATCCATTTAGTTGCAGATTCTACTACAACATCTGCACCATGTTCAATGGGTCGAGCTAAATACCCACCAGCACCGAAGGTATTATCCACAATTAAAGGTATGCCGTTTTCGTGGGCAATGTGAGCTAATGCGGCAAAGTCGGGAATGTTGAATTGAGGATTGCCAATAGTTTCAACGTATAACGCTTTGGTGCGATCGTCGATCGCCTGACGGAAACTTTCTGGATCATCTCCCAGGGCAAACTTGACGTTAATACCTAAACGTGGTAGGGATACTTTAAACTGGTTATATGTTCCCCCATACAAAAAACTAGTGGAAACAATATTATCCCCAGCCTGAGCAATGGTACTGATTGCCAAGAATTGCGCCGCTTGACCACTAGCTGTTGCTAATGCTGCTACACCCCCTTCTAAAGCAGCAATTCGCTTTTCAAATACATCCGTCGTCGGGTTCATGATCCGGGTATAAATGTTACCAAATTCCTGGAGAGCAAATAACCGCGCTCCGTGATCGGCGTCGTCAAAAACGTAGGAAGTCGTTTGGTAAATTGGTACAGCACGAGCATTAGTTCCGGGAGCCGGTTCTTGTCCAGCATGAACTTGCAAGGTTTCAAAACGATATTGTTCAGACATAAGCAGTTATTAAGAGAAGGCAGGAGGCAGGGGGCAGGAGGCAGAAGGAAAGAATTATATAAGAAAGTAATATACTATTTGAGCGTTGTGTTAGAGAAATCTACGGTAATTCTTAAAGCTTACCGTATTTTATAGTTATTTTTAGTTCGACCATACTGTAGGCAATACGGTTCAGTTAAGGCTAAAACTCTTTATCAAAGTCAATTTTTTTAACGAACCGCAGAGGCACAGAGGGAACAGAGAGAAGAAAAAAAATGCTTAACTGAACCTTATTGATACTGTAGGGGCGCACAGCTAGCTATGCGCCCCTACAAAGTATCGTTGTTCAAATAGATGAAAAACGCTGTAATCTAAAGATTTTTGACAGAAATAATTTTATCCCTGCAAAAACTGATCAACTCAGTTAGGGAACCAACATTGAACGAGGATTAATCATCCCTGCCTCTTGAATGGTTGAGAAAGCAGTTTCGCCGATGATGCGATGAGCCGCAGCCGTCGGATGAATGCCATCCCAGAACAAAAACTGGTCTGGTTTACCGCAGGTGCGATCGCCAGATAAACATGGACCGCTCACATTGGTAAAGTTAAAGGCTGCCGGATTTGCAATCGCATCTCGATACAGCGCGTTAGCATCTAATTGCACAATCTCCAGATCAGAATGCTGTTGACTTAGTACCTTGAGCGATCGCCTCAAGCCTTGATTATGTGATTGTGTTAATGCACTGAGGTTCGCGGAATTCGTACTGTTTCTAGTGGCAGGTAACTGTCCTAAATCTGGTAAATTTGCAACCAGAATCTTTTTAGCACCCACATCAGTTAGAGAGTTGATTGCCGTCGTCACATTTTTAACAGGAATAGTTGCACTGCTTACCCCTTGCAAATAATCATTTGCGCCTGCCCATAGCACATACAAAGCATCTGGATTCGTATGTTGATGTGTCTGCGTAAACGTCTGCACTTGATTTAGCAAGCTAGGTACATAGCTGTTGCCAACACTGCCAGTAGTTGCTCCTCCGTAAGCAAAATTGTGAGTTTGCTTAGAGGAGAGATGGAGGCTTTCGCCAAGATACTCAATCCAAACCCGACCATTCGAGTAACGCCCCTGAAAGTAAGTTGGATTAGGTGGGTACATTCCTCCTGTCGCCCGAAATACCATCCCTGTATCCGAAAGACTATCCCCAAATACATAAAGTTCTGAGATGGGATGAGTTTTATCCATAAATTTTGCCGCTACAACCATGATAAAAATTAGGAGCGCAAGCCCCGTTCTTAAAAGCCACTTTTTTCTTTGCATTAAACTTTTCTGCAAACCCTAAAGACAATAGTTTTTACAACTGTTGATGATTATTGTTGTGAGTAAAGATTGAGCTTGCAATTGAGCACTTCTCTAACTTAACAAGCTAGCTTCAGAGCTAGTGAGCAAAACCGGATACTTTCAGGTGTGGATTTTGCCTATTGTCTTAATGCAACCCTGTTGTGTTTTGTAACATCTGACCAATAAACGTTATCGCCGAGAGTACGGCACCAAAACCTTTATGTGGTGATGTACTCTCGGCTAACGCACCCTACTAGCGTGGCACAGGTAAATTAGTGCAATAAATTATGAGACCGGCGTTTCAGCTTTGATGATGATTTGGGATAGCGATCGCAATCCATTGGTAAAAAGTTCCGAATTCAATTAGAATCGGAACTAAAGAGCGAAAATTGTTCTACATCTTAATAGCTAAAAAACTAGGCAATCAGACTGAAATTGCTACTACTCAAAGTAATATCAGGATTTCCTAAACGAGCAAATTCAAACACTGTTCCTGTACCCAGAACATTGCTATCCTGATTATAGAATAAGCTGCCACTACTTTGACTATAGACAATATGTGCATTCTTAGCGTTCACGAGTTGATCGTTAGCGACAACTCCAAAGTCAGTTAAAGCTTGTCTTGCAGTATTAGTAACAGCGTTGAAGGTGGTTTTACTCAGCACAATCTGGTCTTGTCCCCCTTCAAAGTCGGTGATGTAATCAACACCTAAGCTTGTCCTAAAAACCCCACTACTTTGGAACAGATATTTATCCTTCCCGGCTCCACCAGTGAGAATATCGTCACCATTACCTCCCCAAAGTAAATCATCACCAGTTCCACCAGTGAGAATATCATTACCATTGCCTCCCTGGAGGGTGTCATTTCCTGCTAACCCTTGCAGTTGGTCATTTCCATCACCGCCAATCAGAATGTTATTCAGTGCATTACCAGTGAGACGATCATTGCCTGCGCCACCCGTTGCATTTATCGTCTGGCTATTACTAAGGTTGATGTTGATAGAAGCAGAATCGTCATTAGTAATAGTTCCAGTTACGGCTGTTGTAGTGCCGATGGTGTAACGAGTGCTTGCTGCTAGAGTAATAGCAACGGTTTCATTACTTTCAACAGTGGTGTCTGCTGTCGGGTCAATCGTTAAGGTTTTTGTACTACTTCCGGCTGCAAAGGTAATTGTTCCGGTGGTAGCTGTAAAGCTGGCTGCACCTGTTTGGGTGTAGTCGGTGTTTAAGGTAGCTGTGCCAACAACGCCATAGTTCACGGTTAAGGCATTGGTGGTGCTGCCGGTGCGGGTGAAGGTGTAAATTAGGTTGGTGGTGCCGTCTTCAGCGACACTAGGGGGACTTCCTACGGCGAGAGTGATGTTTGGGTTAGGATTCGTAATGTTGACTAACTGTAGAGAATAGTTGGAGTTGACGTTGGTGTTTGCGGAAATTCCAACATAATAATTCCCGGCTCCTAATGTTGTACTAATTTGAGCGTTTCGACCGTCTCTAGCATAATCAGAATAAAGTTCTTCTCCACTCTGAATCAATCCATCATTGTTGCTATCGTAATAGATGGCTGCATTCACATAATATTGAGTTACTCCACTCAAAAGCAAACTAATATTATTTGTGCCTGTCAGGGAGAATTTGTAGTAATCAACTGTGTCTACATTCCCGACAAATTCTTTGAAAATTTGACTACCAGTCAGAGTGCCAATATTATAAGCAGTGCTGAGTGTGTTCCCCGGATTGGAAGCAATGGAAGCAGGTGTAGATGTGGCTGCTAACTGTAGGGAATAGTTGGAGTTGACGTTGGTGTTTGCGGAAATTCCAACATAGTAATTCCCGGCTCCTAATGTTGTACTAATTTGAGCGTTTCGACCGTCTCTAGCATAATCAGAATAAAGTTCTTCTCCACTCTGAATCAATCCATCATTGTTGCTATCGTAATAGATGGCTGCATTCACATAATATTGAGTCACTCCACTCAAAAGCAAACTAATATTATTTGTGCCGTTCAGGGAGAATTTGTAGTAATCAACTGTGTCTACATTCCCGACAAATTCTTTGAAAATTTGACTACCAGTCAGAGTGCCAATATTATAAGCAGTGTTGAGTGTGTTCCCCGGATTGGAAGCAATGGAAGCAGGTGTAGATGTGGCTGCTAACTGTAGGGAATAGTTGGAGTTGACGTTGGTGTTTGCGGAAATTCCAACATAGTAATTCCCGGCTCCTAATGTTGTACTAACTTGAGCGTTTCGACCGTCTCTAGCATAATCAGAATAAAGTTCTTCTCCACTCTGAATCAATCCATCATTGTTGCTATCGTAATAAATGGCTGCATTCACATAATATTGAGTTACTCCACTCAAAAGCAAACTAATATTATTTGTGCCGTTCAGGGAGAATTTGTAGTAATCAACTGTGTCTACATTCCCAACAAATTCTTTGAAAATTTGACTACCAGTCAGAGTGCCAATATTATAAGCAGTGCTGAGTGTGTTCCCCGGATTGGAAGCAATGGAAGCAGGTGTAGATGTGGCTGCTAACTGTAGGGAATAGTTGGAGTTGACGTTGGTGTTTGCGGAAATTCCAACATAGTAATTCCCGGCTCCTAATGTTGTACTAATTTGAGCGTTTCGACCGTCTCTAGCATAATCAGAATAAAGTTCTTCTCCACTCTGAATCAATCCATCATTGTTGCTATCGTAATAGATGGCTGCATTCACATAATATTGAGTTACTCCACTCAAAAGCAAACTAATATTATTTGTGCCGTTCAGGGAGAATTTATAGTAATCAAGTGGATTTGCATTGGTTACAGCATCATTGTATTTAAAAGATTTGAGAACACCAATGTTTTGAGCAGTCGCTAATGTACTTCCTGGCATATTGTTCCTTTTGTGAAATTTAGACAAGCATTCTTATAGATTGAATATCGGAATCCGGTTTAATTTTTGAAAAAGACTACGACAAAATATCGGGTTCAACTTTACTCGTTGAACCCATCAAAAGTAGAAAGCGATCAGATGTTACTACACTGATGCTGTTACTACATTGATAGTATAGAATTCCTACTTATTAACAAGATTAAGTATACAAAGAATCGAGCTACCAAAGTTAATTGGAGTAACAGTAAACTAAAAAGTTTTTCCCAAAGAGCGATCGCATATTTTCTATTTTTTCCTGAATTCACCTGTTGTCTAATTTGTCAATGCGTAAGTCCTGGTATATTTAAAAAACAAAACATAAGTTTTATATAGACAAATACATCTGTATTACTAAATTTGCAGATGTTCAGGCATTCTTGCCCATTAGGGGAACTCAAGAAGCGAATAAAAAATTGCATAAATGTTCAACTCGCCTCAGTTAAGTAATTGGAAATTTCAACCAATCTGTTGTGTGTCTAGACTTTGTGTTTCTCGATTAAGTAGGTGGGCATAAATAAACCTAACTATGTAACGAAATATAAAATGCTCGAAACCTTTGCGATTGCAACTCTTAGAGACGCTCCGCGAATGTTTCACTCGCAATGACGTAGTTATGAATTCTCCCGCCTACCTACTTAGCTCACCCTTTTGAGTGAGTCATATATCAACCGATCAGGTGACCTGACTGAAGGAAGCTGAGATTAATAATAAAGAAGAATCTATTACTAAAGAACACCGATCGCATTTTCCTAAGATAAACCGTATGAAACTTGTTACTTTAATAAATTCTGGACTGCTTTTTGCTTTTATTACTCTTGTACCTGGAATCGCTGGCGCTCAAACAGCGAGTAATAATAGTAGCGAGATAGCTATTAACTCTAACAATTTATCCATCAATTCTACTTCTGTTAGTTACCTCCAGCCTTTTAATCTAGTTACTTTTGCTTATCAGGGAGGTTTGAAGCAGCATGGGATTCCTAGTGGAGAAACGCTAATATTTAAAACTCAAAACAGAAAGATTATTGCAAAAGATTTGGTGAAGGCTGCTGTTAATGCAGATAAATTACCATCACAACTTTTAAACGACCAAAATTATCTAAGTGCTGTTAATTTACAACTCAACGCATTGCCTGATTATGCTGCTGCTGATTGATTTGGTTTTTCTTATATCTTTTGAAAAAGCGAAATTTTTATTATAGTATATTCATGCGCTTGTTACCAATATAAATAAAAGCCTTTCCTACGCAGAAATTCCTGTGTATAAAAGAAAGTTTGATGTTGAAAAACAATTTCTAAATTTTGAGAGAAGTTGTGCCTATAAGTTGCTCTTATAGTGTGCGAAAGCCACAGAAAATTGTATAATCGACAGCTTATCGATCACAAATTTCCTTTTCTATAGATAATGACAGAAGTAATTAAATCCGGGAGCCTAAATAACATCGAGTCCATTGAGTTTGAAAAGCGGTGCTTGCACAAAGCCAGAGAAACAGGCGATCGCAATAGGGAAGTCGTTTGTCTAGGAAGTTTGGGCAATGCTTACCACTCACTAGGCGAGTATCACCTGGCAATTGAGTTTTATCAGCAGTGGTTGGATATAGCGAAAGAAATAGGCGATCGCTTAGGAGAAGCTAAATCTTTATCTGGGTTGGGCAACGCTTATCAATCACTGGGAAAATACCAGCGAGCAATTGAATTTTATCACCAGTGGTTGAGCATCACCAGAAAAATAGGCGCTGCCTACGGCAGGCATTGCCAACGCACTGGGGAAGGCATTTGCTTGGGAAGTTTGGGCAATACTTATGAATGCCTGGGCAAGTACGAGCAAGCGATTGAGTATTATCAGCAGTGGTTGAGTATTACCAGGAAAATAGGCGATTGGACTGAGGAATGCATTTGCTTGGGAAGTTTGGGCAATACTTATGAATCGTTGGGACAGTACCAACTGGCAATTGAGTTTTACCAGCAATGGTTAAAACTGGCAAGATTCATCTGCAATGCCTACGGCGGGCAAAGCCAACGCAATGGTGAAGCCATGGCCTTAAGTGCGTTGGGCAATGCTTATAATGCTCTGGGAAAGTACCAAAAGGCGGTTGAGTTTCATCAATATTCATTAGAGATCAGAAGGAATCTTGATGACCAAAATGCAGAAGCAAACGCCTGGTTTAGTTTGGGTTTGGTGTTAGAAAAAATCAATCGAGAATCAGAAGCGATGGATGCTTTTTGCCATGCCCGCGAAATATATCACACAATGGGACTCGATGCAAGTCTGCAAGATTGTAATCATGCCATTGAGCTTCTTTCTCAAAATGTTGCAAGTGCAGCATCTCCCTTCTGGTTAGGGAGATGGTTCAGTCATTTGTCGCAGTTGATCAAAGCTGATTCTAACAAGTAACATCTCTTACTACTGATTCAGGTAATGTGAGGATGTTTTAAAAGGCGTTAGCGATTATAAATCGCCAAAATACATGAAAATCCGCTTTTAAAACATCCTTTGAATAGGGAGCATCCCAATGCAAGCAAATTTACCAAGATGAGAGATTGTCATTGCGAATGAAGCAAAGCGGAATGTTCGCCTTTGGCGTTCCCGTAGGGTAGCAATCACAAAGTCTAGATGTTGCGATTGCAACTCTAAGAGACGCTTCGCAAACGCTTCATTTCATTACGTACCCTGCGGGAACGCCAAGGGCGAACGCAATGACAAAATATGTTTTTACACATTTGGGATGCTCCCTTTGAATACAGCCAGATTACATCAAGAGGATGGATATTTATTGAATACCGCAACTGAGTCCTTGTGATTAAAAGAAAGCACAGAAAACGGGTCTTTTCGATCCCCCATCTCCATCCCAGGAGTGCCTACGGGCATTTGAGGAACAGATAAACCAGCAACATTTGGCTTTTCTTGAAGCAAACGTTTGATGTCGTCTGCTGGAACGTGTCCTTCGATGACATATCCATTAACAATTGCTGTGTGGCAAGATGACAAGTTATCTGGCACATTGTACTTTTGTTTGACTGTTTCGATGTCAGGCGTGGAAAAGTCTGTGATTTGAAAACCTTGTGTCTTTAAATGGTCAATCCACCCACCACAACAATTACAATCAGGACTGTGATATACAGTGGCATTTAACGCTGTTGATTTTAATGGTGTCTGTTTATCTTGAATACCCTTAGTGTTACTTACCAGTTGAGCATTACTCATCGGAGCAGTGCTTCCCAAGATGCCCAATACCCCTACTGTTAGACAAATTATTACCACTGCACGTACAGCAACACGTACCAAGATAGGAGGTAACCATTTTTGCCAGCAATAAATAAATTGTTTGTACGACATCTGAGACTTCCTAAGTACAACATTGCATAAGTTTGTTGTAACAAATTCTGTTCAAAAAAACTCTGCGTTCCTACCCTGCGGGAAGGCGAAGCGCCTATGCGCTTACTTTGCGCCCCTCTGCGTTTAAAAACACTACGACCCTTACGCGGTAGAAGTCATTGCAACAGTGCTAGTATGTCAAATATTGGCATTTTGTAGCTTCTAAGTTGTTGTTCAAGAAGACAACAACTCTACTACATCAGCCCTCTGTTTTCTATATTCTTGTTTTGGCGAAGGCACTGAATTATTAACCCATTTGCACCACTTGTAGGACAACAGCAAGCCGTAGAATTACTCACTCAGGCTGTCAGACAAAATCGGGTTGCCCCAGCCTATCTATTTGTGGGGCCAGATGGTGTAGGAAGAAGTTTAGCAGCCAGGTGTTTTGTGGAATTGCTATTTTCTAGCGAGATGGGAGTCACTGCGGCTTTACAAAACCGTTTGCGTCAGGGAAACCACCCAGCTTTGTTGTGGGTGCAACCGACGTACCAATACCAGGGACAACGATTAACAGCAGCAGAAGCGGCTGAGAAAGGACTTAAGCGTAAAGCACCACCTGTAATTCGGCTAGAGCAAATTCGGGAAATTACCGAGTTTCTCAGTCGTCCACCCTTGGAAGCACCAAGGAATGTGGTGGTGCTGGAAGAAGCCCAAACAATGGCAGAAGCAGCAGCGAATGCTTTACTTAAAACTTTAGAAGAACCGGGACAGGCGACATTAATTTTAATTGCACCTACCTTAGAGTCTGTTTTGCCAACTTTGGTGTCACGCTGTCAACGCATTCCTTTTTATCGCTTAGATGCACAGTCTTTGGCTGTTGTACTCACACAAACTGGTCATCAAGAAATTTTGCCAAATCAGGCAGTATTGAGCATAGCAGCTGGCAGTGCCGGAAGTGCGATCGCATCTTACGAGCAATTACAAGCTATTCCCTCTGAGTTACTCGAAGACTTAAAAAAAGCCCCTGCTTCCTACCGCAAAGCCTTGGAGTTAGCCAAGAAAATTGATAAGGATTTAGATACAGAAGCCCAACTGTGGTTAGTTGATTATCTTCAGCAATTCTACTGGCAGCAGTGGCATCAACCCAGCATCATGAAGCAGCTAGAACAATCTCGTAAACACTTACTTTCTTACGCTCAACCACGGCTAGTTTGGGAATGTCTGCTTTTATCTTTATGTCAAAAATAAAATTACATTTACTAACTCTGGCACAAAAACCTCAACCCTTTTTGTATTATTAAATAATATTACTTAAGTGTCCGCAACTAATTAGTACTTGTGTATTATTGATAGTAAGCTACGCAAAGCGTCTTGTAAAGAATGCCGCGAGTCATAAAGACATTGCCCCAAAACACTGGAATTTGCTCAATTTTCAAAGCTTCATAGCAAACAAAAGTCTTGCGGGGGATGACTAATAAAGGCTGTCCGATTATTGTTTTTGAAGATTGTACCCCTGACTCATGATGAACTTACCGCAGACAATTCCAGTTCTTTTTTTAGGGGCTATCTTGGCTGTGCTTTCACCTCAAGTTTGTCCTGCTTTCACTGTTCAAGAGGTAGCTAGCCTTGCCCAAGCATCAAGCGATTTACCAGTAGTCAAATCAGCAGGACTGTCCCCCGATATGAATGTGCCTTGGTCGAAAGCCGTGAGAATCGTTGACCCTTTTGAAGGGGAGTTTCTTGGGGTTTTTGACCGCAACTCCTTGGGTGGCTATTTGTACCGTGAGGGTTCAAAGCAAGTTATTAGTTTGTGGACTCCTTCGAGCATTCGAGTTCTCGTAACTGTAAATTCGGGTGAAGCAAGGTCTCCTTTCTACACCGCAGGTCATGTGTATCCCAGACCTGACTTTCTTAGGTTTGCCACTACCAGGAAAGTCGATAAACTTTTACTTAAAGTCAGGGAAAAAGTTTTTCAATTAGACGGTTCAATCGGCACTTTTTCTGTCAGTCAAGAATTAGCCACTGCTTTGAAAAATGCTCCAGATGAGAACTTAGACATCAGACTAGTCTTGGAAGGAGGTCAAACTGTTGATAGCGAAATTGGCAAAGGGACGGTGAAAGCTTGGCAAAACATTTATTAAAGCAAAGGCTCTTATCTAGGGCGTGGTTCTCCTCAAAGCGATGACTAAATAATTACTAATTCGTAATATTTATAAAAAGTGTAAAGGGCGCAAAGGACACAAAGAAAGAAAGTTTGGCGCAGCCTCACAAAGAAATGGTATGAGAACCGACTTGTTTGATGTAGTCGTGTTCATAACTTATCTGCACCGCAATTTCCGCATAGGTGCGTCCCAGCCAACTTTCCAGCAAAACTACAGATTGAACGTCATTGAGTCTTTGCCCAAAGGTAGAGCATAAAAGAGTATCAATTAAATTCAGCGCCTCTTGTGCCGTCATGGGTCAGCCTGCTTTATTTATAGGTTGAACTTATGAAATTTCTGTTTTTAATGGGATTCTTACGTTAAATGTTACATTTGTTTACAGGAACAACTCACTTTTCCTCACTGACAGAGCGAGCGCATTTAGGTTAATAATTAATACAGTATAGTGAGTTAAACCGTACTTCTTAAGTCATAAAAAGGACATCAACTCTATGAAATTTGGTATTGATATGGGACACAATTGCCCTCCTCACGATACAGGGGCAACAGGCATAAAACAAGAAGATATTTTAACTAAAGCAGTTGGTACACAATTGATACAAAAACTTAAAGCAGCAGGTCATACTGCTATCGATTGCACTGCCACAAGCGCTAGCAGTGTAAACGATTCTCTTAGACAACGAGTGAATAAAGCGAATGCCAATAACGTTAACGTCTTTGTCTCAATTCACTTTAATAAATTTAACACTATAGCCAATGGCACAGAAGTTTTTGCTATTAGCAATGCATCAAAAGGTATAGCTAAATCAGTTATCAAAGAAATCCTTAAACTAGGATTCAAAGATAGAGGAGTTAAAAATACAGGTTTTTTTGTTCTGAAGAATACACAAATGCCAGCTATTTTAATTGAGTGCTGCTTTTGTGATGCCAAAGTAGATATGGATCGTTTTAATGCTGAAAAAATGGCTGAAGCGATTAAAGATGGATTAATTGGTGAGTCAAATGATGATGAAGCTAAACCTGATAAAAATTACATTTTGGAAATTACAAAAACAACTGTTTTAAAGCCTTCTACAGAACAGGCATCAGAGTTACCAAAAGAATCTTTAATCGATATTCAGCCAGGGAGTTACCCCGTTTTAGATGTGCGTTTTGAAGAAAACCATTATTGGGTTAAGTGGCCTGATAAAAGCAAAGGAAACCGAAACGAGCATTTTGTTTTTGCTGGATATGCCAAAGTTATAGAAAAAGATTAACTAATTATATCTAAATTCATTCGTTAACACCTATATTCCCAACTTATCTAAGAGGATGTTTGAAAAGTCCTCTTGTTGGTATCAAAAGTTTTAGATCCTCCTAAATCCACGCCAGTTGCTCATGGGGGAAACCCCAAAGACCGCACTGGCTCCCCTTAAAAAGGGGGACTTTGACTCCGGTTCCCCCCTTTTTAAGGGGGGTTAGGGAGGATCTAAAAGTACCTAAAGTCACAGTGAAACACTTTTCAAACAACCTCTAAGAAGTTGGGGATGTAAAAAAGCTTTATAATAGGGTAAATCTATGTCACTACTAGATGATTTAGTCAATAATTATTTTAATAAAGATTTAGCAACAATATTTATACAAGTTGGTCTTCAAGGTGGAAAAATTACCGATATTAATCGGCAAATTTTAAAAGAAGTTACCCTCGCACAATGGTTATTAGAGTCTGCTAGAGGGAAAAGTGATCTTGCTGTCAATGCTAACAATTTTGCCGGATTAAAATGGCGAGTTCCTGAGATGAAAGGGTTTGCCGAACCGTTGAAAATAAAAGTTCCTTCTGAGCCAGAAGAAATTGAGTTCTGTAAATTTACAAATATAGATGCTTTTATTATTGGTTATTGGAAGTTTTTAACTCGCACTCCCTATAAAGGTTTAGAAGATTATACCAATACGCCAGAAAATTTCCTTGGCTTTCTCAAGGCTAAAGGCTATTCGTCTGATCCTAAATATGTAAGTAAAGTTGTGGACTTACTTCCAGAGGCGCAAAAGTTACTGGCTAATGCAGGGGGAGTTACCATTCCCGCTTCAGTGGAACAATTACAGCTAATTCGTGCGCCTCAAGAAGTGGAAGTAGGGCAAAGTTTCAGGGTTGAAGGTATAGCTCGTTTAGCTGACAGGGGAAAAGTTTTGTCGATTATCAGCGACGATCAATTTCCATCTGCAAGTGTAGCAATCAGTCAGGACGGCAAATGGCAATTTGATTTCGTCTTTAAACAAGAAGGCGATCGCCGTATGATAATTGCTGTTGACGATCAAACTCTAGAGATCCGCATTAAAGTTGTTGTTCCTTTCGATAACAAGGATGATGAGAACACTCAACAACCTACAGCATCCAGTTTACCAGGAGCGAAGGTAATTAAACTCGGTGGTAGTGTGGGAATTGGCGGAGTCAATAAAGCTGATGATGTTAAGGCTATTAAGGCGCGATTGCATCAGCTAGGCTACAGATGGGTAGGTGATCCTAACAGTGCAGACAGAGACAGAGGACTATTTGACGCAATCAAACTATTTCAGTCAATTATTGCTGGTCGGAGTACTGTTAATGGTGATGGTCGAGTTGATGTTGGTGGAATTACTCATCGATGGTTGCAAGCAGCTAATGCACCACGATGGGAGTTGATGCCAAAAAGCGATCGTAATAATGGTTTCGTTAACGGTGAACTGGAAGACACCAAAGATAACCACGATTTTGGAACACACTGGTTAGCTGATGTGATTAAAAAAATTGCCCACGATTATCAAGACAGTTATCGTAACACTCGGCCCACAGCTGCTCCATTCGCAATCAACGATGTTAGTCTTCCTTATGGAGGCGATACTCCCGACCATCATGGACATGAAACTGGCATGATGTGCGATGTTTACTTACCCAAAAAAAATGGAAATTTCGGTGGCATCCTTTGGTCGAGTTCTGAATACGATCAAGATGCTGCACGAGCTATTCTTAAGTCTATTCGTAAGCAAAAGCTGGTGCGGGCAGTGTTTTTTAACGATCAACAGCTAATTAAAGAAAGACTTTGTGTTTCTCTGAGTGGTCACGATAATCATATTCATTTTGAAATTAACCCACCAGTGAGGAGCTAATTCTTGGTGAGTTGATGCATTAAATTTCGCCACTCTGCAAACCTCTGCTCAACTAGTACTGTGTCAACCTAACAATGGTTGGATTAAATGAACCGCTCCAGGCACAGAGAACACAGAGAGAAATATTCTATAACTTGGTTTACTTAAGCATTGTTGAGTTGACAGACTACTAGGGAGAGGTTTAAATAGCTTATAATTTCTGCCCTGCATAAATTGATCGCACTTCGCCGTTACGGCGGATAACAGCTTCACCATTACTTACATCTACTAATGTCCAACCGCTTGAGCCAATGCTTTCACCCATATTGATGCGACGAGTTACGCCATCAATTTTAAACAAAGCGGCAGATTTGTTGCCTAACTCTAGTAATCCTTCTAAGGTATTACTCGGAGCATCTGCGATCGCAACTGCCGGATATACTTGTTCTTGGGTAATAGTTGGTTCTGACTCTGGGGCTAGTGCTGCACGTAATGGAACTACTGGTAATGCAGGCAGAGGGCTGGGTGTTTGCCGGACGATAATCGGTGCAGTTTTCGCAGCTACAGGTTTAAGTTCGGCTCTTACAGCCGCAGCTAACATGTTGACAGTTACAGGCTTGGCAGCTTGTCGCACCGTATTCAGGGCATTTTTCACAACATTCGGTTGAGATCCCTGTAACGCACTCGCAACTTGTGGTAAAAGTGTGGGAGTCCCAGGAATGGCTGGGAGGGCGTAGCGCATGGGCGACGGCGCTTGATAAACGGGAACGTAGATGCGCTCAACAACGCTTCCAGAACGGTTGGGGACTGGTGGTGTATTGTTAGCTAGAAGTGGAAGTGATGGTAGATTACCAGTTGTTTGCCCACGAGCAAGGGCTACTTGCTTAGTATTTGCCTGACTGGAAAATCCTGGGCTGGCAGATTTTTGATTGCTTTTTACTTCTTGCTTATCTATAACTGCCAGCGATTGAAGCATGTAGTCAACTAAATCTGCCTCAATTTCTACTTTTGTTGGCAACTGTGACTGCGGTTGCGGCACTAGAACAGCTGGCTGGGTCAAGTTGGTATTTAAAAGATATACGACTCCAGACTGTACTAGGTAGATAATACCAGCGATCGCCACGCCTAAAGTTGTTCCCACCATCAGCAGTTTGCCCAAAGTATGACTACTTTTCTGACGCTTTCTACTAACTCTTTTTACGGTGGCGGTGTCAAATACAACGGTACTCAAGTGTTTGTGGTTATCTTGAGCAACTGAGTGTACTGGTTGGTTCACTGTGTTCGGTAAGATAATCTGCGGTATCGCCACTGTTTGCACAGGCACGTATTCTGGAGGCGACTGGCGTTGAGATTGGGGAGAAACCCCAGCAACAGACTGGTTCGATTTGTTCTGCCTACTGTGCCGAACGGTTTGAGAAAGCAGATTACCACTAACATCCAGAATGGAGTCGATATCGGCAAAGAGTTCATCCATTAGACCATCAGCATAGTTTTCTATCGACCAAGGCTCGTTGGCGATTAAGTCTTCTGATGGTTCCGGTACTATGAGACGGGTGCTGGCTTCTTGTAACATAGACTTTCTATCTTTGTTGCTAGGACGAGGAAACGCCGCGCCTACTGCCTGGGAATTAGGATTACAGATAAAATATCCAATCCGCCGTCTGATTGAGACGAGTTGGTTGAGCGTTGGTATTAAAGTCAACTTTAATCTGGGGATTGTTGATGATGCCACTACTAATATTTATGTCATCTATCATACCAATCTCCCTCCCTACTACTATACTCAGTCTTTATCAAGCTTGTGTTAAGCTAACGCTGGAAATTCTGACTGGCTCTTGGTTCTACGCAATTCTAAATATAATAATAAAGCGTTAACATCTGCTGGGTTTACACCACCAATACGTGCAGCTTGACCAAGAGTGAGTGGTTTTACATGAGTTAGCTTTTCCCGTGCCTCTTTGGAAAGGGTATCAATTGTTGTGTAATCCAAATCCGCAGGTAACTGGCGGTGCGCTTGGCGGGCAATTTGGTCAATCTGATTTTGTTGCCTAGCGAGATAGCCAGAATACTTGATGTCAATTTCTGCGCCTTCTTTCTCAGCACGGTTAAGGTTGGCGTTTCCTAGTCCGAACCTGTCGAGGTCAACGTAATGGAATCCTGGACGCCGTAGCAAGTCATTGAGGGTAATTGAACCTTTAATCAATTGCTGGGTATTAGATGCGATCGCTATTCCTATTTCATCATGTTCTTTGACTCGTGTGGCTTGCAATCTTTGTTTTTCTGTGGTAATATTGGCTTGCTTTTGGGTAAATAGATCCCAGCGGCGATCGTCAATTAAACCAATTTCCCGTCCCAAGGGTGTCAGGCGTTGGTCGGCATTGTCAGAACGCAATATCAATCGGTACTCAGACCTACTGGTAAGCATCCGGTAAGGTTCGCGCAGGTCTTTTGTACACAAGTCATCAACTAGCGTTCCGATATAACTTTGCTCGCGGGCAAAGACAATCATTTCTTGAGAGCGAACAAATCGAGCTGCGTTAATTCCTGCCACCAGCCCTTGAGCTGCGGCTTCTTCATAACCTGTGGTGCCGTTAATCTGCCCAGCACAAAACAATCCCGCAATCTTCTTAGTCATCAGTGTGGGGTAACACTGAGTTGCAGGTAAATAGTCATATTCCACAGCATACGCCGGACGCAGCATCACACATTTTTCTAAACCAGGAAGAGTCCGTAACATTTGCAATTGCAAATTTTCTGGTAATCCTGTGGAAAACCCTTGGATATAAAGTTCGGGTATATCCCTTCCTTCTGGTTCAATAAAAATTTGGTGGCTTTCCTTATCGGCAAAACGGACAATTTTATCTTCAATACTGGGACAATAACGCGGCCCTTTCGCTTCCACCCAACCGCCATAAACTGGCGACAGGTGCAAATTATCCTGAATTAGGCGATGGGTTTCGGCAGTTGTGCGGGTGATGTAGCAAGGCATTTGTTGCCGTTCTACCCACGCCTCTGGGTCAAAGCTAAACCAGCGTATATCTTCATCCCCTGGCTGGATGAGCATTTTACTATAATCTACTGATCGCTTGTCTACCCGGGCTGGAGTTCCAGTTTTGAGTCTTCCGGTTTCAAATCCCAAGCGATTCAGGGTTTGTGTCAATCCCTCAGCCGCAAATTCCCCAGCGCGTCCGGCTGGCATTGATTTGTTACCAACCCAAATTTTGCCTCCCAGGAAGGTGCCAGTCGTCAAGATTACTGCTTTACATTGGAACCCGACACCAAAATAAGTTTCAACGCCGATAACTTCACCGTTAGCACCCAGTACCAAATCTGTTGTCATACTTTCGCGGATTGTCAAGTTTTCTTGGTTCTCGACAATATTCTTCATCACTGCTGCATATTCGCGCTTGTCCGTCTGGGCGCGTAATGCCCAAACAGCAGGCCCCCGTGAAGAGTTGAGGATACGCTTTTGTAGGTAGGTGCGGTCTGCTACTTTACCAATTTCCCCGCCGAGTGCATCTACCTCATAAGTCAACTGAGATTTGGCCGGGCCACCCACTGCTGGGTTACAAGGTTGCCAAGCGATTTTATCCAAGTTGAGCGTCAATAGCAGGGTACGACAACCGAGGCGTGCAGAGGCAAGAGCTGCTTCGCAACCGGAGTGACCTGCACCGACGACTATGACATCAAAAGCGTCTTGGAATTCAACGGAATTGTGCATGGTCATACTTACAGGATCAGCAAGCTTAGAGTTCTTTTCAATTTTAACTGTTCCAGTGGTTTCATGGATGTATCTTTCTAATAAAAAAGTTATCAAATTTACTAGTAGTGAATTAAAGACAAGTTTCCATTTTTAAACTTGAGTATTAAGTAAAAAATATAATCTTTTTTAAAAATTGTGACAAGTTTCCGGGTTGTTTCTCACAACTATTGTTCACAGGTTTAGCTATTAGCACCAATTTAATTTATTACTGATATATATTAAATGCTGTCTATAACTTGCATAAAAATATAGTTTTAAACCGATAAACAATTTGTGTTTTTAAGTCATTAATAATAAATATTTACCAGAAACTGATTAACTTTATTCTTGAATCAACTAAGCAATTATTTACAAATGAAACTTACCCTTAAAAAGCAAAGAAATATTACCAAAATTATCAGAAAGGCAACTTTCATCAGTATAGTTATTTTGATGATTTTTGTATTAGTAGCTAGTAACGAGATTAACCACCACAAAGTTGCTATAACCGCCCAACCATTAAACGGATGCTTGAGTACTGATTCGTTACCTTGTACAGATATCTCTAAAGAGACAACATCAAAACCATTTATTCCCAATCCAGAATTAAATAAGCAACAGCGTTTTTTATCTGCGATCGCTAGGAAGTTATCAACAGTTCCCCAGCCTGGTACTTATGAATATATTTTGCTAAGGGCATACGGCGCAGTCTTTGTAAATCAAAATGACGGAATTAAACTGCCGCAAAAAGATATCTTTGCTAATGAACAAGAAACCCAAGAGTTTCAAGCTACTTTAACAATGGGTCATGTTGATGGCACTAATGATTGTTATTTACAAAAATCGGCGGCTGATGCTTTAAATAGAGCGCGAATACAACAACGGATACCGCTAAAATCTGGTTATGGTTATGGCGATTGTACTCGCACTTTTAGTACGAATTTAAGATTTTGGCACAAATATGCTAACAATCAAATTTTAGCAAAAGTTCAACAGGGCAAAGAAACAAAAATTCTCGGTGTGGTTGCACCTCCTGGAACTTCACAACATCTCTGGGGATTAGCAATTGATTTACGCGTAGGTAGTAAAGAACAAAGAAAAGCTCTTAATCAAAATGGTTGGTTTCAAACTGTACAAAATGATGTTCCACATTGGAGTTATGTGGGTTTAACTGAAGAGAATTTACCTCTGTTTGGTTTTAATAAGCAAGTTGTCCAAGGCATTACTTATTGGATTACACCACTATAATTATTAATATTATTTAACACACAATTAGACACGCTTACCTTGAGTATAAAACTCATATTTATTTTAGATAGGACTTACGCAAAAGTACACGCGCTCAGGGGCAATTCATGAATTGCCCCTACGTGAAATAAGGGTTTCGGCTATTGTTTGCGTAAGTCCTGTTAGAAATATACGTAGTAGGGTGTCAAGCCTAAAATGATGCATTAAACGTAGGTTGGGTTGAGCAACGCGAAACCCAACCTACATTTAATAATGCACTATTTTAGCCTTGACAAGCCAGTAGGGTGTGTTATGCCGTAGGCTAACGCACCAAAACCGTAATTGAATAGATTAAATAAATTTAAAAATAAAAATCCAGTTAGTCTCTACAAAAAGTACAGGTAGTTTGGCAAATAAAACTTTTTTCTCTTTAGTTCCGTTCTTCAACTCTTGTAAAACTACTTTTACAAGAGTTGAACAAAGAGTATCCTAACGACTGTTATTCATTAACAATCGTAAAGCCTTCATAATCGATGGCTCCAGTCGAAGCACTTGGTAAATTGACTGTACCAAGTAAGGTGGCGGTTGCAAAGCCAGCACCATTAGAACCGGTAGCACTACCTAAACCTAGACCTGATGCAGCAAGTTCATCTTGGTAGCCTGTGATCTCATACACAGCACCATTTTCCAGCAAAGCCAACAATCTTTGAGATCCGCTGTTAGTAAATGCCAGCCCAGAATCTAAGTCAACATTCAGAGGTTGCCCTGAAGGAGTTCTCAAAGTAATCGGTGCAGATAGCTCACCAGTGAGCAAATCTACTTTGTAAAGCTGGTTTCCATCTCCATCACCAGTGCTAAAATCGCTAGCAAGAGCGCGAGTTCTACCAGGATTGAGATTGTCGATAGCTAATCCATCGGCAAGTTTTCCAGGGTTGGTAGGTTGAGTTCCTTGTCTTTGTGCAGCAGTAGTAGGTGCGCCAAAGCCGTCTACAAGGCTAATAGTTCCAGGGTTAGCTGTAGTAATTTTATAAAGAGAGCTTCCTACTGGCGTCTCACCATCGGCTGAAATGTTGTATAGAACAATTGGTTGACCAGCTACTGAATAGTCACGTCCAAAGTCAGCACCTAAGTCAAACCCAAAACGACGTAGGTCAGATGGTGTAGGTGTTGGTGACGCACTAGCTGGAGCAAAAGGCTGATCTACATTATTTACCCGAATAACAGGACCAGGTGTTAAACTATCGCCACGCGCTTCGTTAACCGCACTTGCCCTTCCGGTAGCGGGGTTAGTTCCCAAACCTTCTAGTTCTGCGTTATTAATATTCGCAGCAGTGATTTCGCCTACTTTTTGGGGAGTAGTAGCAAGGGGGCTTATGGGGAAGCGGTAAACTGCGAATTGTTCTCCAGCTTGGCTAGGATTGATATCCGCATCTCCAATGGTATAGCCGTAAAGAACCATGAGAATTTTCTCCTTATTGAAACCTGTTAAACTTTTGGGAACATTCCAAATATGCAGCATTCCAAATGTGCAAATTGCTATCTAACTATGTTGGGGGTACAAATCTCAAAACTACATCTAGTTACATTTAAAGACATTTTTTAGAAACTCATTATTTCCAAGTCGGATTAAATGAACAGAGAATTAAGCGTCTTTGATTTGCCCATTAAAAGTCAGATTTTAAGGTTAATAACTGTATTTGGAGTTATCTTAATAAAAAGATATTTTACTAATATTAAGAAATCTTTTTCTAATGGTTAAGCTTTAATAATTTTAGGTTAAGGTTTAGTATTTACTGAGTTTTTTCACTCACTGATATGCCTCTTATATCGTTTCAATAAAGAAAGCATAACTCGACTGTTTTAATAACTATTAAACGATTTAATTTTTGCAGGCGATCGCCATTAGTCTGTTTACTTCAAAGTACCTTTACGAGGACGTTTGAAAAATCCTCTTGTCAGTAGCAAAATGTTATAGATCCCCCTAAATCCCTCTTTTTAAGGGGGATTTAGGGGGATCTATAAGTGCCTAAAATAACAAGCAACTACTTTTTGAACAACCTCTTAACAAAAATAATTAAAAAAGGGTTAGAGGATAGAATAAATTTCAAAAAAAATCCAGTTAGTCTCTACAAAAAGTACAGGTAGTTTGGCAATTAAAACTTTTTTGGCTCTTCAGTACCTGTTATGCCAAATTATTAGTGAAACATTAAAATTTGACTTTAAAATAAAGCAAATAAATGCCTAAATCGCTAGAAAAGCCGAAAATCTTGCAGGATAACGCCTGTTTTTGTTGTACAGCAATGTTTTCAGGTTGTTAGCGGATTGATTTAGCATACCAAGTACTGAAGAATCACTTTTTTTATCTTTAGCTCCGTTCTTCAACTCTTGTAAAAGTAGTTTTACAAGAGTTGAAGAAAGAGTATCCTAACGACTGTTATTCATTAACAATCGTAAAGCCTTCATATTGACCACCAGCAGTTGGTAAATTAACGTTACCAAGTAAGGTGGCGGTTGCAAAGCCAGCACCATTAGTACCACCAGCACTACCTAAACCTAGACCTGATGCAGCAAGTTCATCTTGGTAGCCTGTGATCTCATAGACAGCGCCAGTTTCCAGCAAAGCCAACAATCTTTGAGATCCGCTGTTAGTAAATGCCAATCCAGAATCTGCGTTCAAAGCTTGCCCTGAAGGAGTTCTCAAAGCAATCGGTGCAGATAGCTCACCAGTGAGCAAATCGACTTTGTAAAGCTGGTTCCCATCTCCATCAAGAGTGCTGAAATCGCTAGCAAAAGCACGAGTAGAACCAGGATTGAGATTGTCGATAGCTAATCCATCGGCAAATTGAGAGTTGGTAGGTTGAGTTCCTTGTCTTTGTGCAGCAGTAGTAGCTGGGCCAAAGGCGTCTACAAGGCTAATAGTTCCAGGGTTAGCTGTAGTAATTCTATAAAGAGAGCTTCCTACTGTCCCATTACGGGTATCATCATTCCCTGAAATGTTGTATAAAGCACTACTATTAAAGTCAGCACCTGAGTCAACCCCAAAACGACGTAGGTCAGATGGTGTACGTGTTGGTGACGCTGTGGCCGGAGCAAAAGGCTGATCTACATTATCGACGCGAATAACAGTTGGATCAATTGCTGTAGTACCACTGCCACGTGCTTCGTTAACCGCACTTGCCCTTTGGGTAGTGGGGTTAGTTCCCAAACCTTCTAGGTCTGCGTTCAGAATACTCCCAGCATTGATTTCGCCTACTCTTTGGGGAGTAGTAGCAAGGGGGCTTATAGGGAAGCGGTAAACTGTGACTTGTTCTCCACCTTGGCTAGGATTGATATCCTCATCTCCAATGGTATAGCCGTAAAGAACCATGAGAATTTTCTCCTTAATTCAAACTGTTAAACTTTTGGGAAGATTCCAAATATGCAGCATTCCAAATGTGCAAATTGCTATCTGGCTAGAAGTCTTTAACGACACAAACAAGAGCTAACGTTCGCAGGCTAAAAGTTAAAACTAGCTTGCATTATCTTAACTTTGCTTATATAGCCTATAAGCTTGCAAAACTGAAACACTACTAAACCTTTGACTGTAAACAGGCTAAGACAACTTAACCCAATACTGTTGTAGTTACTATTTGTTCATTGAACAAATAGAAAAGGGTCTTTGATTTGCCGATTCAAAGTCAAATTTTAAGGTTAAAAACTGTATTTGGAATCATCTTGTTAACACTATATTTGAGTAATGTTAAGATTTCATAATATCTCGGTTAAAGTTTAGTATTTACTGATTATTTTTCCTCACTGATACAAGCATAACTCGACTGTTTTAATAGCTATTAAACGATTTAATCTTCGCAGGCGATCGCTATTAGCATTAGGACTTATGCATTAAAAGTAAATACCAAATGTAGATGTTTTAAAAACACATCTGTCTTAGGGCTAATTTATTAATTACCCCTACAGTGTGGGTGTATTTCCAATCAAAAAATGACCAATAAAAGCTTGAAAAAACCTATTTTGGTAGATGCATACCATGACTAATTTGTACAGTGCATAAGCCTTAGTCCTATTGACTTGAAAGTACCTTTAACAAAAAGAATAAAACAGGACTTACGCAAACAATAGCCGAAACCCTTATTTCACGTAGGGGCAATTCATGAATTGCCCCTGAGCGCGTGTATTTTTGCGTAAGTCCTATAAAAAAAGGTTAAAGGACAAAGGTAAAAAGAAAATCTCATTTCTTTTCCTTTGCCCTTTAACCTGATTCTGCAAGAACTTTATTTAACCAAATTCCGCGCTTTTTTGTCCCCGACAACTAACAAGCCGCAAGTTTTGTGGTGGGGTCTAAATCCCCATTACAAAACTGTACTTCCAACTTCCAACTTCTTTAATGCCTTTTGTGGAGGACTAAATCAGACTTTTGCTAGGGCGTAGACGCACAGCGCAAAGCCAAGAGGTTTCCGTTGCTTTGGGCTTGTTGTCAGACATCGCAACCTAAATGCAATCAAATTGTTCCTCTGGTTTTATTACCAATTCTTTGTGAGGCTGCATATATTTACCTCCCGGCTACACCTTCCCCCCAAGGCATTAGCGCAACTACAGGGGTATCTTGTTATGTGCATCTATATACATATTGGTTTTAGCAAATTTCTAACTGCACAGTTATTTTTGCCGTGCTGCATTAGTATGTCAAAATAAAAATACCCGATACATCAAGGTGAGCGATCGCTCCAAAAGCTAGATTAAAGGATTGACCTGAGCAATGGCAGACCCAACCAATCACAATCAAGCGGGAGAAGTAGCTCCCAGCACTGTTGACAAGCAAGCTCCCAGTGTGGCTGAAGAACACGCTCCTAGTACAGACTCACCCGAAGCCACAGACCTTCCTACTGCTAACACGCCAGATCCTAAAGCTGCAAACCCCGAAGATAACCCCAATGCAGCTAAACCAGCTGCTGCATCACCCAAGCGAGAAAAACCCGCAGCCGCCGCAGCAACAGGAGAAAAACCCGCAGCCGCAGCTAAAGCCACCAAAAAGGAAAAAGCCCCAGCTGTTGAAGATAAGCCATTTGTAGAGTTTATCGAGCAAGACTACTTGCCAGCTTTACAAAAAGCGATCGCTCAACAAGGTGTGCAAGATTTACAGGTGTCTTTTGCGAAGCAGAAAGTGCCAATCACTGGCTTTGAATCTGCTGAAGAATGCTGGCAAATTATCGGCAGTTGGAAAGAAACAGGTCTGCGTCAATTTAACCTGTATTTTCCCGAAGAAGATATTCAAGGGAAAAAGGGATTTTCCTGTAATGAAGGCAAAAAACCTAGCACTCTTGAGTCATTCTTAATCGATGAGCGCAAAATTACCCTCGATTTGTTGGTATTTGGCTTAGTTCAGCGCTTGGACGGTCAAAAGTGGTTAGGTATAAATTAGTCATTAGTCATTAGTCATTAGTCATTAGTTTTTTTAACAAAAGACAAAGGACAAAGGACAAATGACAAACGACTATTTAAAGTTCATGGAAATGGTAGATAACGGCTCCAGTATTGGGGTCGTTATCTATTTTCACGTAACCTGATTTGTACATCTCATTGAGGGTAGCTTCCACTTCAGCAAAGCTAGCTCCCGTGAACTTTACGCCTTGAGTGACAGTTAAAATACCACCTTTGCTTTCTGCCGCTTCGATCAGTTTAATCATGAGTTGGTTGCCTGTTGGGCGGTGGACTTGAGAGGCAACTACTGCTTGATTTAACGGCACACCGAAGGGAGATACACCTGCTTTTAGTCTCAGCTTGTGTTCGTAGTTGTCAACCATATTGGGGATGAAGAACAAATCCACGATCTGCCCTATACCAAACACACCACCAGTCAACAGCCACAACAAACCAGTCCCGATCTTGCCATTGTAGAAACGGTGCAATCCTCCCACCCCGACAAATCCGACTGCACACAAGATGTAAGAGACAAGAAGTCGGTCTTTATGCTGATTGTTTTCAAGATTCATCTTGTTTTCAACCCTTTGGATTTGCTCTTGTTGTTTGAGATGGGTTTTCATTGATTGTAGTAATAACTACGTAAAATTATTGAGATAATAGTGCTTTAACTTACAATAAATACGTGCTACTCCACTTCATCGAAACAGTGCTAATCACTGAACTACGTTTGTTTGACTACTAATCCGCGATTCTTGGTTCCGCAAGCATTGAATGATTGTTGCAACTCTTAATCTTTTGCTTACAAATTTCTAACCCGCACCTTGGTAGACTGAACTTTATACAATTGGATTATTGTAGGCTGTTACGCCTTAACAGAGCATTACCCTTGGCTTTGTGGTGAGGCAGTCCGGTCTTCGGGGTTTCCTACATGAGGAACTGCCGTTAGCGTAGCGGTAGCGACATAAGAGCGTCACCCGAAGGGTCTACTTAAGATAATAAAGACGAAAGAGCAATCAAGACATGGTAGATTCCCTCAAAAAACCAGGCTTTGAAGAAATCCGGCCAGGGATTAAAGTCCCGGCAAAAGAAACCCTGTTAACACCTCGGTTTTATACTACCGATTTTGATGAAATGGCGCGGATGGATATCTCCGTCAATGAAGACGAGTTACAAGCCATTCTCGAAGAGTTCCGCACTGACTACAACCGCCATCACTTTGTTCGGGATGCCGAGTTTGAACAATCCTGGGATCATATTGACGGGGAAACTCGCCGATTGTTCGTTGAGTTTCTAGAACGCTCGTGTACGGCAGAGTTTTCCGGCTTTTTGCTGTATAAAGAACTTGGCCGTCGCTTGAAAGGCAAAAGCCCCGTCTTGGCAGAGTGTTTTAACCTGATGTCACGGGATGAAGCACGTCACGCTGGCTTTTTGAACAAAGCTTTGTCGGACTTTAATCTGTCCCTAGATTTAGGGTTTTTGACTAAGAGTCGCAATTATACCTTCTTTAAACCGAAATTTATCTTTTACGCTACTTATCTTTCTGAGAAGATCGGTTATTGGCGCTATATCACCATTTATCGCCATTTAGAAGCACATCCCGAAGACCGGGTTTATCCAATCTTCCGGTTCTTTGAAAACTGGTGTCAAGATGAAAACCGTCACGGCGATTTCTTTGATGCAATCATGAAATCCCAGCCGCAAATATTGAATGATTGGAAAGCACGGCTGTGGAGTCGGTTCTTCCTGTTGTCTGTGTTTGCGACAATGTATCTCAATGACATCCAACGCAAGGACTTTTATGCCACCCTTGGATTGGATGCGCGAGAATACGACATCCATGTAATTAAGAAGACTAACGAAAACGCAGGTAGGGTATTCCCTCTGATGCTGGATGTAGAGAATCCAGAGTTTTATCAACGGTTGGATACTTGTATAAGCAATAATGAGAAGTTGGGTGCGATCGCTAACTCCAGCACTCCCAAATTCCTGCAATTCTTCCAAAAACTGCCGCTTTACATCTCCAATGGCTGGCAGTTATTGCGGCTGTACCTGATGAAACCGATTGATACTGTTTCTGCACAAGGGGCAGTTCGTTAAGTTATAACTGGTTTGCGAAAGCTTTAGTGGTTCTGCTGATTGCAGAGCCACTTTTTTTGTCCTAAATATTACAGGTCATTAGTACTGCGATCGCTAATTTGCTGGCAGGCAAAAATCGGATCTGATCAATAAACTTGTTTAATAACTTTGTCTTTTGACTATGCTGTTATTCCCAACCTGCCTTTGTCTACGAATATTCAACACTCAGAATGGGAGACAGCAAAAAGATAGTTGGGTAGGTGTAGTTTTGTATTAGATACCCTGAGTTAAGCTGATTTTTCCATTCTGATTACATCTGGGGTAAATACTTGATGCTTGGCTGCTTGGGTCTGGTAACATCTGAGAATCAGCGATGTCAGCTTATCGAAATCACTGACAGAGTTTTCAATTTATAGAAAATACTAAAGAATTTCCCTCTGATCCAGGTGCACATAGAGTATATGGAAGGCAGGTAAAGAAATTTCGGCAGCGTCCAACTGCTGAGGTGAAGTTTACCCACGCTCAGTTACTTATTCCTGGTCAGGTAAAGCCCGTCAATCTGGTAGGACTTAACGGACGGCTCAAAAACCAATACGCTTGGGTTGAGACCTAAAACGAATCGCACGGGGATTCATGGCAAAGAATTCAAAAAGGTAAAATTATAAAGAACCGTCAGAATGTAATCATGTCAGCTATCCAAACAACTGTGGTTCTTGCGATGACGGCCGATGGAAAAATTAGCGCCGTAGATCCTAAAGCGCCTCGTGATTCCGATCCAGTTGATCAAGCACACCTAGAGTATCAAGCCTCCCTTGCCGATTTAGTCCTGGTAGGAGCAGGGACGATTCGGGCTGAGGGGGAAACCTATACAATTCACAATCCCGAACTATTGGCAGCACGCGAAGTTCGAGGTCAGTCTCCCCAGCCCATTACCTGCGTTGTCTCAGGTTCCCTTGACCTATCGCTGGACTTGCCTTTTTTAAGCCAGGACATTGAGCGATGGATATTTACAACACGGACTGGTTTGAAGCGTAATTCTGATGCAACAAGCTTGCAAAAGCTGGCTGAATTAATCGATTTGGGAGAGACAAACCTAGACTGGGATCGGGCCTACAGCTTGATGGCAGAGCGGGGTATTCACAAAGTCATTGTTTTGGGAGGCGGTTCTTTAACAGCGGCTCTAGTAAAGGCAAGGCGAATTGACGATTGGTGGTTGACAATTTGGCCCGTCATTTATGGAGGAAAGCACGCCCCTAGCCCAGTGGAGGGAGAGGGTTTTCTTCCCAAAGCTGCTCCTCATCTCCAACTCGTCGAAACTCGTCAGGTTGGAAGTCAGTTGTTTTTACACTACCGCACACTCAATTGAAAATGCGCTACCAGAATTAAACGCTGTTATAATTGACACTTATAAATTACGCAAAAAGTGCTAAAAAGCCTAATTTATCGAACCGCCATCTCTACGAGAGGCTTACGCCAACGCGTAGCGTCTCGCAGAGAAGACGCCTTCTCTGCGAGAGGCTTTCGCCAACGCGAAGCGTCTCAAAGAGAAGAACACCTTCGCGTAAGTAGTCGGACAAAAATATTTACAGTCATTGCGAGCGGAGCAAAGCAATCCCAGCCGCAAGCGAATTGCTTCACTCCGCTTCACTCCATTCGCAATCAATACGCTTGGGTTAAGGCTAAAAAATAAAACTGGTGTAGGTTGGGTTGAGGAACGAAACCCAACATTATCAAGGCTTTGTTTGGGTAACACTAAAGTTCAACCCAACCTACGATTCTTCTTAACCCAAGCGTATTGCATTCGCAATGACATTTTGTAATTAATTCTGTCTGACTACTTAGCGTCTCGTAGAGAAGAATCGTAGAGTTTGCGTAAGTCTTAACACTAAAAAGCGCTCTCCCAGATTGGGAGGGCGCTTTTTGCGAATAGCTAAACTTCAGAATTAACCGTTGATAGCAGGAGCGCTCATTGCCACAGTCCGCACATCACCAGCAGCCAAATCTAAGGGGAAGTTGTGAGCATTACGCTCGTGCATTACTTCCATACCCAGGTTAGCCCGGTTGATTACATCAGCCCAAGTGCTGATAACGCGACCGCTTGAATCAATGATTGATTGGTTGAAGTTGAAACCGTTCAAGTTGAACGCCATTGTGCTTACACCCAAGGAGGTGAACCAGATTCCGATTACAGGCCATGCTGCTAAGAAGAAGTGCAGTGAACGGCTGTTGTTGAAAGAAGCGTATTGGAAGATTAGACGACCGAAGTAGCCGTGGGCTGCAACGATGTTGTAGGTTTCTTCTTCTTGACCGAATTTGTAACCGTAGTTAAGCGATTCGGTTTCGGTGGTTTCACGAACTAGTGAAGAGGTTACTAGTGAACCGTGCATTGCAGAGAACAAACTTCCGCCGAATACACCTGCTACACCTAATTGGTGGAAGGGGTGCATTAAGATGTTGTGTTCTGCTTGGAACACGATCATGAAGTTGAATGTTCCGCTTATTCCCAAGGGCATACCGTCAGAGAATGAACCTTGTCCGATGGGGTATACCAAGAATACTGCGGTTGCTGCTGCAACGGGAGCAGAATATGCAATCGCAATCCAAGGACGCATACCTAAGCGGTAGGATAGTTCCCATTCACGACCTAGGTAGCAGAATACGCCAATCAGGAAGTGGAATATTACCAGTTGGTAAGGACCACCGTTGTACAACCACTCATCAAGAGATGCTGCTTCCCAAATTGGGTAGAAGTGCAAGCCGATAGCGTTGGAGGAAGGTACTACTGCACCAGAGATGATGTTGTTTCCGTAGATTAAGGAACCTGCTACTGGTTCACGGATTCCATCGATGTCTACTGGAGGTGCAGCGATGAAGGCGATTACGAAGCAAGCGGTGGCGGCTAGCAGGGTGGGGATCATGACGGAGCCGAACCAACCGATGTAAATACGGTTGTTGGTGCTGGTGATCCACTCGCAGAATCTATCCCATACGTTGGCGCTTGAGCGCTGTTGTAAGGTTGCTGTCATGGTTTTATAAGTGCGGTTAGTTGTTTTATAATCAGGCTCGTTTGTCTTTGCCTGTGAATCTACTTTACAATGCTTTACAATTTTTAATCAAGTTTTATTACTTCAGTAAAGCTGATATAACCTATTAGTTTTGCTTATTCAAGAGTTAAGTTAAGTGTTTGCGGGTGTTCCAAATATATTGAACACAGAATTTAGATATGTTTACTTTGGTGTCAGCGCTGAAAAGATAAAATTAAAAAGGAAGATTGTTGTTATCGATTCTGGATAGAGAGTTGATATCGATTACTACCGAAATTAGGAAGGGATGTGTGACATGACAATTACTCTAAATCACACCATAGTGCCTGCACATGACAAGGAAGCATCGGCGAGGTTCTTTGCAAAAATTTTTGGTTTAGAGGTCGAGGTTCCCGTTGGTCACTTCGCTGCTGTGCATATAAATGATGCATTTACGCTCGACTTCGCCGACGCTGAAGCGTTTGAGCAACATCATTATGCGTTCCATGTCAGTGATGAAGAATTTGATGCAATTTTTGCCCGCGTGAAAGAGGCAAGTATTGAATACAGTAGCGACCCCATGCATGAAAATAAAGGACAAATTAACCACTGGAACCAAGGTCGTGGCTTCTATTTCTATGACTTTGATGGCCACAACTTAGAATTGTTGACCCGTGCATAGATTTTTGACATCAAGTCAATGCATTACTTCTTTACTAAAAAATATGCTGTAGCGTACTCCGGCAATTGGCTGATATTCTGCCTAAATTGTTTTTGACTCTTAAAAATACCTGCTAAAAAATCGAGTTGATAAAGATTGGGTAAAAAGGCTCCGCCTGTATCAGCCATAACCCCCATTTGCAGATGTTTGCGGCCACCTTTAGTATGCTCAATAACAATCACTTTACCTAAACCAATATTCAGCACATCTCCAGCAAAGGTTACTCCTGGTTTAATAGAAATTTTTGCATCTATTTTGTATCCATAGCCTTTAATGGCATCAACCTCTCTAAAATACCAATAACGCTTTTGTGCTGTTGCCTTTAATCCGCGAATATAAGACATTCCATTATTTCTATCTACATTAAAAAATGCCCTATAACCATCTGTAAAGTTAATTAGGATGGTTCCTTGCATCAACGCTTCTTCTAACCCAGTTCTAGTTAGATAAGCGAGACTTTTAACTTTTCCAAATTCTTTACCTCCTGGTTCATAAATACCAGACAAAACATCCTGCTTTGTGTATTTGGTGTAAAAAGTATTTTTATTATAGTTATCTTTTAAGCTATAAATTGGTGTATTAAAAGTAGAATTTTTCTTGCGAGAGCCGGAGTGAGTAAATACTGCATATTTGGTAATTCTTAATTGCTTTTGTTTTTTGTCTTTTGGATTATAAGCAGTCCATTTAATAACTCGGAAATTGGAATTGATAAACTTGGGGTCTTGTAAACGAGTAGCTCGATTATTAGCAATATCCTCCTTTAAGACAGCAATCATGAAATCTAATGTCTTGATGACATCTGGCACAGTAACCCCTTGAGTAGCAAGAATTCCTGTACGCAGAATATCTGGGTCTTCTGAACTATAATCTTGAAAATATTTTCTAGTATTAACAAGAACGGTTAATAAATCTCTTTGATTGAAGTTGACCTTACTAATTGGCAGTTTGACTGGAGTAATAACCTGGCTGCCATTAATGCTGAATTTGTATTTTTTGAACTCATCGACAACTGGATAGGGCGCAGATGCGGCTAACAAATTGTGTTGAGATGAAAAGACATTTTGCTTGCCTATAATCTCATCAGATGTTTGTTGAGTGATTAAAGAATTTTGAAACCTCAAATCAAGTTGATCAAAAACTTGATTTGAAGTAAGAGAAATCTGTGATTCAAGTGGGGTAAAATTTTCTTGCTGAGTAAAAAACTGATATTGTTGGGCTAGCTGTTTAGTTTTTGATTGAGTATATACATAGCTACTGGCTAAACCGATAAGCAATAATGCAGCACAACCTACTGTGAAGCGGAATTTTTGGCTGAATAAAATATTCATAACTAGGAAAATCAATTTTTAATGCTAAATAATCAACGTTATGTTTCTATCACCTCACGCACTAACTGCGCCAACTTGTCGGCACTATCGGGAACTGCGATCGCATGAGCTTTTTCCCCCATCTTTGCTAACTCATCCGGTGATTGCAACAAATTCAACACATTACTTTGCAATATTTGTGCCGTCAACTCCGATTGCTTCAGCGTTAAGGCCGCACCAGATGAAGTAAATACGTTTGCATTGTAAGATTGATGATCTTCTGCGGCAAAGGGGTAAGGAATCAAAATCGCTGGCGTTCCACATACTGCCAATTCTGTCAAGCTACCAGCACCAGAACGACTAATGGCAAGAGTTGCTCGTTGCAACAACGCTGCCATATTGTTGTAAAAAGGTAAGGCTATGTACTGTGGATGTTTGAGGCTATCTGCTTCTGAATCGCGATCGCCAGTTAAATGTACTACATAAGCACCAGCATCAAACCAAGCGGTTGCAGATTCACGCACCAACTTATTAACCGCAACTGCACCTTGGCTACCACCAAAGACGACAATTAAAGGAACACCATCAGGAATAGCTAAATCGAGAGGTGCATCAATTGCCCCATTGAGAAATTGCGCTCTAACTGGAGTACCAACGCAGACATTTTTAGCACGAGGCAAATACTTAGCAGCTACTTCAAATCCCAAGGCTACCGCACTACACCAAGGGCCAAAAAAGCGAGTTACTTTACCAGGTATTGCGTTAGATTCATGAAAAACCACGGGTAAACCGAGGGAACGCGCCGCAATGACGGCTGGCCCGGCAATGTAACCCCCTGTGGTAAACACCCCTTGAAAATTCCCCTGTTTTAAAATTCGTCTGACTTCTATAATCGAACCAGCGAGTTTACCCAAAATGCGAATCGAGGAGAGTCCAAACCTTTGCTGAAACCCTTCAACTGCAATAGTATTCAAGGGATACTCTTTAGGGACAAGTTGAGTTTCTAGCCGATTGGGTACTCCTAGCCATTCGATTTGATAATCTGGCAATTTTTGTGCCAGTGCGATCGCTGGAAACAAATGTCCACCAGTCCCACTGGCAGCTATTAATAATCGTATCGGTGCGTTTGCCATCAAACCTCTACCGTTTAGCGTCTAGCTTAACTAAGATAAAACAATTTCCTTACTTTCTCTCATCAAATCAGTAAACTCTTAACCAATGACAAACATTATTACCGCCTTAGTGAGACGACAACTCAGATTTCCAGCTAGTATCTGGCTGGTTTCGTTACTGCTAACCCTTGGTTTAACAAGTGGTTGGCAACGCACTCAAGCAACGACACCACAGCAATTAGCGCAAGCTGGTACAGCCCAAAATGCACCAGCCGATCTGAAAAATCTGTTAACGCAAGTTGATTCAGCCGCCAGCCGGGGCGATGTCAAAGGGGTGTTGCAATTCTACAGCCCCAACTTCAGTCATGGGGATGGATTAAACCTGCAAACCCTGGAAAAGTCTTTGACTTCACTTTGGCAACGATATCCCAAATTGCAATACAGTACAAAACTGCTATCTTCAAAACCTGAAGGCAATGGGATTATTGCTGAAACAGAAACGAAGATAACTGGCTTGCCCTCCGGTAACAGTAATAATTCGGCTCTTAATGCCACGATTAAATCGCGTCAGCGCATTACAGGCGGAAAAATAGTCCGCCAAGATATTTTGTCAGAACGCACCCAACTTACCTCTGGCAGCAAGCCGCCCCAAATTGATATTAAATTACCAGAGCAGGTACAAGTTGGTCAGAAGTATAATTTTGATGCGATCGTTCAAGAGCCACTTGGTGATGATTTTCTATTAGGAGCAGCGCTAGAGGAACCCATTCAAGCAGATAAATTTCTCAACCCTACATCCGTAGATTTGCAATTACTAACATCTGGCGGACTGTTTAAAACGGGACAAGCACCATCTACCCCTGGTAGCCAGTGGGTTTCTGCTGTCATCCTGCGGGGTAATGGGATGACGATGGTCACTCAGCGCCTGCAAGTGGTGAAGAAATAGAGACGCGATTAATCGCGTCTGTACAGGAGAGACGCGATTAATCGCGTCTGTACAAGAGTTAGTACGCTACGCTACAACTAGCGTACTAAAAATCTTGATGGTGCGTTACCTTTAAATTTTCTTGAGATAATCTGGAGTTCTATTAAAGCTTTTCACGAGTAGCTATATGTCTCTAAATGAACTGCTACCTGCTGTCGATCAACTATCACACCAAGACAAGTTACGGCTCATCCATTTTCTGCTGTTAGCAGTAGCGAAGGAAGAGGGCTGTAATTTAGAGTCTACAGAGTCTACAAATATTATAAATCCAGAAGATTTACTGCTCAAAGAACTGGCATCAACGGCCGCGGTTGTATGGTCTCCCTACGAGGCGTATGAAGCTGCCCAAACATTATCAAACCTTCTTGAGGCAGCGAGAAAAGAGGGCGATGCTTGAGGGTAAGAGATTTCCTTTCATCAAGCGAAGCAATAGCTTTGGTCTTTCTAGCACCATGCCATACCTAGCACTAACGTTAACCTATAAAACCTGCTCTGTAGAAGTTATGGCTTTGCTAGATACAGGTGCAAGCGTTAATGTTTTGCCTTACGAAGTCGGTCTGCAACTAGGAGCAGTCTGGGAAGAACAGACAGTCCCAGTCCAGTTAAGCGGAAATCTGGCTTGTCTGGAAGCACGCGGCTTAGTTCTATCAGCTAAAGTTGCTGAGTTTTCGCCCGTCCTCCTCGCGTTTGCATGGACAGAATCAAGAGAAGCTCCTTTAATTCTCGGACAGATGAATTTTTTTGCAGAGTTTGATGTGTGTTTTTACCGCTTAGATTTAGCTTTCGAGTTACGTCCAAGAAAAAAATAAAAAACTCCACGCCACTTGCGGGATGGAGTTTTTGGGCATGGGGAATAGGGCATGGGGCATGGGGAAGAGTCACCAATGCCCAATGCCCAATACCCCAAGTCGGCGGGCGGCTATCCCTCTCCACCCACTCTTGGGTTGGAGTTTCCCGCCGACTTTCAATAAATATTAATAGCTGAGAAAATATATCTGTACTCAATAACTTGCTAAATTGCTAAATTGTGTATTTAAATTAACACTGGACTATTGACTTTTTTTCAATGACTTCGCTAGAAAATCAAATCATTTTAATCACTGGTGCAAGTAGTGGTATTGGTACTGCTTGTGCGAGAATCTTTGCGGGTGCGGGTGCAAAACTTATCCTAGCGGCACGACGGCTGGAACGTTTGCAGCAGCTAGCAGATGCTCTCATTAAAGAATTTGGTATTGAAATTCATTTATTACAGCTAGATGTGCGCGATCGCAATGCTGTTGAATTTGCCATTTCTACTCTACCCTCTGCCTGGTCTAACATCGACATTCTCATTAACAATGCTGGTCTAAGTCGTGGTTTAGACAAGTTGCACGAAGGTAGCTTTCAAGACTGGGAAGACATGATTGATACTAACGTTAAGGGTTTACTTTACGTGTCCCGCTATGTCGTTCCGGGAATGGTGAGTCGCGATCGCGGTCATGTGGTAAATTTAGGTTCCATTGCTGGACATCAAACCTATCCCGGTGGTAATGTCTACTGCGCTACCAAAGCTGCTGTGAGGGCAATTTCTGAAGGTTTAAAACAAGACCTGTTGGGAACGCGGGTACGTGTAACTTCCGTTGACCCTGGTATGGTAGAAACGGAATTTAGCAATGTGCGCTTTCACGGAGATGCTGAACGCGCCAACAAAGTTTACCAGGGAGTTACGCCCCTGACAGCAGATGATGTGGCTGATGTGATATTTTTCTGTGTGACGCGATCGCCCCATGTGAATATTAATGAAGTTGTGCTGATGCCTGTTGACCAAGCTAGCGCTACCCTAGTTAATCGGCGAACATAATGAATAATTAAGCGGTCTTAAAAAATCGAATAATTTCGCGGACATGATCGAGAAATTGCCCGTCGGTGGAGAGTTGCGCGATCGCAGTTCGTGCTTCTCTTGCCAAACGTTCATGTTCAGTTTGATTTGTCGCGCGTAATTCTTCCAAGTTAGCCGCAATTCGAGCTAAATCTCTGCGAGTTTCTTCAGCAAAGCGTTGTTGAGTTGCTGGTAATGAATAAGATTGTTCTGGGTTAAGTTGCTCCTCAAATGACTGGATTTTTTGTTCCAATATAGAGAAGCGATCGCGCAGTTCAACAATATCTTCGCGGGGATACTTCCATTCTTGGCGAATCATCGCTAACCGCGCATATAAATACTCATACGCCCGAATCGCTGGACGTAGAATTGTTAATAACAAAGCTGCACCAGAACTTATATACCCAACCGTACTAATACCAGTGGCAGCAAGAGTATAAAGACCAACGGCTGAGAATAAGTGTAAAGCAATGGCAACCCAGAGCGATCGCTTTGCCAACGCTGTGACATACTTCACTTGTTTCTCATCGACTGGAATTCCTTTCTCTTTGGATTGTGCTGCTTCTGCTAAGACTTCTTTAGCTTGAAAATGCACATTCCACGGGACGGTAACAATTACCAACAGCCACCAAAAGCTTGCACCACCAATCACCCAATCAAGAAAGTTACCAGCAGGGATGTGCAACCATTGCAGTAAGCCAAAAGCTGTTAGCACTACAACCACAATTCCTGCAATGGAACTGATGAAAAAGTTGATATACATCTTACCCTGTCTCCGGTGAAACTATACCTCAATCATGACTATGCCCCAGCAGTTATACGGAAATTATTGTGATGGTTTTTCTAGTAGCACATATCCCACTGTGCAAAATTCCAACTTCAAAAATTTTTGGCGTTGCTGAATCAAGGGATGATTCTTGTAGGGTGGGCGTCTCGCCCGCCCTGAAATACAAGGGACGGGCAAGATGCCCATCCCACAAAACTAGCAAAATCATCCCGCAAATATGCAACGCCAAATTTTTATGTTCAGAATGCTTGTGATAGTTTTTCTAGTAGCACATATCTTAATTGTACGTAATTCACAATTCAAAAATTCTGGTGTTCAATAGGTCAACCATAAATCAATTCTGAAGAACAATTTCTCTAATGACCTCAATAAATGTTTGCAAGATAGGTGATGACTCATCTTGTCGCCAGACGGCTGCAAGCTCCACCTTTGCTATTGACGTGTTGAGATTGGTATAAACAACCCCTGTCCTGTGGATATTACGAATTGATGCAGGAGCAAGGGAAACACCCATACCAGCAGAAACAAGACCGAGTATTGTTTGCTTATGGCTTGCTTTTTGGACAACTTTAGGACTGAAACCAGCTTGTTGGAATAAACTGATACATAAATCATAGTAGCCAGGTTCTAAATGACGCGACACCAAAATAAAAGATTCATTGCCTAAGGCAGACAAAGTTAATTCCGGCTTTTTAGATAGAGGATGAGACTCTGGCAAAACCACCACAAATGGTTCTTGCAGAATCATAGACAAGCTTAGAGACGCATCATTTACAGGGGGAATCATCAGCCCAAGATGAATTTGACGGTTTTGTAAAGCCTGTACTTGAGCGCTGGTTGTCATTTCCTCTAAATCCAATTCCACGCTAGGGAAACGCTCTCGAAATACCTGAAGAACTTTCGGCAAAATGCTATAAGTTGCAAAACCAGAGAAACCCACAGCAAGTTGTCCAATTTCTCCCTGTGCAACAAGTCTTGCCACTTTTATTGCGTGAGATGCTTTATCCAAAACTTGACGCGCCTCCTGCAAAAAAGCTTTTCCTGCTTCCGTAAGCTGAACCTGACGCTTGGTGCGGTGGAATAGAGAAACACCCAATTCTGCCTCTAATTGGCGTATTTGTTGACTTAGAGGTTGCTGCGCCATGTGGAGTCTTTGGGCTGCTCGACCAAAATGTAATTCTTCTGCAACTGCGACAAAGTAGCGTAAATGCCTTAGCTCCATTGTTTGAACTTTTTAAGTGTTAATTAACTATAAAAAATGTGTTGGACAGAGTGACAGCTAGCACCTAATGTAATAGCTAGTCGATGCGAAATATAGCACTGTAGTAATAAGTTTATGAGTAGTTTGCACTTCAACACCAAGACATTTAACAAAGAAAAAATTCTTTTAGCAAATACAGAAGAATATATCATCCGGGGAGGGCATCATCTTTTTCCACTTTTACCCAAAGCATTTGCAGGTATTGGGCAAATCGGAGTCATAGGTTGGTCATCTCAAGGTTCTGCCCAAGCACAGAATTTAAGAGATTCTCTTAGGGGAACTGATATTAAAGTCAAAATAGGTCTGCGAGAAAATTCGACTTCTATTCCATTAGCTCAAAAAGCTGGCTTTACCACAGATGATGGCACATTGGGAGAGATGTATGAAGTGCTTTCGTCTTCACAATTGTCCATTCTTCTAATTTCTGATGCTGCACAAGCTAACAATATAGAGCGAATTTTTGAGTCTCTTTGCCCAGGTTCTACACTCGGCTTATCTCATGGATTTTTGCTGGGATACCTCAAAAGTATTGGTAAAGATTTTCCGGAAAATATTAACGTGATTGCCGTATGTCCCAAAGGGATGGGCCTTTCAGTTAGGAGACTTTATGAGCAAGGCAAAGAAGTGAATGGGGCTGGCATTAATTCGAGCTTTGCCATTCATCAAGATATTAACGGCAAAGCAACAGATTATGCACTTGGATGGTCAATTGCTATAGGTTCACCTGTTACATTTAAAACTACACTTGAAGAAGAATATAAGTCTGATATCTTTGGAGAAAGAGGCGTGTTACTTGGAGCAGTTCACGGGATTGTAGAAAGTCTTTACCGTTGGTTTATTGGTCAAGGATTCTCTAAAGAAAGTGCGTTTGCTAAAAGTGTGGAATCTATCACTGGCCCAATTACCAAGCTGATTTCCCAAAAGGGAATTTTATCTGTTTACGAGTTTTTGAATGAAACAGATCAGGAAGCTTTTAAGAAAGCCTACTCTGCTACTTATCATCCTGCTTTTGAAATTTTGATGGAGATATATGACGATGTTGCTTCTGGAAGTGAAATCAAGAGTGTTATTGAAGCAGAACATCGGCATCAACGCTATCCTATGAAAAATATTGATGGGACACAAATGTGGCAAGTTGGCGCTAGTGTCCGTGCTAAAAGACAACCAGAAAATATTGCCGTTAATCCTATCACCGCAGGCATTTATATTGCGACGATGATGGCTCAAGTAGACTTACTTCGAGAAAAAAAGCACTCCTACTCAGAAATCGCTAACGAATCCATTATTGAAAGCGTGGATTCTCTTAATCCCTATATGCACCACAAAGGCATCGCTTTTATGGTTGATAATTGCTCCATAACAGCGCGATTAGGAGCAAGAAAATGGGCATCAAGATTCGATTACATTTTATATCAACAAGCTTTTACTACGCTGGACTCCAATCTGAGGATAGATCAGGAACTATTTGATCAGTTTTTAACACATGAAATTCATCAAGTTTTATCAGTTTGTGCAAAATTACGTCCGTCTGTTGATATTTCAATTGTTGGGTGAATAGCGAGCTTTTTACTTTTTAACTTTCCTTGGCGTACTTGGCACGCCAGTTGCTAAGAAAGCGGGAACGCTAAGAGCGAACAAGTCGGGCATTGCCCGCCCAAAGCACTGGCTCGTCCTTGGCGGTTCGTTTTTAAAGATTATGTACATCTTCATGAAGAATTAGTATTATACCGTTTCTTTGTAAAGCTGCATATATTTACCCCCCGGCTACGCCGTCCCCCCTTATTAAGGGGGGACTACAGGGGGGTCTTATTATGTACATCTTCATGAAGAATTAGTATTACCTAATTTCTGTCAGTGAGTATCAATTACTGAATTAGATAGCTACGCCAAATTGATTGCGTATCTTTACTACTCTTTTCTGGAAGTAGCAATCGCCAGGTTTTGCCTTCTTGCTGAATTTGCAGGTAAACGTCAAAAGGTTTTTTTGGTTGCGTCAAGCGCCGTTTTGGTAGCTTTAAAATTAAATCGTAGGTTCCCCGAACGTGGAAAGCTGGTAAATTTTCAATCGTTAAGGGTTGTTCCTGGGTAATTGATAGCCGCTTGATTTCAAATCCTTGAAAATCTAGATCCAACTGCTGGCTAAGTTTTTGTTGAGTTTGCTCTAGCCCAAGTGCGATCGCTTTTTGCACTAACTCGCTAGTCGGTAGCAGTCCGATACTGCCACAAGCTGTCACTAGCACCAGCAATATTGCTGTCAAAACTAACCGCACTATGTTATTCACTGCCCGATCTGCTATTTTCATCCTTATCAGTTTAACCGGACAGACTGCTGCTTTTTCAGCATCAAGAAATTCCTTTGCTTTCCACGTTGAGAAAGATCCGGCTGATGGATAGCTTTGGCAGAAGGGGAGACGTTCGCCGTAGGATGCCCGTTCGCGTAGCTTGCTTAAGTTGCGATCGCTTTCTCAAAAGTTGCGATTGCTTACTCAAAAGCTGCGATTGCTTACTCAAAAGCTGCTATTGCTTATTCAAAAGCTGCGATTGCTTTCTCATTTCGGTGTTTTCCGCAAGCAAAAGCTGCTATTGCTTATTCAAAAGCTGCGATTGCTTTCTCATTTCGGTGTTTTCCGCAAGCAAAAGCTGCTATTGCTTATTCAAAAGCTGCGATTGCTTTCTCATTTCGGTGTTTTCCGCAAGCAAAAGCTGCGATCGCTTTCTCATTTTGGTGTTTTCCGTAAGCAAATAGCTAAATTGCTTAAGGGGGAGTGTTTGCTTTACTCAAATACGAGGTGAGGTTGCACCGAAGTGAGAACAGCTATATAGCAGTTAGGACTTACGCACAAGAGATCCCCCAACCCCCTTAAAAAGCAATACGGTTCAGTTAAGGATAATCGTAGATAATCGTAGGTTGGGTGGAACGTAGTGAAACCCAACAAACCCGCGAAAATGTTGGGTTTCGTTCCTCCACCCAACCTACGCAGTTTATGGTTTTTGGCTCAAATACGAGGTGAGGTTGCACCGAAGTGAGAACAGCTATATAGCAGTTAGGACTTACGCACAAGAGATCCCCCAACCCCCTTAAAAAGTTGGCTCTTAAGATTCCCCCCTTTTTAAGGGGGGTTAGGGGGGATCGAGGTTTCAGGTTTTTAATGCGTAAGTCCTGAGAAAAATTGTAGGTTGGGTTAAGCAAAGCGCAACCCAACAAAGCGCCAGAAATGTTGAGTTACCCTGCAAGAAACCCCTTTGGGTCTACGTTCCTCAACCCAACCTACACAGTTTAAGGGTTTTGGCGCTAACCCAAGCGTATTGAATCCTATTTGAGTTGTAAGATTATCGAACCGCCAAGCCGCCAAGAAAAGAAGTTTACGAATTATTTTGGACTGCTATATATCCTCTAGATATTAGTAAAGGCACGGTATAACCATGCCTTAATTAGCAAAAAATATTATTTTGACAGGTTTTTGCTTTACAGGAAATTTAAGACTGGCGTAAAATTGCAGACAATGAACTATCTTTACGAAGATCCATTAAGTCTGCTAAAGATTCTGTGCGCGTATCCAAGTGGTGCTTGTGTTCTGCTGGTAGAACCGTCACCAGATGTTTTGGTTTAGGTCGCATCTGCATAACGGGTATCAGTTGTGACTGTGGCACAAAGACTGGCTGATTCTTGGGAAGGCGAGGTTCCAATCTTTGGTAATGGTTCTGTGCCAAGCGTGCCTGATGACGGTTAACCAGTTTTTGGACTTTTTGCGGTTGCTTTGTCCGGTTGAGCATTCGGAAAATGAGCAAGCAACCACTACCACAGCTGAGGACGATCGCAGCCACCATCCATAAAGGTGTAGGATTGCTATTCTCAGAGGGCGCATTGATTGGTTCTTCAACTATAACTGGGATTTTTTCTGGTTCTTCTTGTGTTACCTGTCCAGCATTACCTAAGCTATACAGGGCAAAAGCACCACCACCCAAAAACATGGCTAAACACCCAGTCAACAATAGCCAAGGATGATGTGCAACCAGATATATCAGAACGTTCGAGCTTTGTTTTAATCTCGATTTCCTGTTTGTCAGCTCTGGAGTAGCCCCTCTTAGTTGGGTTCGCTCGCGCTGTACACTCTGACTTTTTTCCATGATTACTTTCAGATTTGTACCCCTCTAGTCCATAAATTGTACTGGAGGAGTTAAGCATCAGGTATCCGTAACAAAATTTCAGATTTAAGTAGCTTTTTTTGTAAAATGGATGCTACTAAATCTGGCTAACTTTTGTCAAAGTTCTGTATTTCTTGTGACTTTTCGCCGTAATAATCTGAAATCAGTTCGGTTATTTTCTCTGTCAGCTAGGAGAATGCCTTTCTATGGCAAGTTGAATTAACCGATCAACTAATTCTGGAAAAGAGACTCCACTATGGGCCCAGAGTTGGGGATACATACTAGTCGCAGTAAACCCTGGCAACGTATTTATTTCGTTAATCAAAACTTCTTGTGTTGCTTCGACATAGAAGAAATCTACCCTTGCTAACCCCGCAGCGTCAACGGCTGCAAAAGCTTGCAAAGCCATGTCCTGAATTTGACGGGCGATCGCATCTGGAAGCTGTGCAGGTATCAGTAAATCTGCCATACCTTCTGTATATTTAGTTTCATAGTCATAAAAATCGCTGTCATAAGTAATCTCTCCAATGACAGAGGCTTGCGGTTGATCATTACCTAAAACGGCACACTCTACTTCTCTGGCTACGACACCAGCCTCTACAACTAATCGGCGATCGTAACTAGCAGCATTATCTAAAGCGGCTTCTAATTCTTGGCGCGATCGCACTTTGGCAATACCCACTGATGAACCCAAATTAGCAGGCTTAACAAAAGCGGGATAACCTAATGCTGCCTCAATGTCATCACACAGCTTCGGAAACACGCAAGGATTAGACCAAACTTGCGTTCTCGTGATCGCCTTATATTTTACCTGTGGTAGTCCCGCTTGCTCAAAGGCCATTTTCATAGCAATTTTATCCATCCCCATTGCCGAACCTAACACCCCAGAACCAACAAAAGGGACTTGCATCAAAGTTAGTAACCCTTGAATTGTCCCGTCTTCACCGTTGGGGCCGTGGAGAATGGGAAACCAAACATCCACTTGGGCAACTTGAGAGGGAGATTGCCACTTGCTGAGTGTTTGGGCTTGAGGGTTGGATGTCAGATTTCCAACAGATGTTGATTGTTCAGATTCCAGTAGCAAAGTGCCGGTTTCTAAAACCTTTTCGGGTGCTTCTCCAGCTAGCCAACGTCCATCTTTTTGGATGTAAAAAGGCAGGATTTCGTACTTATTAGCATTTTGCTCTGCACTCAAGGCTTTAGCGATCGCCCGTGCTGATTTGATTGAAACTTCATGTTCTCCCGAACGACCGCCAAACAGTAACCCCACGCGCAGCTTTGCCATTTTCGGTTCCTCTACACTCCTCAAGCAGATAGCGTATCACAACCTACAAAAATTCCCATATTTTTCTATATTATTTTATTGGCTGTTGAAACCCTACCTAGAAAAACTCTCCTACCAAGTGTTGCGCTCACCCGATAGCCCGCCCAGAACTGAAGTTCGGGGCTAATAGCTAAACTCCACTAAGCGTGGACTGAAATTTTCGTTTTTACAAAGTAAAACTATCTATATGGCTTAAACTCTTGTATTTAGTCCTCTTGAGAGGACTTTAGCTATTAGCCTTGGAATTTATTCCAAGGCGGGATAGCAACGAAGCAAAAATGCCTCCAGCCTCCAATTGAAACAATCGTGTTGTCAGCTACAGTTATATTCTAGGAAAGTGGGCAACAATATTGATAAATAACTAGAAATGCAGCTTTACCTGTAAAAGATGCTGCCGTTTCATGAAACCCCGAATTATTGTTTGTGGCTTAGGACGTACCGGATATAAAACCTTTCGTTTGCTGAGACACCAGGGAGCCTTCGTTGTTGGCATTCATCACCAATCTATCCCTGGCGAAACAGCAGGAGATGTGATTGTTGGCGATTTAGAAGCAGCTGCTACCCTAACAGCAGCAGGAATTCAACAGGCACACACTTTAGTAATCGCTGGATCTAAAGATGCTCTGAATTTGTCTATTATGATGCAAGCGCGGGTGCTGAATCCCCAGATTCGGATTATCAACCGTTTTTATAATACAAATTTGGGGGAGCGCCTAGATCAAAGTTTGCCAAACCACTTGAGTATGAGTGTTGTGGGATTAGCAGCACCTGTATTCACTTTTGCAGCAATGGGAAACCGAGCGATCGGACAAATCAAATTATTTCAGCAAACTTGGCCAATTCACGAAGAATACATCGATGAAAACCACTTCTGGAGGGGTTTAAAGCTGAGTGAATTGTGGGAAGACCGATCGCGGATGCTGATTTATTACTTGCCAGTAGAAGGTGAAATGGATCTGGTATCAGGTGTAATATCTGGACAAGAGATCAAGGTGGGCGATCGCTTAATTATTGGCACCCAACCCCGCATTCGTTCTCCTCGGAGATCATTGATTAAAAAACTGCTGAAAGTCATGACTAATCTTAGGCAGTTTCAGGAACACGGGCGATCGGTACTGGTGAGTGCTATTGTACTATTGGCGGTTATTCTGATTGCTACATTCACCTATATGTCGGCTGAGTTGAGTTTATCTCCTGTCGATGCTCTATATTTTTCTGTCGGCATGATTACTGGAGCAGGTGGTAATGACAAAGTAGTAGAAAATGCTCCTAACAGTATTAAGTTATTTACTGTTGTAATGATGCTGATTGGAGCAGTGGTGATTGGTATTTGGTATGCCATGCTCACCGATTTTGTCTTAGGAAGCCGCTTTAAACAATTTTGGGATGCAGCCCGAATTCCCCAGCGATATCACTACATTGTCTGTGGCTTGAGTGGTATTGGGGTAAGAATTGTCCAGCAACTTCACGCCAGTGGACATGAAGTTGTAGTAGTTGAACCCGACTCTAACAACAAATATATCAACACTGCCCGCGAACTGGGTATCCCCGTCATTCAAGGTGATGCCAGCTTTCGCACAATACTTAAAGCCAGCAATATAGACTCTGCCGCCGCAGTGCTTGCTGTTACTAGCAATGATGCTACCAATCTGGAAATTGCCCTCAAAGCCAAAGGCTTGACACCAAGCATTCCGGTGATTGTTCATTATGCCGATCCTGATTTTGCTGGCATAGCGCAACAGCTATTTGGCTTCGAGGCGGTACTGAGTCCGGCTGAACTAGCAGCCCCAGCTTTTGCTGCTGCTGCACTAGGGGGACGCATCCTGGGCAATGGCATTACAGCAGATAGTCTTTGGGTGGCTTTTGCAACTGTGATTACACCTTCACATGTCTTTTGTGGTCAGTGGGTCAAAGATGTAGCTATGTCTGCTGACTGTGTACCTTTGTACGTAGAAACAAATCACCAAACCCTTCACGGCTGGGATTTATTAGAAACTAAGCTCAGTGCTGGCGATGTTTTATATATGACAATGCCAGCCACGCGATTGTATCAATTGTGGCGGGGCGAACAGGTTTGCGAAGCACACGCTTAAATAATTCGTAATTCGTAATTCGTAATTCGTAATTAATACTTCCCACTCTCACCCTCATTTATCAAAAAAGTAAAGGTTCAAAACCTCATCCCTTGTGGGCGAAAAAGTCCTTGTATCTTAAGGTAGGTAAAAACCCCACCCCTAGTGTCGGATTTAATTCAATTACGAATTACGAATTACGAATTACGAATTACGAAGTACGAATTATTTTTATTTGTTAACTACTCGTTGTTGATATTCTTGCTCAGTAATCATATCGAGAGTGTTTTCTATGCGATCTACAAATACGATCCCGTCGAGATGATCATACTCGTGTTGAAAAATCCGAGCGATAAAATCGGTTAATTCTTGCTTTTGTAAGTTGCCGAGGCTGTCAGTGTATTCCACTTCAATAGCTTTATATCGAGGAACTAACCCCCTAATTCCTGGAACACTTAAACAACCTTCCCAATCTTTGACAACTTCAGTTGAATGAGAAATAATTTTGGGATTAATCATAGCAGTAGGTTCCATTTCTGGGGCATTGGGATACCTGGCATTAGGACGGGAAGCCACAATAAATAAACGATAGGATTGTGCTACTTGAGGCGCAGCAATCCCCACACCGTTAGCTTTGGCAACAGTGGCGATTAAGTCTTCAATTAACTTTTGGATATGCTCATCTTGAATATTCTCAACCCAAGCAGCTTTTTGGCGTAATGTTGGATTTCCTAATTGAATTATTGGCGCTAACTCACTCATGATAAAACTCCTTTAAGTAATGGGTAATGGGGAGTAGGGAATTGGGAATGGGGCATTGGGCATTCACAAATGACAAATGACAAATGACAAATGACTAACATCATCCCTCGCGTGTCACGGGCAAAGGAGCAGGTTGGACTCCTAACTGGATAGTTTGCCCATCGCGTTCCACTTCTATTGGTAAATTAGTACCGATTTTGCTATTTTCTACTAGCTTTTGTACTTCTTCAATTTTAGTAACAGGCTGGTTATTAATGCTTTTAATCACATCACCGACTCGGAGTCCAGCCACCGATGCAGGCGATCGCGGCACAATCTCAACCAGCAAAACGCCCTCATCTGCTGTAAGATTTAAGCGATCGCCTGCTCTATTTTTTATTTTTTCTTTAATATCTGGTGTTAGTGTCACCATTTGAACACCCAAATAAGGATGATCCACCTTGCCTGTAGCAATTAATTGCTGGGAAATTCTTTGCACAGTATTAATGGGGATAGCAAATCCCAAACCTTGAGCGCCTCGAATAATAGCTGTGTTCATTGCGATTACCTGGCCACGAACATTTAGCAATGGGCCACCGGAGTTACCAGGGTTAATCGCTGCATCCGTTTGAATGTAATCAACCCGCTTGTCACTAGCACCGATATCGCTACCAGAACGACCTGTAGCACTAATAATCCCAGAAGTTACGGTATTATTTAAGCCTAACGGATTACCAATGGCGATGACTGCTTCTCCTGGTTGCAAAGCATCGGAATTACCCACAGCTAAGGTTGGCAGATTATTAGCATCAATTTTGATCACAGCTACATCCGTTACCGCATCTTCACCCAGTACTTTACCATCAAAAGTCCGGCCATCTTTGAGTGTGACAGTCACTCTATCAGCACCATCTACCACATGGGAATTGGTCAAAATTTGACCTGAAGAATTAATGATAAATCCAGAGCCACTACCCCGCTCTACCCGTTGTCTAGGCTGTGGCGCACCGTCTCCAAAAAACCGCCGGAAAAATGGATCGTTGTTAAATTCGTCTGGTACGCGAGAAGTGATTGTTCGGGAAGAATCGATGCGAACTACCGCAGGCCCCACACTTTGCACTACTTTTACCACAAAATTAGGATCTTCAGACGAAGAGATAATTGGCGGGGGGACAATTACCGGATTGGGTTCTATTGTCCTTTGGGCTTGAATCTCGCTTTGTCGAATCTCAAAGGTTTTAGCAGGTAAAAGAGAGCAGCTCCCCAGGAACACCACTGCTACCCCGGATGAGAGCATCCACAACCTGTGAGGTAAACCCCTGGTATTAATCTTTTTGGGCGCTAAATCATGGTTTGTTGTCTTCATGTGTCGTTGCTTCTCCATATCAATCACTGGTGTTAGGATCTTGCCTACCGGGTATGTCCCAAAATGATTACAACTTAAAAGCTTATTCTAGGTCTAGCGTGTCTGGATGCTAAATTAGTGCTTTCTCTTCTATTGTGACGGTTAGCAGCAAGGGTGGTGGATAATGGAAATTCCCATAGAAAGTCTGTGGAGTCAGGTACTAGAGCGCCTACAGCTTGAACTATCCCGGCCCACCTTTGAAACTTGGATCAAAACTGCTAGTGCAGAGCGATTAGAAAATAATTGCTTGGTAATCTGTACTCCTAACCCATTTGCTCGTAATTGGTTACAGAAGTATTACATCAATACCATTGCTCATGTGGTACAAGATATTCTGGGTCATCCCGTAGGAATTTACATTACTGTTGCTCAAGGTGATGAAGTTTCTCATTTGAGTGAACGAGAGGTTTCTTGGGAATCACCAAATCCTAGCAGTATTTCCGAAGCTGTTCCTAATCACAATCATAAAACTACTGAATTAAACTCTAAATATGTCTTTTCGCGGTTTGTAGTTGGTGCTAACAATCGGATGGCTCACGCGGCTTCTTTGGCAGTTGCGGAATCTCCAGGTAAAGAGTTTAATCCTTTATTTTTATGCGGTGGCGTAGGTTTGGGTAAAACTCATCTTATGCAGGCTATTGGCCATTATCGCTGGGAAATTTCGCCTAATTGTAAAATATTTTATGTTTCGACTGAGCAGTTTACTAATGATTTAATTACAGCGATTCGTAAAGATAGTATGCAAAGTTTTCGAGAGCATTATCGAGCCGCCGATGTTTTATTAGTTGATGATATTCAATTTCTTGAAGGGAAGGAATACACTCAAGAAGAATTCTTTTATACTTTTAATACTTTACATGAAGCTGGTAAACAAGTTGTCATTGCTTCTGATCGTCCTCCTAATCAGATTCCTAGCTTGCAAGAACGGCTTTGTTCTCGGTTTTCTATGGGATTAATCGCAGATATCCAAAAGCCGGATTTAGAAACGAGAATGGCAATTTTGCAAAAAAAAGCTGAGGATGAAAATATTAGTCTTCCCCGCGACGTGATTGAGTATATTGCTTCTAACTATACTTCTAATATTAGAGAATTAGAAGGAGCTTTAATTCGGGCGGTAGCTTATATTTCTATTTGGGGCTTACCGATGACGGTAGAAAATATCACACCAGTTTTAGAACCGCCTAATGAAAAAATGGCAGCTACTCCAGAAGCAATTTTAAAGGTTGTAGCGGATAATTTTGATGTTTCAATAGACGATCTCAAAAGTAACTCACGACGAAGAGAGATTAGCTGGGCGCGTCAAATAGGAATGTATCTCATGCGCCAACACACGTCTCTGAGTTTGCCGAGAATTGGCGAGGAGTTTGGTGGTAAAGACCATACCACGGTAATCTATAGTTGCGATAAAATTACCCAACTCCACCAGAGCGATCGCACCTTAGCACAAACAATCCGCCAACTGAGCGATCGCATCAATATGACTAGTCGTTCTCAAAAACCATCCTGAAGATGTATTGTAAGTTTTCCACAACCAGCACTCTAATAATTAGCATTGATGGCTGAATAATTAGTCGAAAATATTAAGTAACGTATAAAAATTGATTAAATTTAACTTAGATTATGGGAAAAATCTTACTTTTTGTAGATATATCTCTGGAAAACTTGAGACATCGCCGATGAAACTTAATTAAGTATAATTACCTTGTGGAAAAGTAACTGAGTTTTTCCACAAGTTTTCCACAAGGTAAACTTGCCTAACTATGATTGCAACAAAAATTGTGGAATTTTTTAGTAGTCTGTCTTTGCTGAGTTTGTAGTAGGTGCTTTAGCGCTCAAATCAAGGACTAAAGTCCTGACTACGAACTTATTCACCCATCATAATCATAAATGGGATGAGTCGGACAACTGTTCGACCTCGCAGCCTACCAAGCTATCGACTCGGTTTGATATTCGGAGATTGTTACCAACCTCACTGGAGTAGGTCTGGACTCTTCTTTGGTACGCCCGATGAATTCCCATTCATCAGTTCTGACAGCAGAAGAGTGCTGAGGGGAGCCGCAACCACAACCCGAAAACCCACGTTGTTGTTCCTATTGTCACGCGCGTTCCTGTTGCGATTCGCCGAACGGCAGTTCCTCGGATTGTTGTTCCACGAACCACCACGCAGCAGCCGTAAAACCAATCGAGATCATGCTAAAAAAAATAGCACCAGAAAAATTTCTAGACCATTAATGAAAAGAAATTTTCCTAGCTCTTGTGCAAATGCGATCATGTAGATGACACTGTTTCTAGTAGAAGCACGTCACCTGCGCGGACATTGCCAACGATGATCGCTGGTCGAAAGGATGGCGGGACTTATGTGTCGCTCACGGAATTCAGACGTGTCATTCAGCACCCGTGCTGGGTGTGGACGATCTGCCTCTAGGATCTGTGATGCTTTGCTTCAACTCACCGTGGATGCCGACCGATTGGGAGTACCAACTAGCCTTTTTTTTAGAAATGCAAGTAGCATTTGCTACCCGACTTATACAAGGGCAGTAAGCAATTGTTCCATAGCTGTGTTTTTTATGTTGTAGGCGTTTGCATCAGGCACAAGAGACTCTTGGTAACGACAAAGAAAACACATTTTATCTTGAAGTGTTGCTACACTTATCAAAAGTGGTAGAGATTTTGCCCCCGTAGCCATAAAATAAAATTCCTGTAGCTGTAAATTTCCAAACTCCTGTTTAATATTTAGATTCCCCAAATTAGTAATTACAATATCTATTCCTCCTAAATCTCTAGCATCTAAAGTTTCCTCACCTTTGTTAGAATTACTAGACAATAAGGCTCTTGCTTTTAGTACATCGTCAAATATTTTTCCGTCTGCTACCAATTGATTGAGCTTATATTTAACTTCACGTGCTAAATCCCAAAAATCGGTCTTTTGGTTTAATCGATGAGCCGTGACTTGTCGAGTAATGTATTCTCCCAGATTTTTGCCAACATCAATTGTTAAATAGTTACGGATATTTATTGGAGTAAGACACTTGAGAATAATCTCATTATGAGATTTGATTTCAGCAGCGATCGCTAAAAAAAATGCAGCGCATAAAGCACCGTGAACAGAAGTTTTCTCTTCTCGACAGCGAGCTATAAGCTTGGTAGTTTCCCAAGGAGATAGCGTCCAACGAAACAGGCGAATGGGAAATGTTTCTAAAGTATTTACTCCCTGATTATTTCGATAAGTTGTTGTTAATATAGATTTCAATTCTATCGAACTATCTAAATCTTCCTCAACCCAATTTTTTGTCGCATTAGGGATAATTTCATCAACAGGAGGCAAGTCTGGTAAAAGCTCACGAGGGCTGTCTGGTTCACCAATAAATTGCAAGATATCTCGGATCAGATAAGCTCCTGATAAACCATCACCAATGCAATGATGAAAAGTAATTATTAGGTTAGAAATATCAGGTGAGTGCAGCAACAATACGCGTAGCAGTGGCTCTTTGTTCCAACTCAAAGGCTGACGTAATTCTTCTATCATCTCCCAACACCAATGTTCTTCTCCTTGCCGCTCAATTACTCGTAGTGGAATAGGTGGAACATTTTCTAAGGAAAATTGTGGCTGATTTTGATTATTAATGACTATTTTTACTCTTAACCGAGAATGCCTCAGTTGTAGCCAAGCCAAAGCTTCAGTTAATAACTCAATTGTAAATGACCCATTAATGGTCGCCGACAAGGTAACATTTTCCGGGCTGTTGTTGTATGACAACCACATCAACTGTTCTGATGCTGTAAGAATGCGATTCATGGCAATTACAAGGATTGTAGTGTCTTATCTATAAATGTCTTAGTGTGCAACACCCCTCAAACGTAGGCTAATCAATCCTACTAGAGTTGTTGACCGACTTTGCTACCACCTTCGGTTACGCTCAACTCCCCATTAACCCCGTGGTATGCGTTGGCATCGCAGTGCTGGTTCTCAGATTTCTTGAAATAGGGCAATACATCTTGGTACAACCAACCGGGATTCCCCAATGAGTGCCAGTGATCATAATCGTGATGATTGCTCCGGGTATAAATCTCAGTTGATTCTTCACCTCACCAGCAATCTTACAGTACTGTCCTAACCGAGGTCTAGCGGTCTAACGGATGGCGCGTCACCGGAGGACGATAATCCTTGCATCATAACCGATAGCGTAAACTTCCGTTTCGAGTGCACGCCCTTGTTAGACATGGTTGTAAACAAATGATTAACAATTCTGGACATAAGCTCAAATAGAAATTATTTAAAGTCAATGAATGGCCATATAACTATGCCCATAACAAATATCAAAACAAGCGCAATAACAACAATTAAAGGATTAGGTAACAATCTTCCTATCCACATCCAAACTACTCCGCCAAGGAATGGAAAAGCTAAACCACAGATCATGCCTATTATATTCGTGACACGTCGTCCAATCGGATTCGGAAAAGTTTTTAGATCAGATTTAGAGTTGTCTTGCCCACGGCGTAAGGTACGCTCATCATCACGAATTGCTCGATGAGCAGCAATCACACCCAGTAATGTAGCAAAAGATGATCCAACACCCAGCGCAACCATTGCCTGACGTAGTGTTGTTAATGTCGAAATAAACGACATTTTATCGGAGCTTGAAACAGACAATGAAGTGGCTTCAGCACTAAGGGAAAAGCCGTAGGCAGTAAATAATAGCCCCTGTAAAGTAATCATCCACATTATTCTCTGATTGACAAGGTTGTCTTCGTGTTCAATCTTGGCTCTAATACGATCGTAAAGACGTTCAACTTCCTCTTTTATCAAGTTATCAGGCATGTTTTTACTCATATGCTTGACTCTAACATGGTAAATCTACAAAAGTAAAAATGGCGATTTCGGAAAAATGCTCTTGAAGAAGTACTGGAGTTTAGACTAAAGCAAGCAAAAATAGCTCGACATTTGAAGCAATTGTCTGCATATCGAACAATAAAATAAAACCAGAGCAATAAAAGAGATTAAAAGCAGTTAAGCAGTATTTTTAGATACTTTCTTGGGCTTGGTAAAAGCTTTTTTGACAATGGGATAACGAGTCCGTGGCGCTCTAGGTCTACCAGGAGTCCAACCAGGAGACTTTCCTCTGGGTTTGGGGTCAGGTGCAGGTGTTCCAACCCGAGCCAAAACTGCTGTAAAGGAGTTAGCGACTCGACCAGGGGATAATTTCTGGCTTGGCTGTTGCCAAGGTAGAGGGCAATCTTTGATACTATCTTTTGCCAACCACAACTGCCACGAGAGTAAAGGCATCAAATCACTCCAACGTTGAGACTGCTCAGGGGTGGAAAAATGAGGTAATGTCCAATGCAAACGCTGCTTGATAAAACGATACTAGTGATCAACTGCAAAGCGACGCAGATACTGGTGCCATATCTGACTTTTCACGGTATGTAGAAAAGTCAAAGGGTGTCGGGTGTAGTAAGACTTTCTTTTTTTCACTACACCCGACACCCTATCCCCTACCTTCTGTCTTAACCAGGGCTGTTTCATTCCCCAAAGAGCTTTAAAAATCAAGGGTTCTAGCAATTAAAAATTGGTTATTTTGTTACCAGCGTGCCGAGAAAATGAACTATTTTACTGATATTTAAGGGCTTAAATGTTCATCTTATTGTCACCCTTATTTACAATTTTATCGCTAACCATCTTGACAAATCCTGTTTGAAATGGAATGAAACAGCCCTGCTGTCTTAACGGGGGTTTTAGGACTTCCCGTGAAAAGTCAGGATTGCGATGGCGTACTCGCCCGCAGGGAGAGCGATCGCTCTCCCTGTGCTGCCTGTCTAGTAATCAGGATTCTTGCCGAATTTGGCTTCTGATAAAGAGTTGTTCTGCACTTACCAGGATGAGCAGTAGCCCTACAGATGCTCTGGCGATCGCCTCCGTCGCCCAGTTGTGATTTACCAGGTCGGGGATCGCTGTAACAAGCGTCAATGCAATGATCAGCCAAGGTGCGATCATGACAAAATTCCGTTCCCAAGCAGGTTTATCGCGCAGTCTCGCTTGGCTCCGTAGTACGCCTTGACACCAAAATGGAAAGGTACTGAGGACAGCGGCAAGGTATAACAGTCCAGCATTAACCCTCTCCTAAGAAAACAGAATGGTTTCTTAGGAGCAGCCCCACTGGCGGCGATCGCCACCCGCTATGAATGGAAGAAACTATTTTGACGCGACTAATCAGCAGGTATATTAATAATTATCCTGACAGTTAAAACCGAACCCACAATAGTGTGTTGAGCCTGATTAGGAGCATGGTTCTGGGGCTTTATGGCTATGACATTGGTGAAGGAAAATTTCCTATCCCGTTTGAAAGATTATTGATAAGTACATCCCCAGGTCAAGTCGCTTCGCTCCAATTCGTAATTCGTAATTCGTAATTCGTAATTATTACCCCACGGATAAATCCGGGGGCTTGAATAAAGTTGGCTTTGCCCTTTTTTTCTTTTTCATAATTAAAATTAG
>NZ_JAIVFS010000046.1:60897-64399 GCF_020829645.1 Nostoc mirabile CHAB5784 | reverse complement strand
CTGTATTTACACCTTCACCCGCCGCTTCGACTCCGATTAAGCGCACCGAAGGTTCATGCATAAACTCATGAAACAAGCCGATCGCATTGGAACCTCCACCCACGCAAGCCAGTAGAATATCTGGTAATCCTCCCCATTTCTCTTGGGACTGAGCGCGAGTTTCTATACCAATTATCGCGTGGAAGTCACGGACAATCATTGGGTAGGGATGAGGGCCAGCAACAGAACCCAGGATGTAATGAGTTGTTTCTACATTCGTCACCCAATCTCGAATTGCTTCAGAAGTTGCATCCTTGAGAGTTCCCGTACCTGCCTCAACTGGACGAACTTCTGCCCCCATTAACTTCATGCGGAACACGTTCAGGGCTTGGCGTTCCATATCCTGGACGCCCATGTAAATTACACATTTCAAACCAAACCTAGCACATACAGTTGCAGTCGCTACGCCGTGTTGTCCTGCACCTGTCTCTGCAATCACCCGTTGCTTGCCCATGCGTTTAGCTAGTAACACCTGAGCTAAAGCATTATTAATTTTGTGAGCGCCTGTATGATTTAAATCCTCACGCTTTAAATAAATTTGCGGCCCCGTGCCATCTGGTCTAGCGTAGTTTGTTGTCAAGCGTTCAGCAAAATATAATGGGCTGGGTCGTCCTACATAATCGCGCAGTAAGTTTTGCAGTTCTGCTTCAAAACTCGGCTCATTGCAATATTGATTAAATGCCGCTTCTAACTCAGTTAATGCAGGCATTAAAGTTTCGGGGACGTACTTACCGCCGAATTTTCCAAACCTGCCTAAAAGGTCAGGTAGCACAGGCGTAGTTGAAATTAAAGCGTTGATGTCTTGGATGCTTACCACAGTTGAAAATCCTTTATGTTCAAGTATTTTTTACTTTCGTTCTAACTTTTTAGAACTTATCCCACAGATAAAATTCTTTTCGCGTTTCCCTTTCACGGGTTTCGTAGGTATAACCAAGTTCCCTGTGATTCAAAACGTCTATAGGGCGCACCAAATCGTCGGAGTTAAAATTTGGTAATAGAGATACTAAATCTCCTAACGCCGTAGCTTTGGGGGTAGACATACCGCCGTCCCAAGGCCACATTCGGTCTTTAAGGTTGTGTCCGTAAGGCTGACCACCAACAGGATAAAAATCGCTACCTTTATGACCGTTCTCTTGCCATTCAGCCCAGAGGCGGTCTGCATTCGCATGATGCAACCAAAACACTGGGTCATAAGGCGAACTTGGTATATTGCTCATAGTACCCAAGCCCTTAAACTTTACGGGTCTTGTGCTTGCGTCTATCTGTACCCCACCAACTAAACCATGAATGTAGTTATGGATGAATCCTCCTGGGGTGACTTTACCCTGCTCATCTACAGAGATAAATCCTTCCAAAGCAGGGCGAAATAGAGAATAGTTATTAAGAGCCAGGGCACGCTCAATATCTTTTTTGGGTACAGGGTAATCGCTGGCAGGAGGTAGTCGTAGAAAGCGGACAAGTGATGTACCTAATGATGTTTGGGTATCTGGGTCAATGTTTAATGCTGGATTCATAACCCAGCCATTTGCAGCAGCAAAAGCCCCAGGCACAGGGCCGCCTGTAAAGTTTCCTTGATTTGGAATTTTGATGGTTACTCCTTGACCGTTAGAACCAAGAAAGTCATCGTTAAAAATCACATCAAGTGCTTTGGCGTCTGTCCAATCCCAGTATGGGAGAGTAACATTTGGGTCTACTGCTTGCAGTGCTTGTTCAAATCTGCGAATATATTCTCGATGCCAAGGGAAAAATGCGGCATTTTCATGAGCAAGTTCTTGAACGGAACCATTGGAATGTCCTTTATGGTTATGAATCAAGCGTGTTGCCCCTATATGTATGGCAACGAATTGGTCGTAAATACTGAGCTTGCTACCTGCGGGAATTGTAGTTTTTAAGGTTTTGATAGCCTTGACTAAGGCTGTTTTCTCTGCTGATGTCAGGTCAGTTACGTTCTTTCTTACAGCTAGGCGAGCGTATTGTCCAACATTGTGATTCCAATGGTATTTGTATTGTTTGTGGTCAATGCGATCGTGGGCGAAGACTGTAATAGCACAGGCGCTAACTAGAAGTACGCTATAAATTAATATTTTGACAGATTTCAGCAGGTATTTCATTATCTTAATAAAATAAGAGGAGCAGCACTTCTCTTCTCCTGTCGGAGACGCTGCGCGAACGAGACGCTCCGCGAACGACTATGCTTAGTGACCGAGGGGCAGCATTAGATGTAGGTTGGGTGGAGCGGAGCGCAACCCAACACATATCAGGATGTTGGGTTACGCAAAGCCTCCACCCAACCTACTACTAGAAGTACGCTATAAATTAATATTTTGACAGATTTCAGCAGGAGTTTCATAGCCAAGATTTCCTTTGTATTTCTTCCTTTGCGACCTTTGCGCCCTTTGCGGTTCGTTATTTCTTTATCGAACCACAGAGGCGCAGAGAACGCAGAGAGAGAAAAGAGAGCTTTTTTATTTTGCGGAACCAACTTGTTGCAGGGATACTGGAGTAATGGCTGCTTTGAGTTCCTGACAAAATTCTTTTACAGCTTGCAATCCTTCAGTTGGGCTACCTTCAGCTAATTTTTTAACGAAGGCACTACCAACAATCACCGCATCTGCACCCCATTCTTTTACTTGATGTGCTTGTTCTGGCCCGGAGATGCCAAAACCAACGCCGATGGGTTTATCGGTGACGCTTCGCAAATCTGTTAATAAATATTTTACGCGGTCTTGAATTTGAGCGCGGATACCTGTAACGCCTGTAACGCTCACTAGGTAGATAAAACCCTGAGATTGATGAGCGATCGCTTCAATTCTATCTCTAGAACTGGTAGGAGCTACGAGTAAAATTACCTCAATTCCGAAAGATGCAGCAGTTTGGATTAATTCTTCTGCTTCTTCTAAGGGTAAGTCTGGTACTACTAACCCTTGCACGCCAGCAGTGGCAATTTGCGCTAAAAACGACTTAATACCCCGGTGCAAAATGGGATTGTAATAAGTAAATAGAATTATTGGCGCTTTTAGGCTAGGAATCACTATGTGCAACATCTCTAGCACTTGCTCTAATTTTGTGCCTTTTTGCAAAGCGCGGGTTGCTGCTGCTTGAATCACAGGCCCATCTGCTAGAGGATCGGAGTAGGGAACGCCCAACTCGATGAAGTCAGCGCCGTTACGATCTAAGATGCGTAAAGCCTCGGCGGTGGTTTCTAAGTTAGGATCGCCTGCTGTGATAAAGGGGATTAAAGCACACTGTTGGCGATCGCGTAATGTTTGAAAGGAAGCGGAGATAGAAGTCATGCTGAAGAATAGTTAATGATTGTTTAATAGTTTTGAAATATTTTACACTTAGCAATTAGCGATGCCCATGCTAAATTTTTTGTTAACGAGTCTTTGATACTCGTGAATGAGGCTTTTATCTCCGTTAACGAGTCTTTGATCCTCGTGAATGAGTCTTTTATCTCCGTTAA
>NZ_JAIVFS010000046.1:0-60800 GCF_020829645.1 Nostoc mirabile CHAB5784 | reverse complement strand
TAATGAGTCTTTGATACTCGTGAATGAGTCTTTTATCTCCGTTAATGAGTCTTTGATACTCGTGAATGAGTCTTTTATCTCCGTTAATGAGTCTTTGATACTCGTGAATGAGTCTTTTATCTCCGTTAATGAGTCTTTGATACTCGTGAATGAGTCTTTTATCTCCGTTAACGAGTCTTTGATACTCGTGAATGAGTCTTTTAGCTCCGTTAATGAGTCTTTGATACTCGTGAATGAGTCTTTTAGCTCTGTTAGGGAATAAAGAAAGGGTTAAGGGGGAAGGGAAAAGGGAATTTTGCCCCTTAAATGTCCCCTTTACCCAGATTCCGCAAAAAACCTATTTTCCCAAATATCCACCCAACCGCCTTAAAAAGGCTTGCTCTAATTCCCTCCTTTTTAAGGAGGGTTAGGGAGGATCAAGTCTTAGCAAACTACGCACTGCTTGTTCTACATCGCTTTGTTTAACTAAAGACTCTCCGATCAAAACTGCACGCGCACCAGCTTCAGCGATAAGAGATAAATCAGCAGGTGTATACAGTCCAGACTCGCTGACGACGGTGATATCCAAACTTTGTAATTGTTGTTGACGCTCTGCTAAAAGTTGCTGTGTTGTTTTTAAATCAAGGGTAAAATCTTCTAAATTACGATTGTTGATTCCTACTAAACTTAGGTTGTCAAGCTTTAGCACTCGATCCAGTTCAGCCAAGGTATGGACTTCTACCAGTGCATTCATGCCTAAATCATGAATTAGTTGCAAAAAATCTTGGAGTTCTTGATCTGATAAAATGGCGGCAATCAGCAAGACTGCATCTGCACCTGCTGTTCGTGCTAAATAAATTTGATAGGGGTTAATGATGAACTCCTTGCACAGTAGGGGTAATGCTACTTGTAATCGCACAGCCCGCAGATTATCAAAACTCCCCTGAAAAAACTTTTGGTCAGTCAGGACTGATAAACAAGCTGCACCACCTCGTTCATAAGCTTGAGCAACAGCTACCGGGTCAAAATCTGCGCGGATAATCCCACGGCTAGGTGATGCTTTTTTTACCTCGGCAATTAAGCTAGGTTGGTTAGGATTTTCTTGCAAAGCATTCAAGAAATTTCGCACAGTCGGGGCTGCATTTAACTGTTGTCGCAAGGAGGTTAAAGGCAGTTCTTGCTGCATTTGTGCGACTTCTTGCCTTTTATGCAACACAATTTCTTCAAGAATATGGCGGGGAGGGGCAACTTGGTTAGTCATAAGCAGCTAGGGGGAGTGGAGAGTGGGTAGAGACGCGATTAATCGCGTCTGGGTAGAGACGCGATTAATCGCGTCTGTACAAAGTGGGGGAGTGGGGGGAGCAGGGGAGAATAATTAATAACCCATGCCCAATGACCAATGACCAATGACTAATGACTAATGACCAATGACTAATGACTCTTCAACTTGCGTATATGCACGCACTACATTTTTAATGATTTCCAAACCGACTTCTCCCGCTAGAGTCATGATTGACTCTGGATGAAACTGAACGGCGGCGATGGGAAGTGTCTGATGTTCAATGCCCATAATTACGTCGTCATCAGAAATCGCTGTTACCTTGAGTTCTTTTGGCAAACGTTGCGGTAGGGCAAATAATGAATGATATCTACCCACTGGAAAAGATTGTGGTAAATTTTTGAAGGTTACGGAATTAGGATCGGTGACGAAAATCCGTGAAGATTTACCATGTTGGGGATAGTTGAGGACTCCCAATTCTCCATCAAATGCTTCAACGATGCTTTGCAGTCCCAGACAAACTCCGAAAATAGGAATTTGGCGATGAAGAAGGGCGCCGACTGTCTGGGGAACCCCAAAATCACTTGGTCTACCAGGGCCAGGAGATAAAACAACTAAGTCAGGGCGTTCTGTATCGAATAGAGATTCTGAGAAACCATGACGGAGTGTAGTAACACTTGCACCAGTTTGGCGAATGTAATTGGCTAGGGTATGAACAAATGAGTCTTCGTAGTCTATTAGTAAGATGCGTTTGCCAGCTGAGGCACAAGGTAGGATTTTAGTTAATTTTATAGAACTGGATTCATCAATTTTCTGACTCGTTTCCTTTACACGACGAATCGTCTCAAATAAAGCAGCAGCTTTGGTAATTGTTTCTTGTTCTTCTGCTTGAGGTATGGAGTCATAAAGGACTGTAGCCCCAACTCGCACTTCGGCGATGCAGTCTTTTAATCGGATTGTCCGCAGAATTAATCCAGTATTTAAATTCCCATTGAAATTTAAATAGCCAACTGCTCCACCATACCAACGTCGGGCGCTACGTTCATGCTGTTCAATAAAATCTATTGCGGCTCTTTTGGGTGCGCCGGTGACTGTAACTGCCCATGTATGCGAAAGAAAGGCATCTAAGGCATCAAATTGCGATCGCAGTGTCCCTTCAACGTGATCTACTGTATGAATCAGGTGGCTGTATAATTCTATTTGACGACGACCAATCACTTGTACTGAACCAGGTTCGCAGATTCGGGATTTGTCATTGCGATCGACATCAGTACACATGGTCAACTCAGCTTCATCTTTGTGGGAGTTGAGTAACTGACGAATTTGCACGGCATCGTCAAGAGCATCTTGTCCCCGGCTAATAGTGCCACTAATGGGACAGGTTTCTACCCGTCTACCTTCAACCCGCACAAACATTTCTGGAGATGCGCCAATCAGATATTCTCCACCTAAATTAAAAATAAACCCATAAGGACTAGGATTTATTTCTTTTAAAGTTTCAAATAGTTTGCTGGGTTCATCTTCATAGCCCTCGAAAAAGTTTTGACTAGGAACTACTTCAAATAAATCGCCTCGGCGGAAATAATCGAGCGCACCCTCAACTTTTTTGGCATACTCGCCTACTTTATGGTCAGCAGTTTGATTTGGGAGAAGATGTTTCCCTTGATAATCTACAGACTCACCTGTTCGAGGAAGACCATTAGTGCTGCCATGCGCTGTTTCAAATTCATATTGTAAACGAAATGCGCGTTGCTGATAGTAGTCAACAACTATCAAGTCATCAGGCAGATAAAGTACTAAATCCCGTTGATCTGTAGGACGTTCTAGACGTTGGGTAATTGGTTCAAACTGAAAAACTAAGTCATAACCAAAAGCACCATACAATCCTAAATGCTCGTCTTCTTGACTAGAAAAAGTGTGTAAAATTTCGCGGACAACTGTAAATGCTGAAGGTTGTTTACTGCGTTCTTCTTCAGCAAATAGTTTTTTGGTAGGTTTAACAAAGCCTACAACATTGTTATTGTCTAGGGTGACTTTCTCCAGTTGGATTGAGTTGGATAAACACTCTAATAGTAATGGCAAAAGCACCCGACCGCGTTCATTTAACGCTATCAAAGTAAAAGCATTGTCCTGTGTAGTCAATTCCAATGGTGGATTGACAAATCCGATCGCCCATCTTTTGTATCTGCCTGGATATTCGTAACTGCTCCTTAACAAACCTCCACGCTGAGAATTTAAGTGGAATAGAATGTCTTCGAGAGCAGTGTCCATCTTAACTTCTGTGATGGAGCGAGAAACAAGTACACCGCCAAGGGTTTTGTAGGAACGGGAATCAAAAATCATAGAGAATATCTCTGGAAGAGTTATTAGTCAAAAGCCATTAATCATTATTGATAACTATCTTCAAATTAAAAACAAATCCAGATAATCCGATGTCAATTTAATTCAAACTATCCAAACCTGCGTATTCTTTTAAAAGATGTAATGAAAAACTTTTTGCTTCTTATTTAACAATACTAGATATCAAGCAGGTAAGACATTGAATAATTTTTCGATTAGGTGTCAATTTATTCGCTTTTTATACTGCTTTTCTAGTACATTTCCTAATAGTGCTGGTTGAAAATCTCCGCCTCCCTCAAAAGTAGTAGATCATCTCACAACCTCAGCGTTCCTTTGCGCTTCCCTCAGCTACCTGGAGCGTTTAAAATCCAATCCTAAAACTCCCTCAACAGCGATATTGCCTGCCTATACAAAAACAAATCCACCTCATGAACCTCAATTCCTTTTCCAATTCGTTGTAACAGCATCAAAGTCAACTCTCCCCCCAAATGTTCGCGGAACTCAGTTAAACCCCGAAACAGACAATGAGGATGTTCCAATTGTGATAATTTCTCAACCAGTTCTGGCACATACAACGTGAAACCCAACGCCGATAAAGTACTTAATATCTTTTGCCACTCTGAACAATCCAGCAATCCTACCAAATAGGAATAGGTGCTATCCAAAGCAATACCGATCGCAACTGCTTCGCCATGACGCAAGCGATAATTTGTCAAATGCTCCAGTTTATGAGCCGCCCAATGTCCAAAATCCAGGGGACGAGACGAACCCATTTCAAAAGGATCGCCGCTATTGGCAATATGTTCTAGGTGCAACTGGGCGCAACGATAAATAACTTGTTGCATAGTATCCATGTCTCGCCGTGCAAGGGCTGGGCTGTGAGAGTGGATATAATCAAAAAAGCTAGCATCCTTAATCAGCGCCACTTTGACTGCTTCTGCGATTCCAGAACGCCAATCGCGATCGTCTAAGGTTGTCAAAAAGGCAGAATCATTTATAACTGCATAAGGTGGCGCAAATGTGCCGAGAAAGTTCTTTTTACCAAAGGCGTTGATGCCATTTTTCACCCCAACCCCGGAATCATTTTGTGCTAACACCGTCGTCGGAACCCGAATCAGACGAATTCCCCGGTGAGCAGTTGCGGCTGCATATCCTACCAAATCCAATACAGCCCCACCCCCGATCGCTAACACGTAACAATGGCGACATAATCCGGCTGCTTCAATCTGTTGGTGGATTTGATCTACTAAATTGCGATCGTTTTTAGCAGCTTCTCCTCCCGAAATTATCATCGGTTCGGCTGCGATCGCTACTATCTCTGCATAAAACTTGGTATACGCTACTAATTGCTTAACCAATTCCGGTTGATGTTGTAATATTCCTGCGTCTACTATCGCTACAACTTTCTTCGGCTTTGTCTCCCCATCTGCTGTAATTACTTGGGCTAAGGTAGGGTTTTTCAACTCAAATAAATTTTTGGTGAAGTAAACCTCATAGTTGAAAGTAACCGAAACACGTTGATGAATTGGTTGCAGATTGAATTTACTTTTTTGCTTAATGTCAATTACCATGTTTTTGCTGATATATTTACAAGTGTGGCACAATTGAAAGCTTGAAGGAACATTTCTACCGAATGAGAACCATTTATTTTTACTTTATTATTGATGATGAAGAACGGCACGCTGTTGATGCCATTCGGTCGAGCAAATATTGATTCCGCTACGAAAGCTTTAATCGTAGCATCATCACTCAATTGTAGGCGTAATTCCCTAGAATCCATTTGGTAAGCTCTACCTATGGCAATCAGAACTTCAATATCTCCGATGTTCAAACCGTCTTCAAAGTAAGCTTTATAAATGGCTTCTACGACATCGTTTTTTACCTTTGCTGGTGCGAGTGTAATCAATCGATGCGAAAGCTTAGTATTGACAGCCAAACGGATTTTTTCAAAATTTAGCTTGACTCCAGCAGCCTCACCTGCATATTGCGTAGAATCAAACAGATATTGCAGTTCTTGGGCTTTGATGCCTTTTCTATTTTGCATAAAGCTGTGAAATTCGTACCCTTCATCAGGAATGGTATTGTCGAGAATAAAGGGATGCCACCGGATATCTACTTCTTTTTCTGGCCATTGTGCCAGTGCATCAAACAGATGCTTTTTACCAATTCTGCACCAGGGACAAACGGGATCGTGAAAGATGTCTATCAGCATAGTTTTTATCCTTCAAATGCTAATATTTGTATGCATCTGGGGTTTAAAATCTCGTTGGAGATCGGTTGTATTTAAAGGCTGTAGAAAAACGTTGATTTTTTCTTCAAAAAAGTTTTGAGTAATTTCAAATTCCTGAATTAGTGCGTCTCTATCTTTCCTTGCTACCAGTCTTGCTAAACGGCTGTAAGTCTTAGCTAAAAAGCTAATTGCATTACACCTTTCTTCTGTAGCTAGCATAATATCAACACATAAATTAGGATTTTGAGAAAACAAACGTTTAACAATGTCAATTTCTTGACGATAGTTAGGTGTTGACATTGTTAAGCTCTGCTCTACGTCCACTTGTACTTGTGCTAAGAAAACACCAAGACTAAATCTACAGAAATGTTGCGTTGCTTGAATAATCACCATCATTTGATCGTGTTCTTCAGGCGTGCAAACAATTACTTCTCCACCTTTACTTTTGATAAAGTCTAATAACCACTGAAATGAATCATCATTTCGACCTAGGCACACTACCACCTTTTGTCCCAAAAACGATTTGATATTTGGCCCAAACATTGGATGTAAACCCATGACTGGGCCGGAATGGTGTTCGAGCATCGCCTGAGTTGGCTGAGTTTTTACGCTCGTGATGTCACACAAAGCTGTATTTGAGCCAAGGTATTTCGCTGCACGCTTGATAACATCAACTGTATGTTCAATAGGAACGCTTACTAATACTAATTCTGCCTGACTTAACAGTTTATCTGCGTATTCCCAATCTTCATGTTCGAGAATGCTAACATTGTGACCTACAAGCGAAAGCTGCTCTTGAAATAATCTTCCCATCCTGCCGTGTCCACCGATGATGGTAATTTGTCGGGGAGTGACATGATTTGTTGCAGATTTAGGAATCAGAGTAGCATGACAACTATTTACTACACTTGCCCAAACAGACTCAGGAATACCAGCTTGAGCGAGTAGGGGAGCCACATCAGCCAGTTGTTCATCTAAAGAAGGTTGTTCTGATGCTGCTAATAATGATATGCGATCGCTCAATAAGGCGATCAAGCTTTGGTCAGTTTTTTTAAGCTGATCTGAATTAGTCATTTGTCATTTGTCATTTGTCATTTGTCATTTGTCGTTGAGAGACTACGCGCACAAGGGACGTGGTATGTACCAAAAAGTCTTGATCAACAAGTGATTCCTTAGAACTCAATTCGGGCAAGAGATCCAAATTCGTTGCTTTTTTGGCGATCGCATCCGAAAATAAGTCTTCATACCGATCTAGCGCTTGCTCAAAGGAATAGTTTTCTACCGCAAACTTTCTTCCTTTGCGTCCTAATTGTGCTGCTAATTCCGGCTGATTATATAAATCCAGCACCGCCCCAGCTAAAGCATCTGCTGACTCTGGCTCAACGATAATACCGCCACCACTTTCTTTGATAGCTTTGGCAGCAGTACCGGCGGCGGGAACTGAACCGACAATTGGGCGACCACTGGCTAACAGCAGTGGTATTTTAGAAGGCATATTGAAGGAAATCACATTGCTCTTTTGCACAATCAACCCGACATCTGCGGCTGCTAACATTTGCGGTAGTTTTTCTCGCGGTTGCAGGGGTAGCAGCAAAACGTTATCTGCACCACAAACAAGACAATGTTTTTGCAACCTTTCGAGGGCTTGGGGTTCGCCTGCGATCGCAAAGACAATATCATTAATATGACGCAACCGAGATGCTGCTTCTATTACTGTCTCCAAACCTTGCGTCAGAGCAATATTACCTGAATAAAGCACTACAAATTTATCATCGAGTTGATGGGTAGCTCTCCAAGAATTATTCTCCTTCGGCAAAGGGCGGATAAAATTTAGATTCACCCAATTGGGAATGCAGGCAATTTTATTAGCAGGTACACCTTTATTTATTAAATTATCTACAAAGCCATCAGCAATCACGCTAATGGTATGTACAGTTCGGTAGGCAAATTTTTCTAAAGCTTCCAAAGCTTGAATCATCAACTTATTTTTAATTAGCCCAACACGCACAGCAGCTTCCGGGAGGATATCTTGCACGTTCAGCACTACTGGGCAGTTGTATAGCCAAGCTATTAAGGTTGCAGGTAAACAAACTAGTAGCGGCGGCACTGTTAAAAGAATTACATCAGGTCGCTCACCCTTAAGGGCTTGTGGTAAACTCGTAAAAACAAAGCTCAACTCTAGCAGTAGCCTGTCTATAAGGTTAGGTTTAGACTTAATCCGCAGGTAACTACGCTGAATTTTGACACCGTTTTTATGTTCAGTAACGTATAACTTCCCTCGATACCCATCGTAAATCTGACGCTGAGGATAGTTAGGCATACCTGTGATTACTCGCACTTGATGCCCTCGCTTCACCAGCCCTTCTGCTAGTTCAGTCATTAAAGGTGCAATACCAATTGGCTCTGGATGATAATTGTATGAATAAATCAGAATTTGCATGAACTGTTAATGTGCTGAAAGCAGCTTGATAATGTTGGCTTTATTGTGTTATCCAGCTTTTAACTCCCTTGTTCCGGATTTAATAACCTGAAATTTTCGTAGAAAAGTTTGTAGGATGTGTTACCGCCGAGAGTATAGCACCGAATTTATTGAGATGGTGCGTTAGCCAAGGGCATAACGCACCCACGAAACAGAAGTTTTAGATTTTGTTTAATCCACTTCAGCCTCTGAACTCGGAACTTCAGCCTTTGAACTCGGAACTTCGACCTCTGAACTCGGAACTTCGACCTCTGAACTCGGAACTTCAGCCTTTGAACTCGGAACTTCAGCCTTTGAACTCGGAACTTCGACCTCTGAACTCGGAACTTCGACCTCTGAACTCGGAACTTCGACCTCTGAACTCGGAACTTCAGCCTCTGAACTCGAAACTTCGACCTCTGAACTCGGAACTTCAGCCTCTGAACTCAATACAGTTCAGTTAAGCCTAAAACTCAACTCTACGTAGGTTGGGTTGAGGAACGAAACCCAACACTTCCGTGACTTTGTTGGGTTTCACTTCGTTCTACCCAACCTACAATTTTCTTAAGTGAACTGTATTGCCTCTGAACTCGGAACTTCGACCTCTGAACTCGGAACTTCAGCCTCTGAACTCGGAATCGGTCACTTTAGTGCTACTCAAGCATGAGAACTCAGCACTGTTTTTCCAGTTACTTCTCTAAACTGAAGACTGGCTTTTGTTGTCCACGTTTCCGCAATGTGATGGTAGCAGCCCCAAGTCCGAGCAATGCTAAACCCAATGCTGAACTAGGTTCAGGTACTTTAGTTCTGTCTTCTACGTTTAGCACTTGGACGCGACCTTGGAAGAAATCGCCCACATAAAGCTTGCCATCTTTGTAGCTTGTGCCACCCGTCCAGTTAAATCTGCCGGGAGTGAGGTCGAGGGGATTGCCAAAAGGAGGACCAGTTAATGCTGGAGGCGGTACAGGGTTACCTGATGCATCGCGGGCATTTTCACCGAAGGAAGTCAAGAAGTTACCGTTTTTATCAAATACCTGTACGCGGCTGTTGATAGAATCAGCTACATAAATATTCTCTTCTTCGTCCACTTCGATGCCAATTGGTTGAAGAAACTGTCCAGGTTCGCTACCTACTGAACCAAATGCCAACAGAGGGTTACCATTTGGATCGAGTACTTGAACGCGGTTGTTATACTGGTCAGCTACAAAGATATTTCCACTAACTGGGGAAATTCTTACACCTGCTACACCTTGGAATTGTCCAAGTTCAGTCCCAGCGGTGCCACCAATTACACCAAGTGGCTGTCCGTCTGCGGTGAATTTAAGAATCCTTTCGCCGTTAAAATCACCTATGTAGAAGTTGCCAGCTTTGTCAAATGTTACACCAGATGGTCCAAAGAAAATCCTACCTGGTATGAGACCGGTAAATTCTCCATTTGCAAAGGATCTAATAAAGTTACCCTGAGAATCGTATTGATTCACGCGGTTGTTGTAAACATCACCTGCATACAAATCCCCTGTTACTGGATTAAAGTCTACAGTTGTTGGCTCGTCAAACTGCCCCGGTCCTGTGCCGCCGGAGCCAATTGCTCCAATATACTGACCGCTTGGACTAAATTTTTCAATTTTGTTACCGAGGTTGTAGTTAGGAGTACCATCCGCTGGGTTAATACCGCGTCCGTTAGCTATGAGGGTATTCCCTTGGCTATCCACCGCTATACCTTGGGGAACAAACAGTTGCCCAGGGCCGAAGCCAGGTTCGCCGATACTTCTGTCGTAAGTTAATGTTACAGCCTTGGCTTGGGCTGCTGTTGCCAGCACCATGAATCCAGTACCGAGAATGCCGATTGATAAATTTTTGACTAATCCCATGAGTTTGAAGTCCTGGTTGTATGAGTGTATACTCTTTCCTAGACTAATTTTGTTCCCAGTCCCAGTTCGGGAACCCTAATATTCGGGCTGCTGCCTCCTGTTTGAAATGCAACTTTCTGTGTGAGGCAGCAGCCTATTCTCTAACTATTACCTGACACCAGGTAATGAGGAATTAGACTATCTCTGCTTTGGGTAGTAACTCATCCAACTTTTCTGGACGTTTGCGCTTGGCGATCGCAGCAGTTGCGCCTACAGTAGCAAGTGCTAGTAAACCAACTATTGAACCAGGTTCGGGGACTCTTTTTCTAACGACACCATCCACCCGAACAACCGATCCTATATCTGGGCCAACACCGCGCTTGGTGATGTATATTTGCCCGTCAGGGCCAATATCGATTCCAGCAGCCGACTCCAGCCCTTCACCGGCAGTGACGAGGGTTGTGCGAGTTAGATCAGGAGCAACTTGAATCAGAGAACCAGGGAGGAACTTTAAGTCACCCTTCAATTGAGATTTGTCGCTGAACTGTAACACCAGCAAATTGCCTTGATCATCAAAGGTTAGGTCAGTGATGTGCGTAAACCCATCCAGAAAAACCTCTGGGTTCCCATCTTCGCTGATCCGGAAGATCCGCGATTCACCTTCTGGATAAGGAAAACCCGTATATTCACCAACGTACAAGGCTCCATCGGGGCCAATTGTGCCACCTGTAGATACCGATTGAATTGCTATCTTTCCTCCTGGAAGTATATCTATTAACCCTGGAGGCAATTCTTGCCCTGGTGGTAAAGGTGGCAATTTTGAAGCACTAAGGACTTTCTTGGGAATTCCAATTACCTCAGACTCACTTCCGTCAAGTTTGATTTTGTAAGCGGCGTTCCCACCCCCGTCAACGACATAAGCAGTGTCGCCATTAACGGTCAAATCAAAAGGATTGCTAACTACATCCCCACCATCTGGATTATTAGCGATTTCATACTTGGCGAAGTCGAAAATGCTGTCCAGCTTCCCGCTATTCAAGTCAACTTTGAAAAGTTGTGCTAAAAGCGGGCTATTCAGTACTTTATCGGGTGTGGATGGGGGAAAAGTAACAAGTTGCTGCTCTGGAATAGGGAATTGAGAACCAAAGTTAAGTGTTTCTAAATCACGATTTCCTGGATAACCAGCAAACCCAGTCAGAAGATAAGCATTCCCTTGAGAGTCGAATTGTATGTCTTGAATACCAGCACCTTGGTTGCCAGTGGGTTGTTCTGCTAAAGATTGAAAGTTATTAAGTATACGCTGTTTGGTGCCGTCTGATGTAACTTTAACGAGTGAACCAGTGTTACCAGCACAGATAGGCTGAAACAGTGTACTTGGAGATGGTTGGCAATTCCCGTTTCCTCCGATACCTGGCTCTGCTACGTAAAGAGTCCCATCGGGGCCAAAGCTAACACCCCGTGCATTACTGACTCCATCGACAATTGTCGTTAGCGTTGCAGCTTGTACAGATGGTATTCCACAAATAGCAGCAAAACAAAATGTAACAGATGTAAGAGCAAATGACTTGAGTTTCATACCTTTGGAGATTGAGAGTTAAATAAGTGGAAACTTTTATGGTTTTAAAGACAACGAATCCCAGTCTTTGAAGAACGCAGGATTGGTTTGAAACTCTTTACTTGAGCGCCACAGCTCCATTTACGGGAGGTTTAGTAGCTCTCTTCTTGTGCAACCAACCAACGCCGAAAGCACCGATCGCTAATATGCCTAAAGCAGAACTCGGTTCAGGGACAGATTTGATATTTTCAATTCTGAGAACTTGTCCAAGTCCAGGGCGATCGCCTCGGTTTGTGACGTATACTGCACCATCAGCACCAATAGTCAAGGCGCTAGGCGACTCTAATCCATTCCCACTCAGAAGAGTTGTACGTGTCCCATCGGTAGCTATTTTGATGACAGAACCATCAAAATCACCCTTCCAAGCTGACTGATTGGCGTACTGCAAAGCATATAAATTGCCCTCAGGATCAAATTCCAAGTCTGTCAGTTGGGTAAAGCCATCGGCATATACTGATGGTTTGCCATCAGCACCGACTCGATAGATTTTTGCCCCACCTTCTGGGAAGGGAAAACCTGTAAATTGGCTGATGTAATAAGCGCCATCAAGGCCTTTTGTCACACTTGAGGGTACTGCTTGGGTTGCAAACTGCGATGGGCGAAGCCCCGCCGTAGGCGATCGCACCACTTCACCTTGAGATGGAACCTGTGCTGGTTCATTAGATGGTGTACCGGAGGGTGGAAAGACGGGATTAGCTAATATGTCTTGGGGGAACGCAACTATCGCCTGCAAATTACTGCCACCAGTATTAACACTGAGTAAGTCGTTTGCACCGGCATCAACTGCAACTAAATTGTTGCCATCTATGACAAAACCCAAGGGATTGCTACCGACATCACCACTATCGGGATTATTGGCGAGTTCATAGTTAGCTAAATCGGCAATACTCTTCCAGGAATTGGTATTAAAGTCGGGAGCGATGATTTTACCGAGGTCAGTGTTACCTAAATTGCGATCGCGAAAGGCTGGATTAGCGCCATACCCAATTAGAATATAAGGTTTACCTTGAGCATCAAATTTGATATCACGAGGCCCGGCGGCTCCAGTACCATCTGGTAATGCTAAGGAAGAAAGTCCTGTAAGTATGCGTTCGGTTTTACCATTCTCAATTTTGGTAACTGCCCCACTTGTGCCATAGCATAATGAATCGCCTTGACCGCTTGCTGGTGGAACACAACCTCCACTTCCCCCTATTCCCGCCTCTGTAACATAGAGATTACCATCAGGGCTAAAGCTCAGACCTCCAGCGTTATATAGACCGTCGGCGATTACTGAAAAGGATGCAGCTGAGGCAGCTTTGATTCCAGAAAAAGCGGCAACACAAAAAGTGAGGATAGTAATGGTAAGTTGTTTCAGTTTCATATTTTGTCCATTGTCATTTGTCATTTGTCATTTGTTAGTTGACCAATGACCAATGACTAATGACCAATGGCTAGTGATTCTGGAGTTTTTGGTAGATAGCTCATTCCCCGGTCAAATGATTTGAGGTTTCCAGCTTTGGCTTCGAGTAAACGTTTGATGTTCATGCTCTCAGCGCCAAAGTCTTCAATTTGAAGTTTGCCGTGGGTGACGGTTCCATCTGTTTTCCAGAATGTGATTCGATGCAGGATGAAACCTGAAGCTTCGGGATCAGCGAATGCATAAGCGGTTGGGATGAGTAACGCTACAGAACGCTGATAATATTCGTAGTCTGGATAAAAGTGTTCTTGTTCAAGCAAGTAGTATTTGCTCAGACTATGAACCCGGACGGAAACTTTTACCTTCTGGTCATATTCATCTTTGAATTCACCGGAATCAGAGGTAATATTACCATTTGGTCGCAGTAAATGTGCCCACTCGTCTACGTTTTTTAGGTCTTTTAAGTATTCAATGCCGATTTCAATTGGGGCATCAACATAGATGGTGTCAGTATCGATAAAGTGGCTTCCTTTGGCTGCTGAGGTCAGACCAGCCTTGCGTTCTAAATTACCTTTGAGAGAACGACACTCGGAAGTGTGTACCGTGTGAATTCCCTGCATAATCATCTGAGTTTGCCGTTTTGGATCGACAAAGCTTAACCAATGGAAGTATACGCCTTTTTCATCTGTTCCCGGCTCGATGTAGTCGGTGGGAAATAACAAAACTGGGTAAACCTGAAAATATTTCTGATACTCTAATCCACAGTGCCACTCAATGCCGTAGAAAAGCGGATTTTCTAATTTTTTAACATGATAATAGAGGTTTTTGTGATAACCAGATGCAGTTCCGAGCCAGGTATCTTCGTCAATTTGCTCTTTCATCCGGCTATAAAGCGTCCATTCGTCTAAGTTTTTTAAACTACAAAGATACTCAAAGGCGCTCTCTGGTGAAGTAGCAATGTAAGCTGATGTTGCAAAGGTATTCTTTTCCACTTTTTACTCCTTAAGATAATAACAATTAAGCTGCGATCGCTTTAGTCCTGTTTCGCTTACCGCTCTGAATCCGGTCTTCTGCCAATCGTTTGGCAGCATCGTTGGTAGTAATTCCCTGCTGTTTAGAAATATTAAAAATCGCTAGTAGTGTGTCATAAATGTTATGCACTTGCTTAAAAGCTTTTTCTTCGTCATAGCCAATCATTTCGTTGTAAACATTGATTAGCCCTCCGGCATTAATTACATAATCAGGGCTGTAAAGAATGCCTTTTTTGGCAAGCATTTGACTATGTAGTTGCTCATTCTCCAATTGATTATTAGCTGCACCAGCAATAATAGAAGCTTTTAGAAAAGGAATTGTATGACTATTAAGAATTCCTCCTAAAGCGCAAGGAGCAAAGATATCTACATCAAGAGAGTAAATCTCGGCGGGTTCTACAATACTTGCGCCAAAAAGCCGTTTTGCTTCTTCCGCTTTTACTGGATCTACATCGCTAACAAAAAGTTTGACATCATGCTCATGTAAGTGGCGACAGAGGTTTTTACCTACGTTTCCTAAACCTTGAACTGCAACTTTCATGCCATCAAGTCTTTTGCTTTGCCAACGAGACTCTACAGCAGCTTTAATTCCTAGAAAAACTCCTAGTGATGTTATGGGAGCAGGCCCGCCAGACTTTTCTGATACCCCAACAACATGTTTGGTTTCTTGACTGATTGTCCGCACATCGCCGGGGGTAATATTGACATCTTGTCCGGTAATAAAACGCCCATTCAGACTATCAACAAAACGTCCGTAAGCTCTCAACAGATCATCTGTTTTATTTTCAGGATTAGCGATAATGACTGCTTTTCCGCCACCAGCCGGGATGTTGGCACATGCAGCTTTATATGTCATCCCACGACTCAGACGAAGTGCGTCTTTTAAAGCAGCTTCTTCGTTGACATAAGGCAAGAGTCTTGTAGCTCCCATCGCTGGGCCCAAGGTCGTGTCATGGATAGCAATAATTGCTTTAATTTCGGGATTTTTACCATGACAAAAGAGAACTTGTTCGTGACCCATTTCTCTAACAGTTTCAAATAGCAGCATTTTCACCTCTCGATATTGTTTGGTATTGGTTAGAGAAAGTAATTTACATTACAAAATGTAAAGATATAGACACAAAAACGCTCTGGAATATTAAGATAGGATGAAGTAAAAAAGAGTAATGTTCTAAAAAGCAAAAATTCCAGTTGATTGGGTATAGTTTTTTGGCTGGAATAAAGTTTTTACCACTTTTAAATTCATCCTTTGTCTTTTGCTGAATGGTTAAGATGTTTTAGTGTCTATAACAATTGAAAGAAATTGTCAGGTTTTAAAGTCATACCATCGGAAATGAAACTTGTTTGGCTGGATTTTTAGCCGAACTTGATTTAACTCCTTGTGCTGCTAAACTTTTATTACGTCCACCAGAGGGTGCTGGTCGATCAGCGTCAATCACTACATCGATTAGAAAGGGAACGTTTGATGCGATCGCTTGTTGTAATGCTGCTTCGATATCTGACTCTCTGAGGACTACAACCGCTTCTGCTCCCATACCACGAGCAATCATGGCGAAGTTTGTTGGTGGGAGTGTTGCATCTGCGCCCTTTAATCCCAAGATTTTCATCCCTTGATGGCACATGTTGTAACGCGCATCGTTGAGTACAATCCAGATTGCAGGAATTTTGTATTTCACAGCTGTGCTGATTTCGTTATTCATCAGCATTGCTCCATCGCCGACAATTCCTACAGCCTTGCTATTGTTCGCCAGCGCTGCACCCAATACTCCTGTGACGGCGTGACCCATTGCGCCAACTCCGGTGCTGACTCGGTAACGATTGGCTTCGGAAAATTGGAGTAGATGAGTTGACCAAGTAAACGAGTTACCACATTCCGCCATTACTACGGCATCGCTATCTTCAACAATTATCTTTTGAATTGCTGCCATCAATACTTCTGGCCGCACTGGATAATCTACGTCTGGTGCAGGTTCAATTGCTTTTTGTTCTGGACGAGGTAGTGGCATTGTGGAATCAGGAGCATCTGGTAATTGCTGCAACAACTCTTCCACAAAAGCTTTGATATCAGACCGAACTGCGAAAGTTTCAACGTGTGGATAGGCTACACCCGGTACTTCGGGATCAATATCTACATGGACAAAACCTCCTTTTGGAACTAGCGCCGAACTCCAGAAGGAAGTCGGTTCACCAAGGCGGGTTCCTAATACGAGTGTGCGTAGTGGAGGTTGCTGTTCCATATAAGTTAAGACGGAAGCATGACCGCCTAAACCTGTAACACCCACAAACTGAGGATGATCTTCGGGGAAAATACCTTTACCACGGGGTGAGCACATGACTGCTGCTCCCGTTCTTTCAGCGAGTTCAATAATTTCCTCTGCTGCGTCACGCGCACCGAAACCAACCCAGATAGCAAAGGGGCCAGATGATAATAACTCTACAGATTTAGCGATCGCTTGTTTTGAAGCAGTCATCGGAAACGGAGTAACATCTAGTTGAGGCAAGGATATATTCTCAACTAAACTTGTCTGCACTGCGGTGGGAATGCTCAAATGGGCGACAAATCCGCCTGGTTGCGCCATAGCCAAAGCAAGTTTGCGGAAAATCTGCGGTAGTTGAGCCGCAGATTCAATAGTGATTGCATAGTTGAATAAGGCTCCTGGGGTAAAAATTCCCCCACTGGGCAATGTGTAAGTGCTGGTTTCTTGAATTGCCCAACGTCCACGCTGCGGTGCTGAGGTACAAGCCGACAACAAAATCACCTTTGCACCTTCACCACGAGCTGCAAATAACCCGGTGAGGGCGTTAGTGATCCCCGGCCCTGCTGTGGTAAAAACTACAGTAGGACGATTATTGGCAAAGTATGCTTCGGTCGCTGCAAATGCTGCTCCTGATTCATGGCGGAAGTTCAACACGTCGATGCTGCTATTTGACAGCGCCCCCCAAAGGCTTGCCATCGCACCACCTGCGACACCAAAGGCGTAGCTTACTCCCAAATTTACCAACATCTGAGCGATCGCATCGGCAACTGAGAGCGTTGGGGGTGTTTCGTCGTTTAAAAAAGGCTGAATTCCACCGTTATTCTCCGATTCATCAACCTGACGAGAAACGTCAGACACAGATTCTACATATCTGTTTGCTGGAAATTCCTTGTATGGCTCAGTGGTGATGAGAGGAGAGTTTGAACCAGTATAGTTTTGACTCATTAGTTTCACGCAATTACATAAAATTACACAAAGGCTTTCTAGTTTACAATCACAGTGATGGCAATATTTAATACAAACGACTCTGTTGCTTTCACAGCTATGACCTAGCTTAGTCGTTCATAGAAACGGTTAATCGCTGCTGATTGATGCAAGTGATCGCACTACCAAAAATTTTTACCAAAAGCATACAGCAATCAATACTGTGCTTCTTGTGACCAGAATAAGGGACATAAAGACTGTTGTGCAATCAAATATTCTTTGATGAGGGTGTCAAATCTTTCGTTTTTACTATCATGACTACAGTGCTTAAGTAGGTTGGCGGGGAAAAACTAAACCATATAAAGGTCTATAAACCAGCAACTAAGCTTAATTCAAGCACTTCTCATAAACTTTACAAAACTTCATATAGTTAAGTTTAATAACGCTGACTTAATTAATGACCCGCTTGCAGAGATGCTTGCTTTGTGATCTTTACTATAATCAAAACCTATTTGCAATGAAAAATCTTTTGAATAGGCTGTCAATTCTTTCGCTTTTATCGTGATTGCGACATTTCCAACCTAGTCATTCTGAAAGATTGATATACTGCGATCGCACTTAAGACACATTACCAAATTTACAATAGAAAATCTTTTGATCGGGGTGTCAATTCTTTTGCTTTAAGACTTGCACAACTTTTATATTTTTTCGCAAAGGTTATCTAGGGAAGCCAGCGCCCTAATGAGACAGTCCGATCTTCTCCGAAGTAGCTTGTTTCTTAACTTTTTATATTTCCTTTGAGAGATGACTAAACATTCAGTACGTAATTACTTGACAAAATATGTTTTTGATAATACATATTTTGCTAACATATATTTAGTATAAGAATATAATGTTGCTTTATGAAAAAACAAACACAATAATATACGTGAAAATATACGTATATTTTTTGATACGAATGTACTCCTTACGACAGATGACTAAGCATATAATTCTATAGTTAAATTTCTGAGAGACGAAGTTAAGATAAATTAAGAAAATAAATTGAGCAGTAAAATTTGTTCATCTAAGCCAAGCCCAGCACTGCAAATTCATTTACAGCAGTTTTCTGTTGCATGAAGTACAAAGCTATGGGTTTTGAGGCAAGAGGGAGGAGGCAGAAACTCTTTATATCTAATGCGTGAGTGCTGCATTTTGTACCTCACATAAAAAGCAAACTGCTGTATGCTGAAAATCAAACGACTTTACACTAGTACAGCAGGCGGGTAAATCCAGCTACAATCTCAATTAACAAGACAAGTTGCTCTGAGTAACTGGTTAAGTTTACTAGTAGTTCGCCAAAGTCCTTGGTTGCAGAAAGGTTAAAAGATAAAAATTTTTATCCTTTAACTTTTTCCCAGTCGAAACCCGGCAATTTTAGGTTGGTAAACCATTAGTTAGCTCTGGTGCAGGGCTAGTTTAAATTTAAAATACCTTTTTTACTTATAGATTAAGAGTTTTGAATTCTTATCTAATAAGGTTTATTGACTAATCTAGATTTGATTTGTCTAAATTTTGTGTTTTCATAAAAAGCTGTTTAAGTCAATAAAAAGTTTTAACTAAATATTTAGTTTTTTTAGGAAAATTTGGTTTAATAATTCACTTTTTATTGGTATGATAAGTTTTGTTAACAGGATTAGTAATATTTTTTAATTTACTAACTAATCTTATTTTTGAACAGCCTAGCGGTGCTCCAAAGATTTTAGTAAGTTATGACTATTAACTCATTAATGGCTATGGTACTGATTGATTACCAGGAGGAAGTAGGAATATGAATTCTGGCGATTATACATTAGCTAGATCAAACAATCAATGGGTGCTACAACCAGAAGTAGAGATGAAGTTTGCTCACTTCCTAATAAATCACGCTGTAGATGCTGCGTTCTGTTTAGGAGAAAACGCACAATTTCTCTACGTCAACGATGCCACTTGCCGGATGACTGAGTATTCCCGTGAGGAATTACTTTCGATGAGGCTGCATGATATAGATGTAGATTTTTCTCTGCACAATTGGTCAGATATTAGTTCCCAGAATTCCCTTACCTTTAAATCTCGCTACCGGACAAAAAGAGGTCGGATATTTCTGGTAGAAATATCCATTAGCCATGTAAAACAACAAAATATGGAATTTGGCTGTGCTTTTGCTCGTGAGATAAGTGATGAAATAGTAGAACTGAGCGTGCAAAAGTGGACTGATGAATTAAGGGATGCCAAAGACAATTTGCAACAGGAATTTTATCAACTCAAGGCAAAAGAAGTAGAGCTAGAAACATCTCTTTCTTTACTTCGTTCTACTCTCGAGTCTACTGCCATTGGTATTGTTGCAGTTAACTTTGAGGGAGATATTCTGAGCTTGAATCAGAAATTTGTGGACATGTGGCAGATCCCAGAGTCCCTAATACTATCTAAGAAATGTCCTCGATGCAAAGCCTTTTTTGAGAATCAACTTAAAGATCCCCAAGCCTTTAGTCGGCTTATTTGGGAAGTGTCTAGCCAATCTGATTTCGAGAGCTACGACATTTTGGAGTTGAACAATGGAAGAGTTTTTGCACACTACTCTAAACCTCAGTGGCTCGAAGGCAAAATTATTGGTAGAGTGTGGAGTATTTGGGACATTACTGAATCGAAACAGACTGAAGAAGCATTGCGGTTGAACGCAGCTAGATTTAGGACTTTAGCAGAAACGACAGATGTTAGCACTTTTCTGATTCAAGGCACGCGACTTTGCTACATAAATCCAGCAGTGGAGAAACTCACTGGTTACACAGAAGAGGAACTGCTTACAGGTTTTGATCTTCGCAGACTGATTAAAAGCAAAAAAGGCAGACAGATACGTAAGCAGGGTGGAGCAGCTAAGTTTGAATATCAGGAGATGAATATTCTGACAAAAAACGGCACGGAGCGCTGGCTAGCTTGCGCGGTTGCAATGCTGGATGGAGGGCTGGATTTTGGTGGAAAACCAGTAGAAATGATTGCAGGCATCGATATTACCGATTACAAATATGCAGAATTAGGTCTTAACCAAGCTTTAGAACAAGCAAAACAACTTAGCGAACTGAGAGCGCGTTTTCTTTCTATGGTTTGCCATCAATTCCGTACACCACTAAATATTGTTTCATTTTCTAATAGCTTACTAAAGGAAGAAGTAGACAAACGTACACAGAAAAAAATACAACCACTACTAGATCACATTCAAAAAGCTACCGAACAACTCAGTCAGATGTTGGATGATATTTTGTTCTTCTCTAAAGCAGAAGCAGCAAAAATAAACTGTGAACCAAAACCACTTGAGTTAGTTGGGTTCTGTAATGATTTAGTTGCCCAAATGCAGATGAGCGTTAGCCAAATTCCGATTAATTTTGTCAGTCAAGATAACTCTTTAACAGCCTGCATAGATAAAAAACTGTTAGAGCCGATTTTGAAAAATTTACTCGACAATGCAATTAAGTATTCTTCCTCGCCCATTGCAATTGATTTGAAACTTTTTTGCAAAAATGAGAAAGTAATTTTTCAGGTCAAAGATAGGGGGATCGGTATTCCAGTAACAGATCAACAACGAATATTTGAGCCATTTTACCGTGGTACTAATATTGATAGTATACCTGGTACTGGATTAGGGCTATCAATTCTTAAAACTCTTGTAGATTTACATCACGGTCAAGTCTCTGTAGAAAGTAAAGTTGATGTGGGCACTACGTTTACTGTGATGTTGCCATTAATCAAATCAGAGTTTAGTCGTTCCGAGTTATGAATGTTGAAATTAAGAGAATTCTTAATTAACAGCTTAACAATCATAACTATCGGAAAAAAATAATTAATCTCATGCCTATTTACATATAGCAATCCGATTTTATTTTTGAACTTATTGCGTAGGTGGGGAGTGGGGAGTAAGGAATTAGCCCTTTCGAGTTCAGGGCGAGTTTTTTCAAAAATCAAATATGAGTCCTATACTCACCAAAGAGTATAGTAAGCAGCTTCTGCAAAAAGTTATGGTAATAAAAATTATGCATGAATCACCAAAGAAAATTCTCGTCATTGAAGATGATAACGTTACCCGCAATCTTTACTTAAAGGGTCTTGAGGCTAAAGGTTTTGATACGATAGGTGCTGACAACGGTCTTGCTGGTATCCAACAAGCACAAGAGCATATACCCGACTTAGTAATTTGCGATATCACAATGCCTGATATGGATGGTTATAGCGTTTTAACTACGCTACGCCAAGATCCTGTTACAGCAATTATTCCTTTCATTTTTCTGACTGGCAGTAGTACCAAAGCAGATGTTCGCAAAGCTATGGAATTGGGAGCAGACGACTATCTTACCAAACCCTCTACACTAGATGAATTACTCAGAGCGATCGCTATTCGCTTGCAAAAGCAAGCTACTCTTCAATACTGGTGGGCTATGAAATTGGAAAAAGCTCCACAATCAGTATTTGCAGATAATACTACAGCGATCGCTGAAGGTGTTAGCGTTGGCGTTGGCGTTGGTGATAGCGAAGCGGTAGCGACGTTAGGAGCGTCAGCCTCTGGTAGAGAAGCCCCTGATACAGAAATCATGATGCCTCATAAGTCAATTTTTCCCTACATTCCCCAATTAAAAGAAGTTTTCGACTTTATCGAAGCCCATTATCATCAAGGAATTACTTTGTGTGATGTGGCTGTTGCTGTTGGTTACTCACCTGCTTACTTAACTAACCGAGTAGCAAAGCAGACAGGCGAGACTGTAAACTGCTGGATTGTCAAACGCCGGATGGCGGGAGCACGTTTTCTACTCCAAAATAATGATCAGACAGTCGAGAAAATAGCGAAAGCATTGGGCTATCAGGATGTGTCTCATTTCTCCCGCCAGTTTCGCCAACATCACGGTTTACCTCCCCAGGCTTGGCGCAAAGAGCATCAACTTGTATCGCAAAAACAGGTAAAACTTTGGCAAAATTGCTAAAGCATAAATACAGCAATTTTTAGGTATTTAGATTATGACTAAGACGGGGAGTAGGGAGTGGGGAGTGGCGAGTAGTGTAGTTCAACAAGAAAGGCAGGGGACAGTGGGCACTATTCATGCTACCGTCTTCAAATAAATAGTTGCGTAAACTCATATATTAAATCCACCCTGCCCTTACGTAACATGGCTGGATCTAATCTTTCAGTAGTGTTACAAGTCATCAAGACAACTAAGCGTTGCTGCATCTGAATACCAGACTCATCAATTACACTCTGATACAAAGTGCCATCCAGCAAACTCAGAATGTGTTCGGTTTTGTTATTGTATTGCGCTACCTCGGAAGCACGATTTTGCGCTAGATTATCAGCTTCGTTAATAACGATACAGATACGTTCTATGTAAGTTGGTGGGACAAAGTTAGCGATCGCATCATGATCTAAAATAAAAATTACATACCCTAAAGGTACAAGAATTTCTTTTGCTACTGCCTGTGTCCAGACTGTTTTACCTGTACCTGGTTGCCCATGTACAACAACCGCTAACTGGTTTTGATTCAGAATCGCTTGTTGTACAGAATCAGTAAAGTTTTGGATATCTGCTGGAAATGTGCGAATGTTAAATTGACTGTGAACTTTGCCTACACGACTTTGATATCCACTCAGCATCACTGCTAAGTCGTAAGTAGCTTTGTTAATTAGTGGCGCGATATTTTTCGCCATTAAAGTATATTGTCGTCGCCCGCGATCGTAGGGATCAATTTGTAACCAAACGTCATGCTTCGCCCAGTAAGCATAAACAGTATTGATAACATCTAAACGTTCCCAGCTAACAAATTTCTCTATAGGAAAATAAAAATCTCTTTCTGAGTAATACTGGGTGATAATGTCGGGATTACCCAACACTCCTAAAACTCGCAGTACAGTAATTTCTTGCAGTCGATTAAGAACATAATCAATGGGAATGCTACTACGACTGACAAATTGGACGATGGGCGTTTCCGTACTCAAAACATCTTTGTAGCGATGATCTGGTGATTGAGGATCTGGCGTGATGTAATTCCAAAACTTTTCAACTTCGTAGCGGGTATTATCAGATACAACATTTAGTAAATTAGCCCACCAAGCATAATTATTTCGTCCCAAAACATCAGCAACATTACTCGCTAAACTCAAAGTTTTTTGAGTTAATTCGCGGGAGTCACTATACAACAGTTGCCACAAAAACCCCCAGTCTAATTCTCGGTTAAACGGTCGCCAACCGCTAGCAAGCAAGCTCTGGCGGGTATTATTTGTAGGAGTACTTTCATTACTTCTAAAATAGTCAAAATCCATATTTGTTTAGTTATACAGCGTTAATCGAGTTATTTTGTGTTAACTATGAGATTTTGAAAAATTGTTCTCATAATATTAACTAATTGCGTACAAATGGTAATTTTATTTTCACCGTGCTGTACTGGCTAGGAAACCTTTTTAATTTAACTCATTCTATATGTAATATACTATATTACAAAATAACTACTTGCGTCAACTTTTTTGGCAAAGCAATTGCTAAGTGGGAACTTACTTTTAGTTCTTGATGTAACTGCGCCATTTATCCATCTCTAGATGAAGACTAATATCATCGCCGTGGAATTACTAAAATGCAGTATTAATTATTACAATAATTACAGAGAATTTTAACTCCTGTCCGTGGGTTTAAGTCCCCCGGTTCAATAAAAAAGCAAGTTTTGTGTTGGGGTTAAATCCCCATTACAAAACAAAATTTACGAAAGCGTTGCGTTAGCGAGTCCGCGTACTCTTACAGAGAAGCAAGCTACGCGCAGCGTCTCGTAGAGAGCGTCATTACGAATTACGAATTACGAATTACGAATTATTTAATACCTATAAAATTTCTGGAATCGCTGTTATTTCATTCGATTTTCATTCGCTTTCACCTGTCCCAGCACCAATCTATTTCTAGTTGCCCAGGCACTTACCATTTGGATTTCACTTTGGTTACTAGTTGTATCATAATAACCACATAAGATAAGGTTTTTCCATCTATAGCAACAACTTCACCCTCAGTTATTTTTTGCTAAGAGCTAGCTTGTCTCTTTTTCAATATTTAGATGCGTCTGCCCTGGCATTGCTCTCTCTTCCTCTTCTAACTAACTCTACCTTTAGAAGGTTGCTTAATCAATTAAAAAGAAACTAATTTACATCTATAGTGGTAGTCTTTAACTAGTTCCGTGGGTTTAAGTCCCCCGGTTCTATAACCGACAAGTTTTGTGTTGGGGTTAAATCCCCATTACAAAACTTAATTACGAATTACGAATTACGAATTACGAATTATTTAACTGTCTAATTAAACAGTTTTTTTCATTAAATGGGCTACTGTATATTTACGGTTTGTTAGCAAAAGTTACGCTTATTTACAATCAAATTGTTTATTTTAAAGCCAACTTGATGTTAAGTTTATTGACTTGCTTGTTTATTAATTATAGGATTTTGATAAAAAAGTAATATAAAATAATTAAATTTTTTCAGACATTTTCTGTTTTGATTTTTTAACATTTTTGAGGGGTCTAAGTCCCTCGCTTCTAAATCGCGACAAGTTTTGCGGTGGGGTTAAAATCCCCAGACGCTCTCGAAGAGACGCTAAAAGCGAACGCGGACTCGAAGAGAGCAACTCTTGGAGACGCACTCGCGTTCGCTAATGCAAAACAAAATTTACGAATTACGAATTACGAATTACGAATTATTTTAATAATTACCACTAGCGATCGCTACATTAATAATGTTGTACCGAAAGCCAATAAACAAGTTGCAAAAATTCATCCAAAAACAGAGTTATTTACATATAGGGGTTTTCTTGGCAACTCTGTTGAGCATCATATTGTTCAGTTGGGTAGGACTCTCGCAGCAACCAGTTATCCTGAATCTGTTAATGACTGCCCCTGATGCCGAACCTTGGAGGCAGGGTTTAATTAGAGACTTCGAGGCCGAGAACCCAGGTATTCGCATTAACCTAGTTGAAGGGCCGAATGCCACAAATTTGCTCGAAGACCTGTACACCTCATCTTTTATCTTGGGTGAATCCCCTTATGACCTGATTAATATGGATGTGATCTGGACATCCAAGTTTGCTGCTGCTGGATGGTTGCTACCTTTAGGCGATCGCATTTCTAAAGAGGAGTTAGGAGCATTTTCATCCCAGGATGTAGAAGGGGGACGTTACCAAGACAAACTGTACCGCATTCCAGTGCGTTCGGACGTGGGAATGCTCTACTACCGAGAAGATTTAATCAAACAAGCAGGATTGAAACCGCCAGAAACTTTTGATGATTTGATCCGAATTTCCCAAGTCTTGCAAAAGAAAAAGCAGGTGAATTGGGGCTATGTTTGGCAGGGTCGCCAATATGAAGGACTTGTGGCGATGTTTGCGGAAGTTCTCGATGGCTTTGGTGGCTTCTGGGTTAATCCCGACACCCTCGAAGTTGGACTAGATCGACCAGAAACATTACGAGCCATTGAGTTTCTGCGTAGTACCGTTAGGGTTGGCGTTTCTCCTCCTGGAGTCACAACCTACCAAGAAGAAGATACCCGGCGCTTATTTCAAAGTGATCAAGTAGCATTTTTACGCAGTTGGCCCTATGCGTGGCCTTTAGCCCAGGCAGAAAATTCGCCAATCCGGGGCAAAATTGCGATTAAACCGATGGTTCATGCTCCTGGTAAGACGGGAGCGGCTTGTTTAGGGGGCTGGGGTTTAGGGATTGCTAAATCTTCTCAACATCCTGAAGAAGCTTGGAAAGCAATCCAGTATTTTACCAGTCGAGAAGCACAGCGCCGATTTATTTTTAGTGCAGGCTATGTGCCAAGTCGCCGGGATTTGTTTACAGACCCAGAGATTGTTGCTAAATACCCCCACTATCCGCAGTTATTGGAGGTCGTGGACAATGCAGTTTTACGTCCGCCGATCGCGCAATATGCTCAGACATCAGATATTTTGCAGCGTTATCTCAGCGCCGCGTTATCTGGTCGGATGAATTCTGAACGAGCAATGCAAGCTGCTGCTGCGGAAACGCGGCGACTGCTGGGGGCAGGGGGCAGGGGGCAGGGGGAGTTAGAAGTTAAAGCATTGGCTTAAAGACTTGTTCATCCACCTCGGATACTCATTCATCCACCTCAAAGACTCATTAACGGAGTTCAAAGGCTCATTCATCCACCTCAAAGACTCATTAACGGAGTTCAAAGACTCATTCATCCACCTCAAAGACTCATTAACGGAGTTCAAAGACTCATTCATCCACCTCAAAGACTCATTAACGGAGTTCAAAGACTCATTCATCCACCTCAAAGACTCATTAACGGAGTTCAAAGGCTCATTCATCCACCTCAAAGACTCATTAACGGAGTTCAAAGGCTCATTAACAGAGTTCAAAATCCCCAATGCCCAATTCTCAATGCCTTATGACCAATGACAAATGACAAATGACAAATGACCAATGACAAATGACAAATGACAAATTTACATACACTCAGAAGTCGAGAACAACAGACAGCATGGATATTACTAACACCCGCATTGCTGCTACTGTTGTTTGTATTTGCCTACCCGATTTTACGAGCATTTTGGTTAAGCGTATTTACTAGAAATCTGGGAACAGAGCTACAACCCGTATTCTCTGGTTTGGAAAATTATGTGCGGATGGCGGGGGATGGTCGTTTTTGGCAGAGTTTGTGGACGACAACGGTGTTCACAACAGCAACCGTAATCTCAGAACTACTGCTAGGACTGGGGGTTGCCCTAGTTCTCAACCAGGCGTTTTTTGGGCGGGGCATAGTGCGTACAACGGCGATTATACCTTGGGCTTTGCCTACTTCTCTGATTGGTCTGGCGTGGGCTTGGATTTTTAACGATCAGTTTGGGGTTGTGAACGATATTCTGCGGCGATTGGGGCTGATTGAGACTGGGATTAATTGGTTAGGAGATCCAACGCTGGCGATGATCGCACTGGTTTTTGCTGATGTTTGGAAAACTACGCCGTTTATCAGTATTCTGTTGCTAGCTGGTTTGCAGTCGATATCACAAGACCTCTATGAAGCTTACTCAGTCGATGGGGCAACTGCTTGGCAAAGCTTCCGCAATATTACTCTGCCACTGCTGCTGCCGCAAATCTTAATTGCAGTGCTATTTCGGTTTGCTCAAGCTTTTGGGATTTTCGACTTGATTGCTGTGATGACCGGGGGTGGCCCTGGTGGCGCTACGGAAGTGGTGTCATTATACATTTACTCGACGGTGATGCGCTACTTAGATTTTGGTTATGGAGCAGCTCTGGTAGTAGTGACATTTTTAATATTGATTGCGGCGGTGGCGATCGCTAGTTTCTTGCTTAACAAATACCGTGCCAAAACATCAGGAGCCATTTAACCCATGAGTGTAACTCCCCAAGCAGTTCCAACGACTCCAAGACAAACAGGGAAAACCAAGTTTTCTCTTAAAAAAATCTTGCTGCCGATAATAGTTGTATTAGTGGTGATATTCAGCCTAGCGCCAGCCTTATGGCAATTGCTGACCTCGTTTAAAGTTAATGAGGATATTGCCGCCGTTCCTACTGTCTATTTTCCCACACGATTCACTTTCAATCACTACATTGAGTTATTCACCCGTCGTCCATTTTGGCGCTACATCTTCAACAGTGCCTTTGTATCGATTACTTCTACAGCTGTATCTTTAGCGATCGGCGCACCTGCGGCTTATGCCCTCGCACGGTTACGCCCTTGGGGTGAACGAGTTATCCTCGGCGGCGTTCTAATTGTTACCTTATTTCCTGGAATTCTATTGTTCTTAGGACTGTTAGAAATTATCCAAGCGCTGAGATTGGGCAACAATTATCTGGCGCTGATTATACCCTATACTGCCATCAATTTGCCGCTAACAATTTTAGTACTTAGAAGCTTTTTTCAACAATTGCCAAAAGATTTGGAAGATTCCGCTAGGGTCGATGGCCATAACACCTTTCAACTACTATGGCAAATCGTGCTACCCATGACCCTTCCCGCCTTAGTGACTACTGGAATCCTCACATTTATTTTTGCTTGGAACGAGTTTATTTTCGCTCTCACGTTTATGACTCGTGAAGAGTTGAAGACAATTCCCGTTGCTGCTGCTCAGTTGGGTGGTGCGACAATATATGAAATTCCCTATGGCCCGATCGCCGCTGCTACTGTTGTGGGGACGTTACCCCTAATTTTACTAGTTTTGTTTTTCCAGCGCCGGATTGTCCAAGGTCTTACCGCTGGTGCCGTCAAAGGATAAAAATCAAAATGGCTAAACTCGAACTCAAAAATTTGAATAAAACCTATAATCCTAAAGTCGTCCCTGTCAAGGACGTTAGCTTAACTGTAGATAACCATGAGTTTCTGACTTTACTTGGCCCTTCCGGCTGTGGCAAATCTACCGTCCTACGGATGATTGCGGGTCTTGAAGAACCTACTCGTGGTCAGATCAAGATTGGGGAGGTGGATGTCACCTATAAACGAGCAGCCGATCGCAACATTGCAATGGTATTTCAAAGCTATGCACTCTATCCTCACATGACAGTGTACGAAAACCTCGCTTCTGGACTCAAGCTGAAAAAAGTACCACCTACAGAAATTAAACAGCGAGTGGCAGAAGTGGCAGAAGTTTTAGGATTAGCAGAGTTAATGAACCGCAAGCCTGGTCAAATGTCTGGAGGTCAACGGCAACGGGTTGCTGTCGGTCGTGCTTTGGTGCGTCATGCTGATGTATACCTGCTGGATGAACCCTTAAGTAACCTGGATGCACTACTGCGGGAAAGAGTTCGAGCCGATATTAAGCAAATTTTTGCAGCACAAAAAGTGCCAGTTGTCTACGTCACCCACGACCAAACCGAAGCTATGACGCTCTCCACGAAAGTTGCATTGCTCAACGATGGCTATGTCCAGCAACTTGACCCACCTGAGTGCATCTATAACCATCCAGCTAATCTATTTGTGGCTGGATTTGTTGGTAGTCCGCAAATGAATTTGCTAACTTTACCTTGTAAGGGACAATATGCGATCGTGGGTAACTTCCAAGTGCTTCTTCCAGATATACCAACAGTACCACCGCAGATTGTTCTGGGAATCCGCCCAGAAAATGTCCGCATTGCTCAACCAGGTGATACCCAAACTATCCAAGGGCGAGTGTTTTTAGTGGAAAACTTGGGTATGCACTATTTAGTCAGTGTCAGGATTGAGGGTTCACAAACCGGAGCGATTACGGTACGTGCTTTGTTGCCAACAGACCAAAATTGGAGTGGCGAGGATATTACATTAGCATTGCCCCCTGAGGATATTCACTGGTTTGATGTTGAATCTGGCCATGCTCTTGTTAGGAGACAAATGTTAGGTGTCAGGAGCTAGTACCGCAAGACGGAAGTCAAAAGTTAACACTGAGCGAAGTCGAAGTGTCAAAAGAATTGTATTCCAAGCTGTTGCGCCATTTAAAATGGTATGTTTCTTTACGCCGTGCTGTACTAGGGCGTGTCATCAAATAGGTGTCATATCATGTTCGACTTAATACTTATGTCATTGCGAGCGGAGCGCGGCAATCCCAAACCTTTGCGATTGCTTCATTCCACTTCGTTGCATTCGCAATGACATATTATAAGTGATTTGCCGAACATGATATCAATCTAATTTAGAATTGATAGCCGAGGGCGAGTTGAGTAATGGCAAGGAGTGCTGTCATGACGCGCCCCTATGCTTTGCGAGTAGACAATAATCTGGTTCTTCTTGTTGTTAATCAAGTTGAGTATTTGCCATTAATTTCTATATAACCCTCTGAAAGATCGCAACCCCATACAGTTGCAGAGGCTTCACCAATATTAAGACTCACATGGATATTTACTTGATCTTTGGACATAATTTGCCGCAACTGCTCTAGATTTTCATCAGTTAAGCTATTAGGATAAACTTTCACATTATCAAATCTGATAACAACTCTTTCTGGATTTATCTGCTGTTCATTTTCACATTTGCCTATAGCCATAGCAACTCGTCCCCAATTCGGATCTGCTCCATAAACGGCGGTTTTTACTAATGGTGAATTCACAATTGCTTTAGCTACTGTTTTAGCTTGTGCATAGTTAATCGCTGAATCTACAGTCACCTCAATAATTTTGGTAGCGCCTTCTGCATCTTTGGCAATTTTCAGCACCAATTCTTGTGCAATTTCTTGCAATGCACTGGCAAAATCTGCTTCTGAAACTTCACCGGCTATTCCATTAGCTAGAATTACGGCGGAGTCACTAGTGGAAGTGTCAGTGTCTACACTCAGGCAGTTAAAGGTTTTATCTATAGTAGAGCGAAAAATAGAACGAAGGCTATTTGCAGAAATTGCAGCGTCAGTAAAAAAGAAAGTTAGAAGGGTAGCCATATTAGGCTCAATCATGCCGACACCTTTGGCAATTCCTACCAGCTTGGCATCGCCTATTTGCCGTGTAGCTAGTTTCGGTACTGTATCGGTGGTCATAATACCACGGGCTGCCGCATGAAAATCAGCAGGAGTCAAATTTTTCCCCAATCCTAATAAACCTGCCCGAATTTTTTCAATTGGGTAACGTCTGCCAATTACACCTGTAGAAGCTATCACAATATTATGTGCAGCAATTCCAATTTCAGTTGCAACTAATTGCAAAACCTCTTGAGCATCAGCGATCCCAACAGAACCATTAGCTACATTTGCATTCTTAGATATAACGACAATTCCTTGTGCTTGTGAATCTTTTAAGTTATTGCGGCTAATCGTAACACTTGGCCCAGCAAAAATACTTTGAGTGAAGACTCCATCAGCAACACAAGGAACTGATGATTTAATAAATACAAAATCATCAGTTGTATCTCGTATTCCTAAATTAGTAATAAATGCACTAAAGCCTTGAGGTGTGGAAGATATAGCTAATGACATTTTTCTGGATTTAATAATTTGTTTTAATTATCTCATACCATTTGCAAAAATATTTGTGATATATGAATCGCCTGTAGGGGAGTATAGATGTGCATACGTGTCAACTTAAGGTAAAAACGTTTATTGACAAAGATATCAGATCCCCCAATCCTCTTGGGGGCTAAAATTCTAATTCACCACTTTTTCACGCTTGTTATTACCAACATTTTTTAAATCTTGGGCTTCGTTACCATTCCCGCCTCGGAATAAATTCCAAGGCTAATAGCTTGCATTCCTCTCAAGAGGACTAAATACAAAATTTTCAGCCATGTAGAAGACTATCTTATATAAAAGGGAAAATTTCAGTCCACGCTTAGTGGACTTTAGCTATCAGCGCAGAACTTAAGTTCTGGGCGGGATATCGCGTGAACGCGACACCTTGACTGTTACAAAAATGTGGATAACGACAACCTTTTTAAGGGTGCTAGTAGAGCGAATCCCAAAGACTTAGGGTGTTAGGTTGTAAGCTTAAGTTGACACAAATGATAAATATAGGACTAATATTTGATTTCTGAAAAAGCTTGGTACAACTCGAAAAGCCTAATTCCCTATTCCCTATTCCCTACTCCCCACTCCCCGCCTATCGCGCTTGCGCTGCGCTTCTCTGCGAGACGCTTTGCGAACGCGCACCACGTAGATAATTTCAAAAATCAAATACGATTCCTATATGTGCCTCTAGAAACGTATCTGTAGCAGAAATTTTATAAAATTTTAATAGAAGCTAAAAATCTATAAATCAGTTAATGTGACAGTAAATGTTGTCCATCCGTTACTGCTTTCTACTTGAATGTATCCTTGCAGTTGTTCGACTAATTTCTGTACTATAGGTAAACCTAATCCCGAACCACCTTGATTCCAGATATCTGCATTGGGAACGCGATAAAATTTCTCAAAGATTCGTGGTAACTCTGTTAGCAAAATTTCTGCTGAATTACTGATAGTAATAATTGTTTTTGCAGGCGCTTCCAAGGAATTGTGACGTACACTTAAGACAATTTCACCACCTGCTGGTGTGTATTTACAGGCATTATTGAGCAATTCTACTAAGATTCGTTCCAAGCTAATACCATCTGAGAACAACGGCGGGAGATTTGAAGGGAGATTTATCTGTAGAGTTTGCTGATGTTCTTGAACACGGATTTGAAACGGCTCAATAACCCAAGGTAACCACTGTTGTAAGAGTAACGAATCAGGTGTCATAACTGGATAGGATGAGCTTTCCAGCCGTTGTAAGTCTAGTAGATCGTTAATTAATCCTAGCTCGCGATCGCACTCGTCTTCCATCAGCTGTAGATAGTGTTGAGCTTCCTCAGTACCAGGAGATAATTGTACAATTTGAATCATTAACTTTATATTACTCAAAGGCCATCGCAGTTCATGGGAAACTAAATTCAAAAAGTCATTTTTGAGTTGATTTATTTCCTCCCATTGCACCAGAAGTTGCTCTTGCTCAATTTGCTTTTGACGCGCCTCAATCGCTCGTTTGCGCTCAGTAATATCTCGAAAAACTAACACAGCACCTGTAATATTATCTTGATCATCTTTAATTGGTGCAACACTGTCATCAATTGGTATTTCTCCACCGTCTTTAGTAATCAGAATAGTTTCTGCTGGGAGACTGACTATAATACCATCTTGAAGGACTTTTATGATCGGGCTTTCAATAGAGTTATGAGTTTCTGCATTAGCAATATTGAATATTTCTGATGAATTTCTGCCACAAGCTTCTTCCTGTTTCCATCCGGTTAGATTTTCAGCAACCGGATTCATAAAAGTTATCAATTCTTGCATATCGCTAGCAATCACACCATCGCTGATACTTCTTAAAAGTGCATCCAGCCATTTTTTATTTACCTTTAATTGCCTTTCTAAACCATGTTTAGTCAGACTTATTTCAATATTTGTTTGTAGTTCTCTTTCTTTAAAAGGTTTTATTAGGTAAGCAAAAGGCTCAGTTATCTTAGCTCGTTCCAATGTGTTTTCATCCGCATAAGCAGTCAAATAAATTACTGGAATATCCAAACGCTTATAGATTTCTTGAGCAGCTTCTATCCCGTCCATTGAACCTTTTAGCTTAATATCCATTAGCACTAAATCGGGGGATATTTCTACTGCTTTATTAATTGCTTCTTCTCCTGAAGAAGCGATAGCAGGAACCGTGTAACCGAATTTTATAAGTCGATGCTGCAAATCTTTGGCAACAATAGCTTCATCTTCTACAACTAAAATTTTTGCCTTTGTCATATTTTAGTTATTTTATATTAATGTAAATTTCACCTGGCATTCTACTCCAATAGAACCTTGGATATCGATATTCCCTGCAATTTGATTGGTTAAAGCATCTACTAACTGCCAACCTAATGAGGCCATATTTTTAAAACTGAAATTTGATGGTAAACCAATTCCATCATCACTAACTATAAGTGTAACCTGATGGTCAGTATTTTTGCTCATTTCGATATAAATCGTACCATTTCTACCTACTGGAAATGCATATTTTAAAGAATTAGATACAAGCTCATGGATAATTAAGCTACAAGGAATTGCTGTATCCAAACCGAGAAATACTTGCTCATCTATATTTATTCTCAGAGCGATCACATTTTCGTTAACTTCATAAGCACTAAATAAACTTGCTACCAAATCTCGAATATATTCACCAAAATTAATCTTTGCCAAGTCTTGAGACTGATACAATTTTTCGTGAACTAAAGCCATTGATGCAATCCGTTGCTGGCTTTGTTTGAATATTACTAAATCGTCTTGATCTTTGATATAAGCAGATTGCAAACTTAACAGACTAGAAATAACCTGTAAATTATTTTTGACCCGATGATAAATTTCTTTTAATAACACCTCTTTTTCTAAAAGTGATGCTTGGATTTGCTCCTCCCACTGCTGGCGATCGCGCTGCGCGGCAATTCGTTCGCTAATGTCTTCGACCACAGAAATAAAATACTTTGGCTCCCCACTAGATTCGCGCATTAAAGATACGGTGAGATTAACCCAAACTATGGAGCTATCTTTGCAGAAATAGCGCTTTTCTATCGAATAAGTTTGAATATTATTTGCTAAAATATCGTCAATATATTTTAGGTCGGTGTTAAGATCATCTGGGTGAGTAATATCTTGGAAAGTTAGCAACTGTAGTTCTTCGGGTGTATAACCGACAATATCGCAAAGCCTCTGGTTAACTAACAACCACCTTCCATCTATAGCTACATGGGCGATGCCAACAGCAGCTTGATGGAATGCAGCACGGAATCGCTGTTCGCTTTCTCGCAATGCTTGATCTATTCGCTGGCGCTCAGTAATTTCTGCCTGTAGTGATTGATTAATTCTTGTTAGCTCTGCTGTGCGTAGCTCAACCTTGCTTTCTAGTTGGTTAAGTAGGCTATTTAGTGCCTCCTCTGCTTGCTTGCGCTCAGTGATGTCAGTATGTGAGCCTACCATCCGCACTACGTTACCATCTTCATCCCACAGTGCTTGACCTCGATCCAAAATCCATTTGTAAGTGCCATCTTTACATAAAAATCGATACTCGATAGTGTAAAACGGTGTTTTCTGATCAAAATGCTCTTGAACTGCTTGTGTCACCCAGTCAAGATCATCAGGATGCACTCGTATCAGGCATTCATCTAAATAGTTAGAAATTTCCTGCTCTTCGTAACCGAGCATTTCCTTCCAGCGAACCGAGAAGAACACTTCATTGGTTTTAACATTCCAGTCCCAAATTCCATCATTATTGCCGCGCAAAGCTAATTGCCAACGTTGTTCACTTTCCCTTAATACCTCCTCAGTCCGTATGCGTTCAGCAATTTCTTTTGCTAGTTGGGAGTTTGCAGCCTCTAGTTGGGTATGACTCAGTAGACCCAGTGCCTGGGGTATTAATGGCACAAGTTCTATGGCTGTCAATACTGAGATAAAAGCGGTGATAGCTTTAATTAATCCTGATAGCCAATAGGTAGGATACCAAAGCGTCCACACATCCATTAAATGGGTTGTGCCACAAGCAACGATGAATATGCCAAACATCAGGAACATCCAGCCGAAAGGCACATCTCGCCGTTTACGGACAAAATAAATCAACATTACTGGAATTGAATAATAAGCAAGTCCAGTTAACACATCTGAAACCAGATGCAACCATACCAATCCTGGCTTCCAGAGGTAGCAATGTCCGTGAGGAATAAACTGGCTAGTAGAGAAAAAATTATTTAAAAATTCCATCATAAAAACCTAATACACAGCACAAGTCTTCACCAAAGCCCGAAGTGTGAAGGAAGAGGTTTTGAGCCTAAGACCTCTGTAGACGCGCACAGACCTAGAGAGTGGCTTCTGATACTCTAAAGAAAAACACGTTCGGCGTTTGTCAGAGCTTTCCCGTACTAGCATTAGGCTAGTACACAATAGCAGTTTCGGCTTCTACATCCTTTATCTGTCATCCTTTCTGAGCTTTTTAAGCTGATAATGTAAGGTTTATTGAAATAAAAGTACCGCGATCGCTTTGATTTTTGTTACCGTAGATTCTCTGAAATGAATTCTTTATATATATAAATGCCTTTAAAAAAACACAGTAATATTTCGCTCATATAAAATAACTAGTACTGAATTTTTAAGTATATTTTCGGTTTAATAGCTTTCAAATTAATGTCTGTATGCTAAGTAAAAATTATAAAAGTTCGGTTCCCCGTAACTCACACCATACGCTGATACTTGCTTTTGACTTAGTGGCACGCTGACGAGTCTCCTTCTCTTGGGGGTCACTACAGACAATGACCAAATGAACTCAGGAATTTTGCCAAGGATGTTCAAATACAATACGCTTGGGTTAAGAAGAATGCTACGTTGGGTTGAACATTCGTGTTACCCAACAAAGGCTTGATCATGTTGGGTTTCGTTCCTCAACCCAACCTACACTAGTTTTATTTTTTAGCCTTAACCCAAGCGTATTGTGTTCAAATATTAATCTAAGTAAATCGGCGCGGAAAACTAACTATCTAAACATAAATAAATACGCCAGGTTACTGAAGATATGGGCGCTCGTCTAAGAAGATTTCTAGTGTTAGCATAAATTTACGCTAACACTTTTTATTTGTCAAAAGTCCAATCACGATCGCTCACTACAACAAAGTTTTAGATATTGCAGTTTGCATGGGCCATTTGGAAGATGTTAGATGCTTCTCTGTTAAAGAAGTTTCGTGATATACCAAATGGATGAGAACTAAACGCCAGTACATTCTGAATATATCTTTGTGAATACCATTTTAGTTTAATGTTCGTACAGCCAGTAGAGAAGCAGAAGGGAAAGAATTTGTATCAGTTATTAAGTAAAATGAGATAACAAACTAACTGGCAATAAAAATATTCCTTAAGTCTAATGTAAGACACACCTAAAGTATGAAGTTAGAAATTATCAGGTGAAATACGATTGTAGAGCATTCTTAATCTAGTCTTAAATGTTAGCAGGATCTGGCTGCTTAAAATTTCTAGTTTATTTCTACCCAACTAACAAAAATTAATGTAAATAAAGTCATTAGATTGATTAAGGTCAAAATCCTGTTTAACCTAGCGATCGCTTGTACTTATTAAGTAAGCCGATGTGAATAATTAAAAGGTTTGTAGTTTACCCTATAGGGGAAGTAAGTTACACTTCATGTCTTATATATATGGCTTTAGGCGTTATAACGAGCCACTTTAATTAGTTCTACATTGTTGCTTAACATAGTTTTATTTATCTTGCATACTTAGTTAACGCATCTAAATAAGTAGCTAACAAATAATTGAATTCATTATGATTGGTACGAAATTTTATGGTTAAAGATTTTGTTTTTTGTCTACAAGAAGCAGCTTTATACTTTATATCCAAAAAATACCGGCCACATAAAGATCCTTCTGAATGCTTTGTGAACCCTCCCTGTGGATGTGCCAATCCTGGGCAAAATTCCCAGTGTGAAGATTGTGCTTATCTTGAAGCCTGCTTGTCTGATTGCAAGCTCCAAAAAGTTTCATTATCTTCACGTTCATAAACTAACTTTAATGCCAAATTAATTCCTGCGATAGAATTGATTTTACTCTTATGGTAGAAGTCAGGCAAAAAACTAGCAGCTATCATGAATAGGAATAACAAAATAATTCACAATACAATAAGTAATAAAAAATTATGATGCAAGTGAATGTAATTTTATTAAAAATAAATATTATTATTCCTTGTCGTTGTGAACAAACAACTTGTTACTGGGTTCACAATTATATCATGAATTAGTAATTACTGATTATGAATTAGTTTAAATCTGACGACTAGTTAAGTTGTTGTGTGTGGGAGCTTAAAATGCTTTCAAATTTCTAAAAGAAACTAGGTTAAAGACTCCTTAATCTGTCTTGTAAAAATTCCCCTAATTTAACAGTGGATTGAGTAGACAATATCGGTTTTGAAAATCAATCAACCACAGAAATCTAGAACATAATAGGAACCATAACTATGAAGCCTTTTGATTTATCTAAAGCTGTTTTGGCTACTGTCTTTGCCATCAGTTTCGCTTCTTTATCTTTACCTGCTTCTGTTTCTGCCCAAAGCGGAAGCTCCGGCAGTGGAGGCTCCAGTGCTGGGAGTAGCTCAGGTACTGCCACTACAGGTAGTGGTACAGGTAGTAGTGGTATAAATGGCACTACAGGTAGTGGTACAGGTGGTAGCGGTATAGGTGGCACTACAGGTAGTGGTACAGGTGGTAGTGGTATAAATGGCACTACAGGTAGTGGTACAGGTGGTAGTGGTATAAATGGCACTACAGGTAGTGGTACAGGTGGTAGCGGTATAGGTGGCACTACAGGTAGTGGTACAGGTGGTAGCGGTATAAATGGCACTACAGGTAGTGGTACAGGTGGTAGCGGTATAGGTGGCACTACAGGTAGTGGTACAGGTGGTAGCGGTATAAATGGCACTACAGGTAGTGGTACAGATAGTAGTGGTACAGGTGGTAGTGGTACAGGTGGTAGTGGTATAGGTGGCACTACAGGTAGTGGTACAGGTGGTAGTGGTATAGGTGGCACTACAGGTAGTGGTACAGGTGGTAGTGGTATAGGTGACACTACAGGCAGTGGTACAGGTGGTAGTGGTATAGGTGGCACTACAGGCAGTGATGCTACAGGCACTGGCACTACAGGTAGTGATGCTACAGGTAGTGGTACAACAGGTGGTGATGCTACAGGTACTAATAGGAATACAGGCGTCGCAGCTTCCGAAAGAACTAGCGACCGCGGTTTCGATTGGGGTTGGCTAGGTTTACTTGGTCTAGCCGGTTTAGCAGGTCTGGCTCGTAATCGGGAAAAAGTCCGGGCTTATAGCGATCCTAATGAAGTAACAGGTACTCGTTCTAGATAGTATTCACCACACTGTAAGAGCCGTATAACTGTCGTTTGTTTCAACTTCAGGCTATTACAGTGGTTTGACGACATGTGTAGGGGCACAATATATTGATATTACGCTCCTACAATCGCACGCCAGTTCGCTCAAGTCGAGCTACTGCCTTGCCCAATGAACATTACATTTGCTAAAACTTGTATTTTTGTTAACTCACGCACAAGGCGTTGAGCTTGATGTTTATAAAGTGGTATAGGCAACACTCCAGACAAATTATTCATCCATTGCCTAGCAGTAAGGGGAGTACATCCCGTAATCAAGACTATTTCTTGGGCACCATACATAATAGCATTTGTAGTCAGAGCTTTTTCAATCTGCACCTGCCAAAGGCGAGGCAGCATTTCACCCCATTCAATTCGCTGCAAACTACTGCTTGTGGCTAAAACAATCAAGCGATCGCTAGCATAAAGCTTAACATCATACCAGGGCATCAAGGAGTAATTGTCTCGGCTATATTTCTGGTAGAGAATTGGCACAACACTGTACCCATAGGCTATTTCAGATAGAAGCAACCCATCAAGAGTATCGCCCTCTTCAATTTTGTATTCCGTCACCATGACTATTTGCTCGCTCAAGTGAAACAAGCTCAGAACATTTTCTCCAAAGGCAGCACAAGCAAAGACTTCTGCCGATAAAGCCGCGCCACACAAAACTTGGGCATAGGGAAACAAAGGGGCTATATTATCACTAAAATGGCGATCTTGAGAGCGAATAATCAAGCTAGTGGCGGGGTTTATTGCATGAGCCATCAAACCAATTTCCAGATTTTCCATATTATCGTCCCCAACTAAAACGATGCTTTTAGCACGGGAGAGATTCACCTTAGTTAATGCTTCGGTAGCATACAAAGTTACAGGTTTTGAGGCAGAAGGATAATTTCTGTTTTAAGTTATTGGTTTTTTGGCTCATTTATTTACAAACTGCTGTAACTCATTGTTGGCGTAATTCCTTGAATTAGAGTCCCCAATCCCCAGTCCTTCTTCACGACAGCAAACTAGCAGAATTGACATCCAAAAATAACGTTGCTTGGGATTGTTGACGGAGAATAGAAGCCGGACAGTCTGTATTTATAGCTCCTTGCAACATCTCTTTTACCACATTCGCTTTACGTGTTTCTGGAGCCAGACAGATAATTTTTTTAGCTGAACAAATCGTCGAGATGGTGACAGTAAAAGCATACTGTGGGACAGTTTCTAGATTCGGAAAGTGACCTGTACTTACTTGTTGCTGACGGTTCACTGTATCCAGTTTCACTAGTTTCACACTGTAAGGATCTTGAAAATTTGCTACTGCTGGATCGTTAAAAGCCAAATGTCCATTTTCGCCAACACCAAGACAGCATAAGTCAATTGGTTGTGCAAGGAGTAGTTTAGTGTAGCGATCGCACTCTGCCACTGGTTGCAATGTATCACCTTCTATATAATGAAATTGCTTAGGAATAACCCGCTTCTCTACACGTTCTCGCATATAGCGCCGGAAACTCGCAGAATGGTCAGCCGTAATTCCCAAATATTCATCTAGATGGAACAGAATAATCCGTGACCAATCTACACCACCCAATGCAATCAAAGCATCGAGAAATTTGAGTTGGGAGTTACCTGTTGCTAATAAGACAGCAGCTGTATCCTGAAGATTAAGAACTTGCTGTAAATGCTTTTGCGCGATTTTGGCAACATCCTGGGCCATTTCAACTTCAGAGTTGTAAATCTGCACTAGTAAATCATCAACGCAAAAAAAGTTTGTAACGGCTAGCATTTTGCTTACACAGAAGGTTATCAATTATACGGTAGTTTCTTGAGAAGCTCTACCTGACCAAATAATTCGTAATTCGTAATTCATGGTTTCAGAGCCAATAACTTCAGTTATGGAAAATATAGAAATGCTCCGCATCCTCAGTTCAAGCCCCAACCCAATGTATGGGGTATCAATTACGAATTACGAACTTGTACGCTCGCGTAGCCGAAGTATTAGTAATTACGAATTGGAGCGAAGCGACTTGACTGCCCTTATATGTCCTATCTAGTATAGATTTTAGAATTTAGCGCGACTTTTTGCCCTGTATTGACGAAGGAACAATCACTAAGGACAAGAGATCCCCCAACCCCCTTAAAAAGGGGGCTTTTAGTTCCCCCCTTTTTAAGGGGAGCCAGCGCGGTCTTGGGGTCTCCCCAAGTGGAGCGACTGGCGTGGGTTAGGGGGGATCAAGGTTTCAAGTTTTCACCGCGTAATTCCTATAAGGGCAAAAAAACAATGTAAACTATTTAAATTAAGTTAACAATTATTTACATTTTACCCAAAAATCATGCTCGCTGCAATTCTCTTTGACCTAGACGGCACTATTGTCAACACTGACCCTATACACTACCGAGCTTGGCGGGAAATGGTGTTAAATTACAGCATAGAAATTGACGAAACATTTTACAAATCTCGAATTAGTGGGCGGCTAAATCCAGAAATCGTTAAGGATATTCTGCCACAATTATCAACAGCAGAAGGGCTAAAATTTGCAGATGAAAAAGAGGCGCTTTTCCGCAAACTCGCCCCGCATCTAAAACCGTTGAGTGGATTTTCTGAACTACTAGCATGGACAGAGACACATCAGTTAAAGCGGGCATTAGTAACTAATGCCCCTAGATTAAATGCAGAATTTATGCTAGAGGTTTTGGGAATAAAAGAAGCTTTCCATACAGTTGTTTTAGCGGATGATTGTATTGCAGGTAAACCTGACCCTGCACCCTACCAAGTCGCCCTGAATAAGTTGGGGATTACAGCAGAGGAAGCGATCGCTTTAGAAGACTCTCCCTCTGGTATTCGTTCGGCGGTGAGCGCAGATATCCGCACTATTGGCATCGCCTCCACTCACAATCCCCAATTTTTACAAGAAGTCGGCGCATTTATGGCAATTCCAGATTTTACTGATTTACAGTTGTGGACATTGCTCAACTCACTCATTGAACCAGATTTGAGTGCGATCGCTTCTAACTTATAAGCGCAAAATCTTAGAACATCAAGAGTAGAGACGCGGATTTGTTAACCTGTCTCTACTTATTTTTCCGCAAGAATCGCGTAAATTTCCCGTTTAACTTGCTCTAGAAGCTCACGCACCCGATTTATACGCTCCATATTGCCACTGCGAGCAACCTGCACCACAACAGCAGCTAATTCTGTTGCAACATTCCGCAACTCAATAAACTCTTGGGGCTTACCTTTCACGAAACTTTTGAAGGTATCCCAAGGAGAGTCTGAAGTTTCTTGTTGGGCACGTTCTGCCAATAATTGTCTACCTTCATCGGTGATCGTGTAAATCCGCTTGCCACCTTCCTGTGCGCTCTTGAGATAACCACCTTCCTCCAGCAATTGGAGTGTTGGATACACTGAGCCAGGACTGAGGCGACGGAAACCACCATAGCGAGTTTCCGCATCTTTAATTAGGTCGTAACCATGACTAGGATGCTCGGATAACAATTCCAGCAGGATGAACTTGATATCACCCCGACGAGTCCGATATTCATCTCCCCAACCACGACCAAACATTTCATTGCCGAAGTGTTTGCCATGATCTCTACCATGATGCTTGCCATGCCCAAACCAAGACTTGACAAACAATGAATCGTCTTCGTTAACTCCTGCCCATGCAGGTGCGCCAAAACGTGACCGAAAGTGTCTAAACATAAATGAATCTCAAATCAACTTTCTCTACTCTACGATATATCGCAATCTATCGCGATATATCGGAATAGAATTTTGATGAAGATTTTTGAAGTAAGCAATGCCAACACCACAAGCCATGCCTGCGGCGGGCTGCGCCAACGCAAAGCTAGCCGAAACTGATGAAGGCTCAGGAACGTGAATTAAATAAAAATCAATTATTCAGTAGAAATGCGTATGCATATTTAAGTCTTCTGATTATATGAATAGTAGGATTAGCCCATACAGGAGAAGACAGTAATGCTCTTAAACCAAGCTCAAGTAGAGCAGCTAAAGGAAATAACTACACACTTGCGACAAGTAAGACAACAAAAATCTATATGCATAGAAGAAATAGCTGCAAGAACACTCATCAGAGCAGGTGTTTTGCAAGCTTTAGAAGAAGAACGATTTGAAGAATTGCCTGAACCTATTTTTGTTCAAGGATTCATCCGTCGCTATGGAGATGCTTTAGGAATGGATGGAAATGCTTTATCACATACTCTTATAAGTAATGTAGTCTGCCAAGACTCCAAGAATGATCGTAAGAATTCAGACAACAAATCAAATACGTATATACCTCTTGTTGTTACCTACATTCTCTTATTAGTCGCTGCATCTGCTGGTCTTTTATATACACTTAATCCACCACAAATTACATTTGAATCCCCGACTCCAGAAGTCAATAGTCAACAGTCAATGGTTAGTAATCGGGGAGTGGGGAGTGGGGAGTAGGGAGTGGGGAGATGAGGGAGATGAGGGAGCAGGGGGAGCAGGGGGAGCAGGGGAAGCAGGGGGAGAAAGAATAACTAATGCCCCATGCCCAATTCCCAATGCCCAATGCCCATTTTCAAGATATTTGCGGTTTACGCAGATGCCAACTAGTGGATTGCTCATAAGCGTAAGCTACTTGAAACAGTAGGTCTTCTCGCAGAACATTGCCAATTAGCTGTAATCCTATCGGTAGCCCCTGATCATCAAAACCACATGGCAAACTTAAACTAGGTAAACCAGCAAGATTCACAGGAATAGTCATCAAGTCAGTTAAATACATGCTCAAGGGGTCAGTAGTTTTTTCCCCTGCTTTGAATGCTGTAGTGGGAGATGTGGGACAAACTAACACATCAACCGCGCCAAAAGCCTTTTCAAAGTCTTGCTTAATTAGGGTGCGGACTTTTTGCGCTTTCAGGTAGTAAGCATCGTAATAGCCAGCCGAAAGTGCGTAAGTGCCGATCATAATCCGGCGTTTGACTTCTGTACCAAAACCAGTGGCACGGGTACGAGTGTACATCGATAGCAGATTATCGGCATCAGGGGCGCGGTAACCATATTTAACGCCATCGTAACGAGCTAGGTTTGCTGATGCTTCTGATGGGGCGATGATGTAGTAGGTGGGTAAGCCATAGCGAAAAGTGGGACAGGAAATTATATGAATTTCCGCTCCCAAACTTTGTAGTTGATCTACTGCTTTGGTAACAGCTTGTTCCACTACAGAGTCTAAACCTTCACCAAAAGTTTCTTTGATGATCCCAATTCTTAGCTGACCTCTGGGTTTGAAGTCTGGTTTTAAGCTAGCAGCATAGTTGGGAATGGCAACTTTGAGACTGGTAGAGTCTTTGGGATCATGACCTGCGATCGCACTTAATAATATTGCCGCATCTTCCACTGTGTTTCCAAACGGCCCAATTTGATCCAAAGACGAAGCGTAAGCCACCAAACCATAACGGGAAACCAAACCATAAGTCGGTTTCATTCCTACCACACCGCAAAAAGATGCAGGTTGCCGAATCGAACCGCCAGTATCAGAACCAAGAGCAACCACACATTCTTGAGCCGCCACCGCAGCAGCAGAACCCCCCGAAGAACCACCAGGAACTCGTGACAAATCCCAAGGATTAGCCGTGACTTGGTAGGCAGAGTTTTCTGTGGAACTACCCATCGCAAACTCATCCAAGTTGGTTTTGCCTACCATTACCGCGCCAGCATCTGCCAGTTTTTGCGTCGCTGTTGATTCATAAGGCGGCACGAAATTTTCCAAAATCCGGGAGGCGCAGGTGGTAGGAATTCCCTTAGTACATAAATTGTCCTTAATCCCAACAGGAATGCCTGCTAGCAGCCCAATTTCTTCTCCCGCAGCAATTTTGGCATCCACAGCACCCGCCTGCTCTAATGCCCGTTCTGCGGTCACATATAAAAAGCTGTGCAATTTCGGCTCTAACGCTTGAATGCGCTCTAAAGCTTCTTGGGTAATTTCAACGGCAGAACGTTCTTTCTTAACCAGCTGTTGGTGCAACTCGCGGATGGATGCCATGATTGCTCTCTTTATGACTCAAGTCATTGATTTTAGTACATATTGGCCGATATTGGGTATGGGGCATTGGGCATTAGTCATTAGTCATTTGTCATTTGTCATTTGTCAATAATCAATAAATAGTTCTTCTTCCTTGCTCCCTGCTCCCTGCCCCCTGCCCTCCACTCCCACTCACTTTACTTTCAATACAGACTTCCCTAAAGACTGGCAAATAACATCATTTTGCGGTGTATGGATACGGCTGCACAGAACGTCACGGTAGTGTCGCTCTAAAGGATTCTTTTTTAACAGACCAGGATTACCAGTCAGTTCTAAGGCAATCTCTACAGCACGAATCGAGTTAGTTGTGGTGAGGTATTTAACAGCTTGTGCGTGTAATCCTACGTTAGGCTCATACTCGCCCTGATCAATATCTTGAGCCAAGCTATAAATCAATCTATTGTTAGCAAACAGCAGTGCTTCTATCTCACCCACAGCAGTTTGAAAGCGTGGCAGAGTTGCCAGTGGCTCTTTGAGATTAGAAGGCGATCGCTCCCAAAGATATTTTACAAGCCAGTCTCGCGCACTAGTAGCAACACCTAGATATAAAGCACTCACTGTCAAACTGCCCCAAGTGGAAATCAGAGGATCAAAGGATGGCGCGGCAGATATGGGGCTAATATTCAAAGCATACTCTCTTGGGATTAATACATTCTCCAAAATGAGATCGTGGCTGCCTGTAGCTCTCATCCCCAGGTGATCCCAGGTTTCGACAATTTGCAAACCAGGCAGATCGCGCGGAACCAGAAAACTGCCAACTTGTGGTTCATTCTCAGTTGTCCGTGCCCAAACAATAAAGTAGCTGAGGATGGGACTACCCGTGGTGTATTGCTTGTGGCCTGTTAAACGCCAACCCTCTGTTGTCCACTCGGCAATTGTGGCAGGCAATCCGCCTCTAGCTGGCGTTCCTAACTCAGGTTCGACACGGGCAGCATTGAGCAGGGCAATACCTTCAATTGATTCACGACACAGCCGTTTATATACTTCTGGATGCCAGCGACGGCTACGGGCTGCATGGGCATGTTGGAGATAGTGCATTGTCAGTACTAGCGCCGTCGAAGCATCGCCACGCGCTATCCCTTCAATCACTCGGCAGATAGTTGGCAGCCCTAAACCCTGTCCACCTAATTCACGGGGAATGGTGAGGCTGAGTAATCCTGCCTCATGCAAAGCTGTAAAATTCTCGAAGGGAAAAGAACCATCTTTGTCATGTGCCCCTGCACGGGTGGCAAAGTCTTTGGCCAGAGCCTCAACCTGGTCGAATATATTATTGGGGAGAGTTTCTAAGCCTTTGGCTACAAAGGTGTCTGGCACTGCTTGCTCTAACTGTGACATAAATACTCCTTTAAAACTCACTTTACTACTGAATCCCATCCTGCGAAAAATTGATGTTCCTGCAAACTTGAGATGCTTTCATCGGAGTTAAGCGATCGCAACTACTTGTAGCCTAAACCCTACTTTCTTTTCTTTCTCAGCATCTGACCTCAAACTCAGGTCTTTTGGTGATTTTTTCAAATACTACTTAAAGTCGCTCGGATTTTAGTAATTAGTAAGTATGACACAAACAGCTTTCTAATAGCAAGCCAACCATCGGAATTTACGTTTGATTTTGACTTGGCTTGATTGGATCTATGCGTTGTTGATTGTTTGACAATCGTTCAAACATTTGTATTAAGGCTAACTGCATTTCTGGCGTAAATTCCAACGTGCCAGAACGCAGATGTAAATCTAACTGAGGGAAGGGGATTTCAATTTGTCTTTGCTGTAGTGATTCGTAGATATTGTAGTATAAATCACTTTTGAGCAAGAATTGTTTATTAGGTTCCGCAGTCCATACTAATAACTCAAAATTTAAGCTGTTGTCGCCAAACTCTTTAAATAATACTAGAGGAGAAGGAGCCTCCAATACATTAGGATGCTTAGAGGCTGCCTCTAACAGAGCAGCTTGCACGACTTTGGGATCTGAACTATAAGCAACGCCAACGGGGAGATGAAGGCGAGAAATCGGGTTGCGGTGGCTCCAGTTGATTACTTCTTTTTCCAAGAAGCGAGAGTTGGGTACAATGATTGAAACGTGGTCAAGAGTCCGAATCTCGGTACTTCTGCCACCTATTCGCTCGACAGTACCTGTATATTCCCCAACTTCGACAAAATCTCCAACCTGAATCGGACGCTCAAATACTAGTACTAAACCACTGCCAAAATTCTTAGCAATATCCTGTAAACCAAAGCCAATTCCAACGCTTAAAGCACTTGCTAAGATTGTCAAAGAGCTAATGTCAAGCCCCCAGATTTGTAGCAGTACCAGTGTACCAATAAAAATCAGACCATATTTGAAAAGTATTACAATCGCTTCTTGAGCGCCACGATTGATTCCAGTAAAAGATAGAATGCGAGAACGTAAAAAATTGGTTAAAGTTCCAGCAAAGATAACTAAGCCGAACAACAAACCAATCAAAATTATTAATTCAGTAAGAGAGTAAGGATTCTTGCCTAATGTCAGGATAGGTGAGGTGAAACTGGCGCTCAGGATATTTGAAATTTGGTAGCTCCATTGACGAGTGAAAGGAAAGAGATTAGTGATATAGAGAATCGCACTTATCCAAAGTGCGATACGCATACTTGCTAATAGTAATTTGAAAAATAATTCTAATACTTTAAGTGGTTCCGAATTAGATGTCTCATTGTTAGTAGTAGTTAAGCGAAGTGAAGCTATTCGGAAAAAATGATGCTTAATCCATCCTAATAGCCAACTGAATCCGGCAGTTATGAGTAAAATTGCTACTGCTAGAAAAGTTGTTTGTTGGAGATAGGTTTTAGTTCGCTCTAAGCGAGCTTGCTGTAACGCTTCTTCAATTTGCTGCCCCCAAATGGTTGCCTGCTCATCAACTGTGCTACCTGGAACACTATCTTGTTCTGTAACTGTTAACAGATAGCGGTCATTTAGCAAAATAGTAGGTAGCTGGTTGCGTTTTTCAATTTTAACTTGAATAGATTCAGAAGTTTGAATCGCATTTTTTAATTGTGAGTTGATTAGATTTGTCCGTTCTTGAGCGCTATACTGACCAGAATCGCTGATCTGAAAAAGCTGTTGCCCATCTAAAATAACCGGAGCTTTAGTTAATGCTTGAGCAACGACAGGAGTTAACCAGATAAATAAAACAAAAGTTAGTACTGCAATGAAAATATTGAAATATTTGGATGGCAGTTGCAAACGGTGAGAATAACGCATTAGAATTATAACAAGATAATTTTAGTCGAGCTAATTAATATTAACTAGATTTTGTCACAATCAATTTTTTACCATAAAATAAAAGTAATAGAAAGAATTTAATTTAGAGTTACAGAACTGTTAACTAGCGACAAGCCAAGGAAGCATTTATGCATTTTTGCAGTGCTACAGACAAGCGCAGGCATCGCTCTTGATGCATTTGTAATTGTTGCGATCGCTCCACAGTCAAGTAATCCAGATTCCGCTTCCTTGGGGATGTCTGCGCCTACGCCCTTCCCCGGTAGCAGGATTTGTGACTTTCCCTCTCCTGGGATTTCAGAGAAAATATAAAAGGTATAATTACTCCTGCGTCTTCCGAGGGAAGCCAGTCAGTTGAAATATTTGTAATAATTTCCAGTAATTGCTGTTACATAATTTTATTCATTAAATTTTAATACCCTTGTACCGCAAGGCGGAAGTCAAAAATCACGCATTCACGCATTCAAAAGTTTTGTATCTCAAGGCTTTTGCAAGTTTTAAAATGGTAGCTTGATTTACGTCGCGCTGTACTAACTGAATATAACCACTTGATTAAAGGAGAGTTTTTTATGTCAGTCCAAGACTTGGAAGAATTTTTTCACACACAATTAGTCAAACACGGTGTAAATTACAACTTGGCTGCAAAAGCAGCTAAAATATTGGCTTCTGGCAAACCTGATGAGCTATTAACAGCAGAAGAAAAGCATTTGGCTACAGAAGTTTGTCAGCAGTGGTCGAAACAGCGTCAACGTCTAGAGCGACTCAATTCTCATTTATAGAAGTGAATAAGGATATTTGGTAAAAATTGTTAGTTTAGTTATATATCCCAAGGAGAAATTAGCCCTGAGAAGCCCACACTCACCGTCGATAGGAGTGTGTGGAGTATGTCACTTTAAGAGATGGTAAATTATCAAAAATATGTAGAAGTTTGACACATTCTTTTAACTTTGTCTAAATGCGATCGCTCCGATCATTTCACATATAGCGGTTCCCATTCAGATGGGGTACAATATTACATCACGAGGTGTAGGGGCACGGCAGTGCCCATAGGTGTCAACTTAACGTGAAACCCTTGTCAAGACGTGATATTGAGTTCATTCACTTACCATCACGATCCGCATTACCCCACCCCGGCTTTGCTGACGCAAAACCTCCCCTCCCCGATGCTTTGGGGAGGGGATTGAGGGGTGGGGTAGAACGGTTGTGGGACATAGGTTTGAGCTTAAGTTGACACCAATGGGCAGTGCCGTGCCCCTACGGGTGTACCTCACGTAAACGACAACCGCTATATTTCTAAAGGTTATAAATTGCGCCATTCTCAGCTAACCACTGTTTGCGCTCAAGATAATCTGGTATAATATTCTCCACCCTATGCCAAAATGCAGTGCTGTGATGCGGTTCAATTAGATGCACTAGTTCATGAACTGCCAAATACTCAATCATTGCTCGTGGTAGCATAGCTACCCGCCAGTGAAAATATAAATCCCCTTTGTGTCCGCAAGAACCCCAACGATTCCCTAACTCACGTACTTGTACTGAACGAGGCGAAGTAGTAACTCGTTTAATCAGTGTGGCAATTTGTTGTTCTACAATTAGCTGAAGGTGTTCCCGATACCACTTAATAAAGTGTTCTCGACCTTGAGCTTGTGCTGGGTGCTGTAACTCAAAGCGGCTTTGATATAGTCTCAGAGATGGCTGTTGTTGAACTCCATCCACTACTTTGAGGCGATAGCTGCGTCCTAGATAATAAAAACCTTCACCTGATACGTATTCTTTAACGCTAGCTGGTGGATTTAATGACTCTTTTTTTAAAAGTTTACTGTAAATCCAGTAACGTTTCTCGCTGACAATTCTTTCTAATGTTTCTATTGGTACTTTTGGGGGAGAAACTAAGACTAATTTCCCATCACGTTCGACGGTAATACCTACGGTGCGGCGTTTGGAACTGTGGCGAATTTCAAAACTCAGGTCGCCAAAGGTTATGCTTGTCATGCCATTAAATTATCACGATTTCTCCTAGCTACTTGGACTAATTTATCCGCAACTTCTTCGAGTTGCTTGTAACTCACTAAATCATGATCATCCAAGTAGCCGGCTATCCACCTTCTTAAATCCTCTTGGACTATTTGGCTACCCCAATTTACCCGTCGTATTTCTTGGCGGATATGTTCGACAATTTCCACAGTTGCTTGAGCAAGTTCGGGGAGTTGTTTTTGGGAATATTCATCTAAAATGTTGAGAAATGGCATTTGAGTTTTGGGATCTAATCCAGTTTCATCTGTAGTACGGCCAGTTTGGATTTGTTCTATATATTTCCGCAAAGCCTCAACTTTTGCTTCCCAGTTATCAGCTAAAGATTCCAGAATTTCTGTGAGTTTTTCACTTAAATTTTTATAATAAACGGGGTCTTCTTCATAATTTACGCTGATATGGTGACGGGCAGCGAATTCCATTTCTGCGGCTTGTGCTTTAATCGAGCGATGGCGCTGGACATGGGTTTTAAAATCCAGTGACATGATATCAATCGGTGGCACTTTTGGGTCAATACCTTGCGATTCAATATATTGGTCTATTAATGCTCTAACTTTCTCTTTGGCGCTAACTATATTAAGTTTTTCATCTCTGTAGAGGTCAGCAACAGCTTTTTTAATAAAGCCTAGTTTTTTGGCATCTCGAACAAAATTATCGGGCTGACGTGCTTCTGAACGCGGCAATATTGTATCGAGAGTGTTGATAAAGTCTTTTAAACAGTCGTTAAATTCAACTCTGAGGCGTTCATCTTTGAGCAAGTCTACACAAGCATCTACATCATCAATTGTGCAGTTGTTTTGAGTGAATAAAGCAATAACTCGCTGGTGTCTGTCGCGCAACTTTGGCAATTCTGCACGAATATCAAACCAGGCAGATTCTGTATCAAGATTCTCGTAAACTGAGAGTGCAGCAGCGATATCAACGCCGTAATAATCGACCACTAACCCTTCTGTTTTTTTATCATCATACACTCGGTTAACACGAGCGATCGCTTGCAGCAATTCGTATTCTTTTAGCGACCTGTCTAAATATAAAACTTGTTCTAACGGTGCATCAAAACCTGTAAGCAGCATATTTTTTACAATTAAAATCGCTAAACTATCTTGGTCTAAAGGCTTTTTAAATTTCTCAATATTAATTTCTTGTTGACTTTTATCTGTCCACTTTTTCCAGCTAGTGTCATCTCCCTTATCACCAGAGATAATAGTAGCAAATTCTAGTTTGCGTATCGTTTCAAGATGTGGGAGTGCTTGAGCAAAAAAACGAGTTTCCGCATCAAGCGATTCTAAAGCCTCCGTATTGAGACTTTGCAAAATGAGGGCGCGGTGTTTTAGCTGCTGTACTATTTCCCGTTGTGCTTCCACAAATGCCTCTTGGTAACGGACGGCGGCGAGACGGGTAGAGGCGACTACTTGCGCCTTAAAGCCTCCTACTAAAATGCGCTCAATATAATGACGCAGCATACTTTTAGCTTTGGCTTTAATTAATTCCCGTGCTTCGCCAACTTGGGTTTTAGTCGCGTATTTAGCTTTAATTTGCGCCCGTTCTTCTGGGGTTTTATCAGCAAAGATAATTTCAAAAAGTTGGTCGAGGTCATCACCTTGGGTTACAGTACCTCTAGCTTCTAATCCTTCGTAGACAATGGGCAAAGTGACTTTATCTGCTTGGGATTGGCGGATATTGTATTCGTCGATAAATGAACCAAAAATTTGCAGCGTGGTTTTTTTGGCAGCTTTGACAATGGGTGTACCAGTAAAGCCGATACGGACACAGTTAGGTAAGGCTTCTAATAAGTTGGTGTGGAGGGTTTTGGCGTGAGAACGGTGTGCTTCGTCAATTAGCACTAAGATATTTTCCGAAGGATTGAGGTTTTTCGGAATTGGTTCAATTTCTGCTTCTTCATCAGAATCTTCGCCACCTTTAAATTTCTGAATCATTCCGAAGACTAAGCCAGCACCTGGTTGTTGCAAGTATTGTTCTAGCTTTTTGACGTTTTTAGCCTTTTGTAATGGTTCCCCGGTGAGGATGGCGGTATCTGCAAGTTGTTTTTCTAAGTCGCGGCGGTCGGTGACAACAACAATTTTAAAGCGGCGTAATTCTGGGATGGTGCGAATTTTCCGAATTAGGTAAACCATTGTCAGGCTTTTACCTGAACCTTGGGTATGCCAGATAATGCCACCGCGTTGGTCATCTGTGCCATGTTGGGCGCGGGTTTGATTGTGCTGAAGTCGTTGCAGTGCTTTATAAACTGCCCGATATTGCTGGTAACGGGGGACAATTTTGATGGTGCGTCCGCCACTGGTTTTAAATAGAGTGAAATTATGCAGGATGTCGATTAGATTAGCTGGTTTCAACATCCCGGTGATGAGGGTTTGGCGAAAATTTGACCTCTCCCCCAACCCCTCCCCTCGCAGGGGAGGGGAGTCATTTTCCCCCATTCCCTTGTAGGGAAGGGGGGTTAGGGGGGTTAGGTCAGTTTTCCAATCGACATAATGTTCATAATTTGCGCCGATGGTTCCGGCTGTTGCCCGTCCTCTAGACGCTGCTATCATTAGCAGATTGTAGTGGAATAATTTTTCTGCGCCTTCTGGTTGACTGCTACCCCGTTGGTTGGAATATTTCAATAAGTCTTGAATTGCTTCAGTTATCGGGTTATCTAGATTAGGACTTTTACATTCAATCACTACTAGAGGAATGCCGTTAATAAGTAGTACCATGTCTGGGACGATAAACCCCCGATTACCAGTTGCCCAAGGCGGGTTTACTCGGTATTGATTGATGGCGATAAAATTGTTGCGATCGCCATGTTCAGGATTAAATTCAATAAAATGAACGGTGTGCTGTTTGCCGTCTTGTCCTAAAACAGTAGTGCCTTTGAGTAACAATTCTGTAGCGGCTTGGTTAGCTTCCATTAATCTATTTGCGCCCAGGCGTTCTAACTGACTGACTGCGGCTTGCACTTGTATATCATCAAGCCAGGGATTGCCGTTGTCATCTAGGTTGATGCGTTTGATAGCGGCTTTGAGGCGTTCAGTCAGTAAAACTTGCTTAAAGTTTTCCCGTTCCGTAATTGCGGGATTGTCCCAACTACCTTGTATATATTGCCATCCCATACTCGTAAGTTGTTGAATGATGGGCAGTTCTACATGAATATACTCAGGTGTTGGTTGCGGCATAGAGGCAGTATTTGGGGTAAATTACAGCAATAGAGGGCGATATATCCAAATCAAGAGTAACCGCACAGTTATAAATTTGAGGCGATCGCTGTAATAAAACTTACTTTTGCCTGGTAAATCAGTTTTATGGTTAACGCATCGGCGTGTTATGCCATTGCATCGGCTTGTTATGCCATTGCATCGACTTGTTATGCCATTAGACCTCTTGCATAAATCAAAAATAAAGAACCCCACCCCGCATTTGCTCACGCAAACGCTCCCCTCCCCGCTTGCGGGGAGGGGTTAGGGGTGGGGTGTATTAGGGACTTTTGCAAGAGGTCTATTGTATCGGCGTGTTATGCCATTGCATCGGCTTGCTTATCTGACTTTTCACGGTATCTGGAAAACCTCTCTCTAAATCTCTCTCCTCTTAGGCTACGGTGTACACACAAGTCCATTCGTTCAGAACACAAGTCCATTCGTTCAGAACACAAGTCCATTCGTTCAGAACACAAGTCCATTCGTTCAGAACACAAGTCCATTCGTTCAGAACACAAGTCCGTTCGTTCAGAACACAAGTCCATTCGTTCAGAACACAAGTCCATTCGTTCAGAACACAAGTCCATTCGTTCAGAACACAAGTCCATTCGTTCAGAACACAAGTCCATTCGTTCAGAACACAAGTCTTTTTTGAGCCTTTGAGGGAATGAAACAGCTTTGCTTTTCGAGAGGGGTTGGGGGTGGGGTAAAACCTTGGTTAATCAGCTATTTCAGACTTGTGTGTACACCGTAGCCTCTTAGGAGAGAGACTTTGAATTTTCCCCCTTCCCGCCACGGGTTGGGGGTTAGGGCTATTTCATTCTATACATAAACCGCCCAGAACTAAAGTTCTTTGGCTTTTAGCTAAAGTCCGTTAAAACGGACTAGAACCTTTTCTCAGTCATCTTTAGATGACTTTCGCTATTAGACTGGTGAATTCATTCTGAGGCGGGCTTTTCGGAGAATGAAATAGCCCTGGGTTAGGGGGTTAGGTGAATCGTTAGCTTTTCCACATAACGTGAAAAGTCAGGCTTGCTTATGGCTCATAATACTATTACTGAATATATTTATCGTAAATTAAAGGGTTTAAGACCCCAACCATTACATGTAGCATCCATTTCAGTCGGGGTTTAAATCCCCGTCTGAAATGTCTAAAATGTTTGAATTTTGAATACTTCGACGCCGCTCAGTACAAGTTTTGAATTTTGAATTGTTAATTGATGCCGGGGTGAGTGGGTGAGTCAGTTATCTGATGAGGAGATTTATCAGGAAGTCGGTAAAATAGTCGCAAAATTTAACCTGTATAAATGTGACGAATGTGCTACTGCTGTGATGCAATGGTTACAAGAAAATGGTATTGAGGGAAAAATTATTTTTATTAGGACAACAAAGCGTAAGGAGTATTATATTTTGAGTAAGGAGAGCATCCCAAATGTGTAAGTTATATCAAACCCATGTTATGAATTGTCATTGCGAACGCAACGTAGTGGAGTGAAGCAATCCCATCTCTTGCGATTGCTTCACTACGCTACCGCTTCATTCGCAATGACAAACATATTCTTGCAAAATTGGGATGCTCCCTGAGTAAGCGCTTGGAACGTCGCGGGATAAATGAGTCAATTACACTTAATGGTAAACACTACGGTGTAGAAGTTCGTGGGCGAGTATTTGATAATCTCTCAACAGATGGATTGACGAGAGAAGATTGGATGGATGATTTTAGCTGTCCAAGTGAACAATTTATCATTCAAGAATTGCCGCAGTTATAAAATAGTTTTATAGGTTGAAATGGGGGTTTGATATGGGCGGACTGTATGAAGTTTTGCAAAAAATTAAAACGAAGCCGGGGATGTATATTGGTAAGGCTTCGGTGAGTGATTTATTTCATTTTATTGTTGGATATGAATTTGCTAGGGGAGAGTTAGATATTGAACCCACCGCATGGGAGAATGATTTCCATGAAAATTTCCAACCTTGGGTGCAGAAAAAATATCATGTCTCAACTTCTAACTCTTGGGCAAAGATAATTATGCTTCACTGTGGGAGTGAACAAGAGGGTTTAAATAGTTTCTATCGGTTGTTAGATGAGTTTCAAAATCGAGATAAAAGTTTAGAACCTCAACGGAAGGTAACTGCTAGTTATGAGGTTACTAATAAAAGTTGATGTCTAACGCGATTTATTCTTGGAACCCCTCTCCAAACCTCTCCCCGAAACGGAGAGAGGCTTTGATTCTTGCTCCCCAACACTCGCAGGGAAGGGGCTGGGGGTTAGGTTTGAAAGAAAGTCCCACACGGCGCTATCTAGATATTTTTCACCCGCACTTTGCCAGTTAATAAGTCTTGCATCAGTCCGTATTTTTGGAGTTTGAGCTTGTTAAGGTAAGCTTCTTCTGTGCGAATGCGATTGTCGTATGAATTTAATAAACAGGTAATACTGTTTTGTTCATCTAAATCTTCAGGTAAAAGTACCAAAAATTTTTTAATAATATCTTGGCTGATGTTCTTCATGCCTGCACTACTACCAGTAGCATTACTTTCAATTTGTGAACGAATATAAGGCATTTGTAAAACATAAAATATAAATTCTACTTCTGCCCTATTTAAATCAATATTTAAACGTAAGGTTTTGTCACAAAGTAAAAGTCTAGATGGAGAATTTCTTACCAAACAAGTTAACCCTACCAATTCATAGGTGTTTGACCTTGTTATAAGCAAATCACCGTCTTTTACTTCATAATTTTGGTTAATAAAAAGTCGATTAATTATTACTTTATTTTCTTCAGCCTTGAATCCATTAGGATTTACTGCACTGATTTTTAAAACACCCCATTCTTTGCCTGAAGCTGGTATATCAGGACAATTAGGGCTTTTTCCTGCATCAATACTGGTGAGAACTTGACCTAAATATTTAACCTCCCACTCCTTCGGAATCATCCCCAGCGCCGAATCTTTGAACTGTTCAGGATGCGCTTGTGAATCTCTCAATTTGCTATCGTTATCTAACCCGCGTGTGAGCAAGTCTTGCAGTAGTCCGGCTTTGGTTTGTTTAAGTTTTATAATAAGGGAAGATGTGCGTGCGATCGCTTCATCCATAGTATCCAAAATCTCAGCAATACGTCGCTGTTCAGGTAAATTAGGAAATCGAAACAAAATTTTGCGAAATACTGATTGTTTAATTCCTAATACTGTTGAACCTGTTGATTTTTGTTCTAATCGTCGGCGAGACTCAGACCAATTCAGTAACCAAAATAAATAATCAGCATCAAGTGCTTCAGGGCTAGCACGAAGTGTAAGGAGACGTTGAGCTAAAGCAATTTTATAACTGGGAACTCTTGCAACATTTCCTAAAGGAGCTTCAGTTGTAAACAGAACATCTTCAGCTTTTGCAAATCCGCGTCTCATCCAGATGTCATAATTTTTTTTATCAATATATTCACGCGGTTCTGGATCTAAATACCCATCACGAACATTTTTTGCAGTAACTAAAGGAACGCCGGAATTAGTTTTCTCTGGAGTTTTACCTCGGTAATCAATAATTTGTTGAAGTTTATTCTCTATGGCACATACTTCCCAATCCGTCGGAATCTTCCCAACAGGCGAATCCTTAAACTCCTGATTCTTAACCAAAACCTCACGCATACCCCAACCCCTGCAAAAGCTCATTTAACCAGCTTTCAGGGTAGCTTTTCAAAACCAGCCTGAATAAAATGCTTGTCAAAACTTAAAGCTGTACGGATTCCCAACTGTTTCATTACCACAAACGAAACACAATCAGTTAGTGAATAAGACTTATCATCATACTGCTGGAATAATCGCCACCCCTCAAAAAACAGCACTTCATCAACATGAATAAACTGAACTGATGGACTACTTAGCAAGCGATTACCAACTTCAACAGCTTTAGCATGACGATTTCGACTATTAAAAAAAGTGACTATCTCATCAAAAATATAAGATGTAGTTACCAGTCGAGGTAATTCCTGAATAAAAACTTGCCAATGTTTTAATGTTACATCGTGATTAATATCATCAGATGTTTCTAAGGCAATGATATAACTCGTATCTAAAAAAACAGTAGTCATTGACCAGAACCGTAAATATAAGTATCAGCCTGTTCTGAAGCATTAGGAACACCACAAGATACAGGGTTCATTCCCATCTCCAAAATTGGATCGCTTTTAATAGTTGTTATTACTACAATTAAATTATTTTCCTTGCGAATTTCTACCTCTTTAACTCCCTCTAGAAACTCTTTAGGAATCACTACACCTTGTTCGGTAACTTTAACTTTCATCAGCTATTAATCCTATCAATACTATATATCAAGCATATCCCATAACTGAAAAGCTTCCCATTCAGCAGTTGCAAATTCGGCTTCCATTTGCAACACATCCTTTTGGTAATCCGCATCATTAACCATTTCTGCTAATTGTGCATCAATTTCTGCCCGCTTTATTGCTTCTAGTTCCCGACGCAAAGCCTTAGCAATAAAATCATTACGACTTTTAGCTTTTCCTTGTTGAATAGCTTTATCAGTCGCTGCTAATAGTTCGGATGGTATTGCTACATCGTCAAGAATAACTAGGTTTTCCATACAAAATAATTTGCCCAATTTTCCAGCCTACCTTTATAGTGACACGACTTAAACATACCCCAACCCCTGCAAAAACTCATTCAACTTCTTCGCTGCCGCATCCCGTTCCGTCTCAATATCCTGCAACGTCACCCGATACTTATCCCACCAATTCTCTACCGTCGCAATCACCTGCTGACGATGTGCCGTAACATATCGCTCTAATTCAGCAATTAACCCATCTTTGAAAATCGCTAAGACTAACTCCTGACAATCTTCATCAGTCAACGCAGCCCGCGCAGCTGACAAACGGTTCACCAATTCATCCTTTAACGTCTTTAATTTTGCCTTTGCTTCCTTCAACTGCTGAACAATTTCCTTATAAGGTTCTAGTTGGGCTTCTATTTCGGCAATTTCCGCTTCATTCTCTTCAATAAAAACCTCAAGTTCAGCAATTTTATCCTTATTAAATAAAGATGCCTTCTTTAAAATCTTGAGTTCCTTCTTCGGCTCTTTAATCAAATTTTTTATATACTTAAGGTCTGCCTCTAAATCCTTGACAATATTAACCGCTTCTGATTCTTCACCTTCTTCAACATCCACCTCAGCTTCCTCTCCCTGCTCAAAAGCTGACTTTTGCTGTTCTAATTCTGCAATCTTCGCCTCAGCCTCAGCAATATCTTGTAAATAATCCGGCATCAACCGCCCGACTAACTTATGATTTAGAGGGTCAAATTTTGTCTGCTTTTTCTTCTCCTCATCATCTTGCTCTAAAGCATCTTTAATCGTATCTACCCAACTATCAACTAAACCACCAAAACCTGACTCTGATAAAGTTCTCAGTTCATACCTCTGTTCATTCCACCAACTAGCAACCACACCCGCCACTTTAAAGCGGTCAAGTAATCCCACAGGTTCCAAGCTATCCACAAAAGAACTAAAAAACTCAGCGCGGAGTTCCATCACCTTTTTAGTTTTAGGCAAGTCACCCAAACTAGTCGAGTGTACTTGCCACCAAGCAGCAAACACATTATAAAGTTTGCCTTCTTGCTGCTGAACACCAGCATCAGATTCTATAAAAGTTTTAATTTGAGAACGTTCTGTGATTGTAGAAATAAAATCAAGGTAATCATTCATCTATGTAAAAATCTGCTGTAAATTTAAAACAAAACCAGGGAGAACATCTTCACCCGATAAACTTGTGGGAGATTGTAAAACTTCTGGTGCAAGATTTGGGCGATAAATGATTACTTCTTTATCTTTAGGATTAATTAACCAACCCAGTTGTAAGCCATTTGCTAAGTATTCCGCCATTTTGGTTTTAGTATCTTCCACATCATCAGTTTCAGAAACTAATTCCACTGCAAAATCAGGACACAAAGGGATAAATTTCTTTCTTTGTTCTGGGGTAAGAGCATCCCATCTTTCTATCCTTACCCAAGAAGCATCAGGTGAACGAGTTGCCCCATTTGGCAGTTTAAACCCAGTAGAAGAATCAAAAGCTTTTCCCAAATTATTTTGATTGCTCCAAAACCATATCTGACCTAATAAATCAAAATTACGGTTTCCCGTTTCTCCACCAGTAGGTGACATGATAATTAATTCCCCTTCAGCAGTTAACTCTAGTCGTAATTCTTTATTCACAGCTACAATTTGTGCAAATTCCTCATCAGTAAATTGCAGATTAGGAGGTAATTGTAAGGTTACAGTCATAATTAAGCACCATCAAAATTAAATATTGACCTCTCTCCTTTTAGGAGAGAGGCTTTGAATTTTCCCCCTTCCCTATAAGGGAAGGGGGCTAGGGGGTTAGGTCTTTCTTCCCACAAAAATCCTAGTTGCATCAAACCCATGCGCTGCTAATAGCGAAGATTTGGCCTCTACCTCTACTTTAGGAATTCCCCCCAACAAATGCGCCCGTACATCGTGCGGTTCTGGTGGTGGCGCATTGTCAGCATAGCGGCGGATATTGCAGTTGTAATCGTTATCTCTTAATTCTTCTTTAGTTACTACTGCTGAATATCCAGGTAAAGACAGAAAATTTTCAAACACCCAGGAAATCTTTTCAATATGCTCAGGACGCAAATAATTTTGAGCGCGACCTGCATAATATTCAGCATCAGCATTAATAAACAAAACTTTTCCCTGGCGTTCAACAGGTTTCGCCCCTTGTGGACACATCACCAAAATACAGGCGGGGATACCTGTGCCATAAAACAAATTGGGTGGTAAGCCAATCACCACCTCTAATTGATCATTTTTAATAAAACTCTCCCGAATTTTCTTTTCTTCTCCGCCGCGAAACAGTACCCCATGCGGCATTACCGTCGCCATCATCCCATCAGTTTTGAGAACAGCTAACATGTGCTGGGCAAACATCAAATCTGCTTTTTTACCCGTCTCAGGACAATAACCATGCGTAAAGCGTCCAGAAAATTGCATTCCCTGGCGGCTATAGTTTTGAGAAAAAGGCGGATTACTGATTACTCTGTCAAAGCGGATTAGTTCACCGTCAGCAATATGCAAAGGATTAAACAGAGTATCGTCATTATGTATATCTGCATCTCTAATGCCGTGCAGCAGCATATTAATTTTGCAAATTGCCCATACGCCACCGTTGTTATCCTGACCGTATAGTGCTAAATTTCTGGCATCACGACCACATTCTTCTACATATTGCTTGGACTGAATTAACATTCCCCCAGAACCACAACAGGGATCATAAACTGACATCCCAGGTTGAGGTTTTAACAGACGCACCATCAGTTGCACTACTTCACGCGGCGTATAAAACTCGCCCCCTTTTTTCCCGGCTGAATCTGCAAACTCTTTAACGCTCTTTTATTACTCTCATGAGAGTATAATTAATTACTAACAGTTTAACTTAGCAAGGGTATTTAATTGGGTTCAAGAACGGCTACCTCCACGATCACCGTGGTAGATCAGTACTGCGATG
>NZ_JAIVFS010000045.1 GCF_020829645.1 Nostoc mirabile CHAB5784 | reverse complement strand
TGCAGACTTGTCGTCGTCAAGGCAAGTCTATTATTGATTTTTTTGTACAAGCACTACTGGTTGATTCTAATAATTATCTGTCTCCCCCATCTCTACTTCCTAAATATTAGACCTGAATCCTTACGATGATTTTGAATCAAAATCATCTGACATCCATATCAACCCTTTGCCACTACTAGCCTTAGCAGGACGGCGTTTGACTGGCTCTATTGGTGTGAGTTTAACAACAGGTTGCTTATCTTTGAGAATGACAATCTCCTCACCTTTAAGAGCTGCATCAATGAATTGAGCCAGATGTTCAGAGGCTTCAGCTAGGGTCACTTGTTGCATGAAAATCCCCTTGAAAACTTCCATTCAATTTTAACCTATAGCCCTGGATGTGGGAACATAATAGATATTGATTGGAAAGTGATAACCATGACCGAAGCACAATCTAGTCGAACAACACGCCGGGGAAGAATTTTTCCTCACATCCAGTGGACAGAAGAACACAAAGCGCAAAAGAGAGCAGAAGATGAAAATTTTCACCAACGTTGTCAGCTTATTTTTGACCGCGTTAAACCAGAAGTGATTGAAACTCACTACAACTGGTATATGGTAGTTGAGCCAGAAAGTGGAGATTATTTTATTGACCAAGATGAAGAAGTAGCGATGAAAGTTGCTCGCCAGAAGCACCCTGGTACTATACCATTATTTCTCTTCAGAATTAATGATACAGGGGTTTCGGGAACGATATAATTCAAGGCTGGTTTGGTGATCAGGAGGCGTTGTTTTTTGAGATAGAGCTTGTGACTGCCAATGAGTTAGAGTTAGTTGTTGATGTAATGTTAGATACAGGTTTTTCTGGTTGGTTAGCTATTAATACCAATTTTTTATGAAGCTGCATAGAATTCGATCCCCCCTAGCCCCCCTTATTAAGGGGGGAACCGGAAAAACATCTATCAAAGTCCCCCTTTTTAAGGGGGATTTAGGGGGATCGAGATATGTGCAACTTCACATTAAATTGGTATAACGAGCAAGATTTACAAGGGCTGGACTGGATTTACTTGCTGACAACGGTACAGCAAACTGCATAAGGGAAAGCAAATTTTAAAATTTATGCTGGTAAACTAAAAATTGATCGGCAAGAGTTTGATATTCCAGTCCACGTAGGACAACGAGTCACGGAAATTTTACTTGGTCGTCAGTGGTTAAAAACCAGACGCTTAGTGGTAGATATTCAATCGGGAACATTAACACTTGGGGAATAAATTATTTAACTATCGCCTCCTACATCAGTTTTGGCGAGTTGGAAAACTTTACTGGCTTTCACAAAAGTGGAAAGCGATGTCTGACGACAAGCCTCTGCGCGCCTACGCACTGCTAATTTTATTGTTTTGCCTATCACTGTTGGGAACAGGCTTACTGATTGCAGTGAGTATTTTTTTAGGAGAAATGGAATCTTCCTTAGCAGCAGCAGATAAAAATCGGTTTTTCCAAGCAGTTGGCATCTTTTTGGGGGTGTTATTTATCGGTGTACCGATTATTTCTCTGAAGGTGTATATTCAAGGGAAACTAAGTTTATTTTGGCGACAGTGGTTAACAGATTATTTTCTCAATCAATACCTCTATCAACAGAATTTTTATCACCTCACCGTCTATTCTGAAATTGATAATCCCGATCAACGAATTGCCGAAGATATTCAAAACTTTACTCAACAATGCCTTTACTTTGCTCTTGTTATATCGGATTCAATTTTGCAACTCATCGGGTTCTCTGGACTCCTGTGGGGAATTTCTCAGCCGTTGATGGTGTTTTTAATCGTTTACGCGATCGCTGGCACAGTGGTGACGACAATAGCTTTTGGGCGCATCTTGGTTAGCATTAACTTTGAGCAACTCAAACGAGAAGCAGATTTTCGTTATGGCTTGATTCGGATTCGGGATAATGCTGAGGCGATCGCATTCTACCAAGGGGAAGTTGTGGAATCTCAAGAGCTTTGGCAGCGATTTGGGCGCGTTTTTAGTAACTTTACTCGCCTGATTCGCTGGCAGTTGGGCTTAGATTTATTTCAGAACAGCTATCAATACATTACATTCTTACTACCAACATTGGTTCTGGCTCCTCAGATTCTCTCTGGTGAGTTGGAAATTGGTGTATCTGCTCAAGCAGGAGTCGCGTTTCGCAGTATTTTGATTGCTTTGGGTTTAATTGTTAGTCAATTTGAGCAACTAAGTGCTTTAGCAGCAGCCGTGACTCGGCTTGATGAGTTGCAAACAACCATACATATAGGGTTTCATCAACCTCCTGCTGCGTCAAAAATTGTTCTTAACTGGGTTGAGGATGCTTGTCTAAGCTTTCAGAATGTCACACTGCAAACCCCCGATTATCAAACAGTTTTGGTACAGGATTTATCCTTCACCCTTGCTGTTGGGGAATCTCTGCTGATTACTGGTAAAAGCGGTGTTGGTAAAACTTCCTTGCTCCGTGCTTTAGCAGGGTTATGGGATGCTGGCTCTGGAACAATCACTCATCCAGAGCGTAGGCGCAGCCCGTCGTTCGCGTTGGCGGAGCCTCTCGCAGAGAAGCGTCTCGAAGAGAAGACATCGCGCCTTCTATTTTTACCCCAACGTCCCTACATGGTTCTGGGCAGTTTGCGACAGCAGTTACTTTATCCCCATTCTGATAGAGTAGTGGCAAACGATGAACTCTTGCAAGTTTTGCAGCAAGTAAACTTAACTAATTTAGTTGAACGAACTGGGGTATTAGATGCAGTTGAAGATTGGGGACGAGTGCTATCAGTGGGAGAACAACAACGGCTGGCTTTTGCCCGCTTACTGTTGCAGTCGCCACAATACGCGATTCTCGATGAAGCCACGAGCGCTTTAGATGAGAACAATCAAACCTTACTATATGGGTTATTACAAAAAACGGATATCACTTATATTAGCGTTGGGCATCGTTCTTCACTGCGCTCTTTCCATCGCTGGATGCTGGAATTACAAGGTGGTGGCAGTTTTATGCTGTCTTTGATTGAGGATGCTTAATTTTGAAAGCGATGCCTACGGCGGGCTATTCGGCGTCGCACCTGTGTACTTGATCGCGGTGCGACAAAGTTTGAAGTACCTCAACACGATTTTCAAGTACTCCAACACGATTTTCAAGTACCTCAACACGATTTTGGAGTACCTCAACACGATTTTGGAGTACCTCAACACGATTTTCAAGTACCTCAACACGACTTCGAGGTATTTGTTGCTTATACCAAATTGCCTTTGGTTGTCATTTTTAACATTTTTGAGGGGTCTAAGTCCCTCGCTTCTAAATCGCGACAAGTTTTGCGGTGGGGTTAAAATCCCCATTGTAAAACTTAATTACGTTAGCGCAGCGTTAGCGAGTCCGCGAGCGTCATTACGAATTACGAATTACGAATTATTTTAATTTCCCGGCGGTATGGAAGAAGTAGCACCAGCGATGCCAAAAATCAAACCCTCATCCGGGCTGTCAAACAATTCGACATTTGGTAAACTCGCCTCACCTTTTACTGTAATCCGAATAGTATTGGCATCAAAATTAATTACTGTGATTTCCGGGACACTCGCCAGTGGCTTGTTCGAGCGGAATGCAAATGCATTACCGCTTGGTAGGCGCAGTTGAGCGCTGGGAATATCTGCAATATAGTCATTCCCCACACTGCGATTGACGATTTGTAGCTTATCCCCAAGAGATGTCTGTAAAATTATTTCCACGCCCTGATCTGTCCGATTCGCCTTGACTCCTGTAACTGCCATTATTTCTGGTGTTGGCGACTGCACTAGTATTTGGATGTTATTAGCAGGAAATGTTATTTTATTTAGTTGCCAAACCCGGCTTTGTTCGAGTGGTTTTACTGATAAAGTGTCCGTGTTAAGAGAACTATTTTTGCTTGTTGATTGTATATCTAGGGTACTTGCTTGACTATAGGCAAAATTTGTCAATAGTACGAAAAATGAATTTGTTAGTAACAAAACTTTTAGCGATCGCTTCATCTCACTTACACCTGGATTACTCGGCTTTGATAGAACATCCTATCAATTATTTAGTTATCAATTACCATCGTGGTAACTTTTCACTGATTTAAATCTGCTACCATACGCTTAATAACTGTTTATTGTGCTTAAGTAATATCACTAGGACTTACGCACTCGTGACGAAAAACTAAGCTTTTGCGATTACTTCGCTTCTCTACGAGACGCTCCGCGAACGCTCGTAATGACGTAAAATCGTAGTCCGTGCGTAAGTCCTGATCACATTTGATTGGTAGACTACTAGCTTTATTAGTAAAAATTTGCAATAATCTGGTTAAATAATCATATAACTTTTTACCACTTGAATGACTGGCGAAAGTACAGGTGTATATCTGTGTGCAAATTTATAATTCTATGGCGCGAGAAGTTGGTAACACTGACATGAATCCCTCACAAGAAAGCATTAATAATCAACTAAACCAACGGATCTTTGCCCTGACTCCAGAACAAAGGGCGCTGTTTGAGCAACTCAAACGCCAGCAAGTTAAAAGCAAATTATCTATTCCTCGTCGTGGGGCTACGGAAGAATTGCCTCTTTCTCTTGCACAAGAAAGGCTATGGTTTCTGCACCAGCTTGATCCCAATAACCCAGCGTACAATATTGCGATCGCCTGGGAGCTAGAAGGTAAACTCGACATTCCGATTTTGCTGGCGAGTTTGCAGATAATTGGACGGCGACAAGAGGTTTTGAGAACAGCTTTTGCTTCTTTTGAGGGCAAACCCTGTGAGAAAATTGCACCAACATTCAACCTAAAATTGCCAGTTATTGATTTGCAAGCTTTACCTCCAACTCAACAGCAGCAAGAAGCCCAACGTTTAGCCATAGCCGAAGCTAGTCAAGCATTCGATTTAAGCATAGCGCCTCTGATGCGGGTGACATTAATTCGTCTAGCGGCTCAACGAACTACCCTATTACTAACAGTACATCACATTATCGCTGATGGTTGGTCACGGGGAATTTTGCTGCGGGAATTAGCGCAATGCTATCGGGCGCTGGCTTTGGGGCAAAACCCATCTTTAACAGAGTTACCGATTCAGTATGCAGATTTTGCCCTGTGGCAGAGACAATGGCTTCAGGGTGAAGAGATGAAAGCACAATTGGCGTACTGGCAAAAACAGTTAGCCGACTTGCCCATGCTAGAGCTACCGACAGATTTGCCGCGATCGCCTTTACAACAATTTCGCGGTGCGACACAATCAGAACTACTACCGCGATCGCTTCTGGAATCACTTAAACACCTCGCCCAGCAGCAGGGTGTAACTCTATTTATGCTGTTGCTAGCAGCATTTAAAGTATTGCTGCATCGCTATTGCGGCCAAGATGAGATTGTTTTAGGAGTGCCTTGCGCCAATCGCAATCGCTCAGAAGTTGAACCACTAATTGGCTTTTTCGTCAATACTCTAGTTTTGCGTACAGATTTATCTGGCAATCCGAGCTTTCACACCGTCCTGGAACGGGTGCGAACAACAGCAGCAGGAGCTTTTAAGCATCAGGATGTCCCCTTTGCCAAGGTAGTAGAAGCGCTACATCCAGAGCGTGACTTGAGTCATAATCCCTTAGTGCAAGTGATGTTTCAGGTGCAAAACGAGGCATATCAGTTGCAAAATGACTCCACCTTGAACTTACTACCAGATTTACAAATTCAGCAATCTTGGGTAGAAACAGGTTCAACCAAATTCGATTTGACTTGCCATTTGGTAGAACGCTCCCAAGGGTTGTTGATGGTGCTGGAGTACTGTACGGATTTATTTCATCAGCAAACCATCGCCCGAATGATTCAGCATTTGGGGGTTTTATTAACAGCAATTGTCACTGATTCCCAACAGTGTCTCTCGGAATTACCAATTTTGACTTCTCAAGAACGGCGACAAATCTTAGAAGAATGGAATCAAACCCAAGTTAACTATCCCCAACAATGGCTGCATCAGCAATTTGAGGCTCAGGTAGAAAAGACACCGGAAAATGTCGCTGTTATTTCACCCCACCCCAACCCTCCCGATGCATTGGGGAGGGAGAATGACAGCAATGCTCCCCTTGCAAAGGCTACAGTGTATACACAAGTTATCAAATCACCCCACCCTAACCCTCCCGATGCATTGGGGAGGGAAGAAGATTTTCCGGTTTCCCCCCTTTCTAAGGGGGGATTAAGGGGGGTAATTCCTGAATACAAGGATGGGGTAATAACCTATGCAGAACTCAACAACAAAGCCAATCAATTAGCACATTATTTGCGATCGCAAGGCATTACCACAGAGTCTTTAGTGGGGATTTATTTAGAGCGATCGCCTGAATTAATTATCGCCTTATTAGCAGTCCTCAAAGCCTCTGGAGCATACATTCCCCTAGATAGTAAATTGCCCCGCGATCGTTTGGCGTATATGCTGGCGGATGCTCAACCAGCGATACTACTAACAACAGATGCATTTGCTGCCCAGTTACCACATTCTTGTCAAGTGGTTTGTTTAGATAAAGATTGGCCAGTTATTGCTCAAAACCTCAAACACAATCCCGTCAATCTCGTTGTGGGCGACAACCTGGCATACATAATTTACACCTCCGGTTCCACAGGTACACCCAAAGGGACAATGCTCACCCATCGAGGATTGGCGAATTATTTGAACTGGGCGATTAGAGCATATCCTGTGACAGCAGGGACAGGAGTACCTCTACAATCCTCAATTAGTTTTGATGCCACAATTACCAGCTTGTACAGTCCTTTACTAGTTGGGAAGCCAGTGGTTTTGCTACCAGAAGCTGAAGAAATCGAAGCACTAAGTAAGGCCCTCAATTCCCAAACTAATTTGAGTCTCGTCAAACTCACTCCCGCCCATCTGGGCATTCTCAGACAGTTTTTGCCCCAAAAAACCCTCTTCGGACATCCCCAAGCACTGATTATCGGCGGGGAGGCTTTGAGCAAACAGCACTTGGAGTTTTGGCAAACCCATTCTCCTCAAACAAAGTTAATTAATGAGTACGGCCCAACAGAAACAGTTGTTGGTTGTTGCACTTACGATGCCACAAAAACACCAGCAACCTCAACTAATATCCCTATCGGGCGTCCGATTGCTAATACCCAACTTTATATTTTAGACCGCTATCTGCAACCTGTTCCCGTCGGTGTACCCGGAGAACTTTATATTGGTGGTGATGGTGTAGCGCGAGGTTATTTAAATCAACCAGAGTTAACAGCAGCAAGGTTTGTGGCGAATCCGTTTATTAGGGAGTGGGGAGTGGGGAGTGGGGATGAGGGGGATGAGGGGGATCTCTTCCCAATGCCCATCCTTTATAAAACAGGCGATCGCGCCCGCTATCTCAGAGATGGTAATATCGAATATCTGGGACGCTTAGATACTCAGGTTAAAATTCGGGGTTTTCGTGTGGAATTGGGGGAAATTGAGGCAATATTACAAGCTCATCCCCTAGTACAAGAAGCGGTGGTAGTGTCCAGAAAGGATAACCCCAATCATCCGCAGTTAATTGCTTATATTGTTAGAAATCAGCAGAACCTAGAATCAACAGATTTGCGTCAATATTTAGCAACAAAATTACCTGCTTATATGTTGCCTTCTACATTTGTCTGGCTAGATAAACTACCACTAACAACCAATGGGAAAGTTGACTCAACAAAACTCCCACCTCCAGAAATTAAACAGCAGCAACAAGCAGCACCCCGAACACCAACAGAAACAATCCTCGTGCAGATATGGACGGAGCTTTTAGGGTATAATGTGGGGATTAACGATAATTTCTTTGAGCATGGAGGCGATTCGATTCTCAGCATTCAGATGGTGGCAAAGGCGAATCAAGCAGGTGTCAAACTAACTCCCAAGCAGCTTTTCTGGCACCAAACAATCGCAGAATTAGCCACAGTCATCCAAGTGACTTTGCAAGGACAAGCAGAACAAGGGAAAGTCACAGGAACAGTTTTCCTCACACCAATTGGGCACTGGTTGTTTGAGCAAAATTTGCACAAATTGGATCATTTCAACCAAGCAATAATATTGGAGGTAGAGCCGAACCTGCAAGCGGATATTTTACAGCAGGCAATTGAGCAATTGCTAATCCATCATGATATGCTGCGATCGCGCTTTGCGCGTCTCCCCTTAGGAGAATCGCGCTTTGTTCAACAAGCAGGCCAATGGCAACAGCATATAAGTGCATCAATTGATGACGATTCATTAACAGTTGTGGATTTGGTCAGTTTGCCCAAGAATACACAACAGCATTTGATAGAGTCAACCGCATCCCAACTCCAAGCCAGCCTAGATTTAGCAACGGGAAAATTACTGCGGGTGGCGCTGTTCCGACTGGGAAATGGCTACAGCGTAGACGCAAAGCGGCTTCTCGCTAGAGATCGCTTATTATTAATCATTCACCATTTAGTTGTTGATGGCGTTTCCTGGCTGATTCTTTTGTCAGATTTAGGAAGTGCGTATCAACAGCTAAAAGCCAAAGAATCTGTACAATTACCCGCAAAAACTACATCTTTCCCACAATGGGCGCAGCAGTTGGTAAACTATGCTCAATCAGCAGAACTGAGAGCAGAATTAGCAACTTGGTTAAAAATTCTCCCCAGAGAATCGCCTCCATTACCACTAGATTATGAGTATCATCCAAATATCAACACCATAGCTTCCGAAACCCAAATCAGCGTTAACCTAGATCAGAGCCAAACCCGCGCCTTATTGAAAGAAGTCCCAAAAGCTTATCATACACAAATAAATGATGTGTTATTGACAGCATTGGTGCAAAGTGTGAGTCAATGGACATTAGAGCATTCGCTACTCGTTGACTTGGAAGGTCATGGACGAGAAGATTTGTTTGCAAACACAGACATTAGCCGAACAGTGGGTTGGTTTACGACAATTTTTCCAGTATATTTAAAATTAGACAGCAGTAATGACCTGGGAGCAAATCTTAAATCTGTCAAAGAGCAACTGCGACAAATTCCTAAAAAGGGTATAGGCTACGGTTTACTACGGTATTTGAATTCAGATAAAATAACTAGGCAAAGTTTACAACAACTACCTCAATCTGATATTAGTTTTAATTACTTGGGGCAACTAGATTTGTTTTCCTCTCAAGCATGGATTCACGGAATTGCTAGGGAATCAACAGGATTACTATCTAACTCACAGAACTCACGTAATTATATACTAAATGTTACCGCTTGGATAGCACAGTCTCAGCTATATGTACAGTGGCGATACAGTTGTAATTTACACAAGTTTGCCACCATCGAACGGATAGCACAGCAATTTATCAAAACACTACAAGCTTTGATTCAGCATTGCCAATCACCCACAAGCGGCGGTTATACACCATCGGATTTTGCAGGTGCGCGTTTGAATCAAAAGCAACTTGACCAGTTTATTAGCAAACTTCAGCAGCCAAAAAAGGGGTAGCGTGGAAACCACTATTGCTGACATCTACGAACTCTCTCCTATGCAACAGGGAATGCTCTTTCATACCCTGTATGATCCCAATTCTGGTATTTACTTTGAGCAGCGTAGCTGTCTGATTCGCGGTCATCTAAATTTAACTGCCTTTCATCAAGCTTGGCAACGTGTAGTAGAACGTCATAACGTTTTTCGCACCGCTTTTCACTGGCAAGAGTTGGAAAAACCGCTCCAGGTAGTACACAACGATGTAAAATTACCTTGGCAAGAATTAGATTGGCGCAATCTGGAAGTAGCTGAACAACAGGCAAAATTAACAACTTTTCTTTTGAGCGATCGCACCGAGGGCTTCGATTTGCAACAGCCTCCCCTGATGCGCTGTACAATGATTCAGTTACAGACAGATATCTACCAGTTTGTCTGGAGCCACCATCATTTACTAATGGATGGTTGGTGTAATGGAATTTTGTTAAAAGAAGTTTTTACCTTATATGAAGCATTTTGTCAAGGACAGGATGTTTCGTTACCATTTCCCACAGCCTATCGGAATTATATTCTCTGGCTCCAGGAGCAGAATCAGACTGAAGCTGAAATCTATTGGCGAAAGAACCTCCAGGGTTTTACAGCACCTACACCGCTTGTGTACGTGAGCAGCAACCCGGGAACCGTTACAACTAACTCGGGAACCGTTACAACTAACTCGGGAACCGTTACAACTCAACCGGGAACCGTTACAACTCAACCGGGAACCGTTACAACTCAACCGGGAACCGTTACAACTAACCCGGGAACCGTTACAACTAACCCGGGAACCGTTACAACTAACTCGGGAACCGTTACAACTAACTCGGGAACCGTTACAAGGGAGCAGCAACGAAGGCTTGATGTTACTACTACGGCTCTCCAAACCTTAGCTCGTCAACATTATCTCACCCTCAACACCCTGATTCAAGGAGCTTGGGCGCTGCTTCTGAGTCGCTACAGTGGGGAAACAGATGTCGTATTTGGCACAACAGTCTCCGGGCGTCCCCCGGAACTAGCTAATGTGGAAAGCATCGTTGGTTTATTTATCAACACTCTACCCGTGCGAGTGCAAATTGATGCCCACGCCGAAATAATTCCTTGGCTTGAGCAGTTGCAAACTCAACAAGTAGAAAGAGAACAATACGCCTATAGTTCCTTAGTAGAAATTCAAGGCTGGAGTGAGGTTCCCAATGACATACCTTTATTTGAAAGCCTATTGGTATTTGAGAACTATCCAGTTTCCATAGAATCGATTCTCAAAATTGCCAACAGCCATTTACAGATTCAAGACGCGCAGGGATTTGCTCAAACTAACTATCCACTTACACTTGCAGTGATTCCTGGTGCGGAGCTATTATTACAAATCAGCTATGCAAGCTCTCGCTTTGATGAAGCGACGATTGAACGTCTTCTCGGACACTTAGAAACCCTGCTCACAAGTATAGTGGCAAATCCTCGGCAAAAGTTGTCACAACTGTCAATTTTAACAAGCAACGAACAGGAATTATTGAAAAGCTGGAATCAAACTACACAAAAATATTCTAGCCAACAGTGCATTCATCAACTATTTGAAGCGCAGGTGGAGAAGACACCTGATGCTGTAGCTGTAATACAGGAAAATAAACAGCTGACTTATCGAGAACTCAATCAACGAGCTAATCAACTGGCTCATTATCTGAAAAAGCTGGGTGTAAAACCAGAAGTTCTAGTTGGTATTTGCCTAGAGCGCTCAATCACAATGATTGTGGGACTGTTGGGCATTCTTAAAGCAGGTGGGGTTTACGTTCCCCTAGATCCAGCTTACCCGCAACAACGTCTAGCTTTCATGATATCAGATTCGCGGGTGTCGGTGCTATTAACTCAGGAATCTTTACTAAAAGTTCTACCTGATTTGGAATCGCCTATACTTTGCTTGGATGCAGACTGGGAATTGAAAAAGAGGCAAGGGAGCAGGGAGCTCTTAGCTGGGGAGAAGGAACAGAAAGGGGGATTCGACCCATTCCTGTTCGAGAACCACTTAACAGAAGTGGGGGACGTAAGAACATGTTCCGCTCCGCTCCACCGCAGGAGTCAGGGGTCATTTCCCCCAGCTAATAGCCCCCAACCAAGAGCCTCTTCGTTGATTGCTCTAGAAAGTCAGGAGAATCTGGCTACTCAGATGACATCTGAAAACCTAGCTTACGCCATCTATACATCTGGCTCTACAGGCATACCAAAAGGCGTTATGGTTCAACACCAGTCTTTGGTAAATTATATAGAAGCTGGGATACTTGAATATGATATATTTCCTAGCGACCGCATTCTTCAATTTGCATCCATCAGCTTCGATGCAGCTGCCGAAGAAATTTTTCCTTGTTTGGTGCAGGGTGCAACGCTGGTATTGCGAACGGACGAAATGTTGAGTTCAATACCAGAGTTTCTGAAAATCTGCGGTGATTGGCAGCTTACAGTACTGGATTTACCTACTGCATTTTGGCATCAACTTGTAGCTGAATTATTAGCTATGAATTTGACAGTACCAGATTCTGTCCGATTAGTGATCATCGGCGGTGAAAAAGCTTTACCAGAACGATTAACCACTTGGCAGCAGCTTGTTCCAAAGGTGCGCTTGGTGAACGGCTACGGCCCAACAGAAGCAACAATCGTGACAACTACCTGTGATTTGTCAGGGCTAACTGTTCAGACAATAGGGCGAGAACTAGCAATTGGCAAAGCTGTTAAGAATGCCAAAACCTATATTCTCGACTCACACTTAAATCTTACCCCAGTGGGAGTGCCGGGAGAGCTTTACATTGGGGGAATTGGTGTTACTAGAGGCTATTTAAATCGACCTGACTTGACGGCTGTGGCATTTATTCCCGATTTATTTAGTGAAATAACAGGGGCGCGTCTCTATAAAACAGGCGATCGCGTCCGTTATCTTCCAGATGGTAATATAGAGTATCTGGGAAGATTTGATAACCAAGTAAAAGTTCGGGGTTTCCGCATAGAGTTGGGTGAGATTGAAGCGTTACTCAGTCAATACCCGGATGTACAAGAATGTGCTGTTGTCGCTTGTGAAGATATGACGGGTGACAAACGCTTAATTGCTTATATTGCACCCCTCCCCAACCCTCCCAATGCCTTGGGGAGGGAGAGCGACAGCGAGGATGGGGTCTTCTATAGTCAACAAAAAACCGATAGAACCGCAAAATCATCTAATTTGCGGCAATTTATGGCAAACTGTCTCCCAGGTTATATGATTCCCGCCCATTTTGTTTTCTTGTCAGCATTGCCGCGTACTCCCAATGGTAAAATTGACCGGAAGGCGCTACCGCAAGGAGAAGAACTACCTCGCCCCAATGTAACAGCTAGCACACCTAGCGAAGAATTGTTGGTAGGGATTTGGCAAACAGTGTTGAACTTAAAGTCAGTGGGAATTGAAGATAATTTCTTCGCTCTGGGTGGAGATTCGCTGTTGGTAATTCGGATGATTGCCCAAATTCAGCAGGTATTTGGAGTAAATATACCATTGCGGCAGGTGTTTGAAACACCAACTATAGCTGAATTGGCGAGGGTAATTGCATCATCAACATTAAATACACCCCTCCCCAGCCCTCCCCTTGCTAAGGGGAGGGAGTATGATAGGGAAAATTTACCTCTTTCCTTTGCTCAACAGCGCCTCTGGCTTTTAGCACAATTAGAACCAGATAACCCTTCCTACAACGTGGCTGCGGCATTGCGTCTGAGTGGTAATTTAGATGTTGCCATCCTCAGACAAAGCTTTACCGAAATTGTCCGTCGTCATCAAGTGTTGCGTACCAGCTTTCCTCCCGTTGATGGTCGTGGAATAGCAGTTGTATCTTTTGATGTAAATATATTTATTCCAGTTATTGACCTAAGTTCACTCTCTGCATCGCAACAGCACCAAACCGTTGAACAGCTTGCTCGTTGCGAAAGTCAGCAGCCATTTAACTTAGAACAGAGTCCGCTTTTACGAGTCAATTTATTATATCTGCATCCAGATGAACACGTATTGTTACTGACCATACATCACATCATCACCGATGGTTGGTCAGTTGATGTTTTAGCGCAAGAAATCGCAACTTTCTACCAAGCATTTTCCCAAGGACAGCCTTCTCCTCTTCCAGAGTTAGCAATTCAGTATGCCGATTTTGCCGCTTGGCAGAGACAGTGGTTACAGGATAATAAATTTGACTATCAGCTTGAATACTGGCGGCAGCAGTTACAGGAAGTTCCAAAGCTTTTGGAATTACCCATAGATTATCCGCGTCCGGCTGTGCAGACATTTCTGGGTAGGCGACAAAGTTTTGAGTTATCTTTAGAACTGACTCAAGCAATCAAGCAGCTACGTCAAGAAACGAACACCACTCTGTTTATGGTGATATTTTTGGCGTTGAGTGTGCTGCTGCATCGCTATAGTAATCAAGATGAAATCGTTATTGGTAGCCCCATTGCCAATCGTCATTATCCGGGGACTGAAGGATTAATCGGTTTTTTTGCTAACACTCTAGCTCTGCGAATTTCCTTAGCAGATAATCCTAGCGTTGCCGAATTATTGCCACAGGTGCGGGAAATTGTCTTAGCAGCTTATGCTCATCAGGATGTACCATTTGAGCAGGTAGTTGAAATATTACAACCGTTGCGATCGCTAAGTCACTCACCATTATTTCAGGTAATGCTGGTTGTAGAAAATGCCCCCGCCCAACCAATAGAATTAACAGGGTTGCGCTGGAGTCCCCTAGAAATTGATGGCGGTACGGCAAAGTTTGACCTCACCTTGATGATCACCCAAACAAACACCGGATTGCAAGGCAAATGGGAATATAACTGCGATTTGTTTGCCGAAACTACAATCACCCGATTTACAGAACACTTACAAACTTTATTAACAAGCATTACTTCAGAGCCAACACAACGGATTTCTGATTTATCTTTGATGAAGCAGGCAGAAAGAAAGCAAATTATTAGCTTTGGTAGTGCAGCAACATATCATGCGCCTCAATGTATTCACGAGTTATTTGAGGAGCAGGTAGCAAAATTTGGTGATGTAATCGCTTGTGTTGATGGGATTGAATGCACCCCACCCGCCCTATCGGGCACCCTCCCCTTGGTAAGGGGAGGGATGGAGGCTATATCAAGCACCCTCGCCTTTACAAGGGGAGGGTTGGGGAGGGGTATTTTAACCTATGCAGAACTCAATAGCAAAGCGAATCAACTTGCCCACTATCTCAAATCTTTGGGAGTCAAGCCAGAGGTAGGTGTTGGTATTTGTGTAGAACGTTCTGTTGATTTTCTCATAGGAATATTGGGAATTCTCAAAGCAGGCGGTTTTTATGTGCCGTTGGATGTTAACTATCCAAGTGAGCGTTTAGCATTTTTGATTCAGGATGCTCAAGTGCAAGTGTTGCTAACTCAAGAGCAATACGTTGAAAAACTACCATTTTTGGAACTGCCAATTTTCTGTTTTGATAATGATTGGCAAAGTATTGCTCAACAACCCATAACCAACCCTGTCAGCCATACCACACCAGAAAATCTCGCTTATGTGATGTATACCTCCGGCTCAACAGGAGTACCTAAGGGTGTGTGTGTACCCCATCGCGGCGTAGTGCGGTTAGTGCAAAACTGTGATTATGCTCAACTGAGTGCCGATGAAATTTTACTCCAAGCGGCGTCGGTTGTATTTGATGCCTCTACCTTTGAAATTTGGGGGGCGCTACTCAACGGCGCACGCTTGGTAATTTTGCCGAGTCAGCAGCCAACCTTAGAAGAATTAGCAAATGCGATCGCACAATATCAAATTACCACTCTTTGGCTAACAGCAGGCTTATTCCACCTCATGGTCGATGAACATCTCGCTAGCCTGAAAGCCGTGAAACAATTATTGGCTGGTGGTGATGTTTTATCTGCTGTTCATATTAAAAAGCTTCTGGAAACTTATCCTCAATGTCGCGTCATCAACGGCTATGGCCCCACCGAAGGGACTACCTTCACTTGTTGCTATGTTATAAACGATGCCAAACAAATAAATAATACCGTTTCTATTGGTCGAGCGATCGCTAATACCCAAGTTTACATTCTCGACCGCTATCTTAACCCTGTACCCATCGGTATCGCAGGTGAATTATATATTGCAGGTGACGGACTCGCCCGTGGCTACGTGAATCGAGCAGATGTCACAGCAGAACGGTTTGTACCAAATCCCTTTATTGGGGAGTGGGGAGTGGGGAGTGGGGAGTGGGGAGTGGAGGATGAGGGAGCAGGGGAGGCAGGGGGAGCAGGGGGAGAAAGAATAACCAATGCCCCATGCCCAATGCCCAATGCCCAATGCCCAATGCCCAATGCCCAATGCCCAATGCCCAATGCCCAATTCCCAATGCCCATCCTTTACAAAACTGGCGATCGCGCCCGTTACCTGAGAGATGGTAATATTGAGTACTTGGGACGATTGGATAATCAAGTTAAAATCCGGGGTTTTCGGATTGAGTTAGGTGAGATTGAATCAGTACTGGCTCAACATCCAAGTGTACAAGATTGTGTGGTAATTGCTGACGAGTTGAAATCACAGCATAAGCAGCTTGTAGCTTACTTCGTACAAAACGCAAAATTGCAGCCGATTTCTCCAACTCAACTGCGGCAATTTCTTCAACAACGGCTACCAGATTACTTAATTCCTAGCTTTTTTATCCCACTGGAAACTTTACCGCTAACGCCTAATGGTAAGGTAGATAGGCGGATGCTACCAGCACCAGAACTACCAAACCAACAAAATGTAATTTTACCACGCACTGATATAGAGGCGATACTAGTCAATATCTGGTCATCACTTTTGCATCTGCCTCAAGTCGGCATCCATGATAACTTTTTTGAACTGGGTGGAGACTCAATTCTGGCAATTCAAGTTATTAGCCGTGCTAATCAAACAGGGTTGCAACTAACTCCCAAACAGCTTTTCCAGTACCAAACCATCGCAGAACTAGCAGCAGTTGTTACCCCTGCTTTCCCAAACCGCGCCCAGCAAGGTATAGTTACAGGTTCTCTACCACTCACACCCATTCAACATTGGTTTTTTGAGCAAGAGTTGGCGAATCTGCATCATTTCAATCAAGCGGTGTTTTTGCAGGCGAAGCAGAAATTACAGCCAGCAATTCTCATCTCAGCCTTGAAAAAACTATTACAGCATCATGATGTGCTGCGGAGTCGGTTTGCAAAACCCCACCCATCCTCCCCCTACCAAGGGGCTACGGTGTACACATATCTTGGTAATGAAGCACAAACCCTGGATTTACCCCCCTTAATCCCCCCTTGTAAAGGGGGGAAATATCCGGTTCTCCCCACTTTGCAAGAGGAGAAAATTCCAGTTCTCCCCGCTTTGCAAGGGGAGAAAATTCCGGTTCTCCCCCTTTACAAGGGGGAGTTAGAGGGGGTCATAGGCCAAGGGGAGGGGAAAGTGGAATGGCTAGCTACAATTGGGGAGATGAATAATGATATTCCCTACGTTTGTTGTGATTTATCGGCTTTATCGGCGACGCAACAAGAAGCGGCGATGAGAGAAATTTCTAGCCAACTGCAAGGGAGTTTAAATATTACCCACGGTTTATTACTGCGGGTGGCTAATTTTGATTTGGGTGAAGAATCTCGCCTATTAATAGTGATTCATCATTTGGTAGTAGATGCAATTTCCTGGCGTATTCTCCTAGAAGATTTGCAGACGGCTTTAAGCCAACTAATTCAAGGGAAAACTATTGATTTACCGCCAAAAACCACTGCTTTTGCAGCTTGGGCAAAACAGTTATACAGCTACTCATCATCAACAAGTTTATCAGAAGAACTCGATTACTGGCTATCATGCGATGCCTCCGGCGGGCTTAGCCTACGCCAAACAGTAAAACCCCTACCAGTAGATTATCTCGATGGTAGTAACACGGTAGCCGATGCTGATGCCATTACCATCAGTCTTTCAGTAGCCCAGACACAAGCATTAATTAAACAAGTCCCCTCAGCATACAACACCCAAATTAATGATGTGTTATTGACTGCTTGCACACAAGCAATCTCGACATGGACGAAAGAGGATTTAGTCTTGATTGATTTGGAAAATTACGGACGGGATTTTCCCGCAGCAGAGATTGATGTATCTCGTACCGTGGGCTGGTTTACAGTCATATATCCCCTATTGTTGCAAGTTGAAAGCAACGACAATTGGGGCGAAAAGCTCAAAGCTATCAAAGAACAATTGCGGAGAGTGCCAAATCGCGGATTTAACTACGGACTACTCCGTTATCTTAGCAAATCCAAAGAAATCAGCGATCGCTTACAGACTTTTCCATCTGCCGAGGTTAGCTTTAACTACCTGGGACAGTTGACAGGAGACAGGGGACAGGGGGAAGATTTACTCTTTACCCTTTGTGATTTCTTTAGTGGTACACCCCAAGATTCACAACAGCATCGACGCTATCGCATTGAAATCAATGGTTTTGTGCGGTCAGGGCAATTACAATTTGAGTGGATATACAGCCGTCAACAGTATCAAAAAACAACTATTAGCCAATTAGCTACTAACTTCTGCACTTACTTGCAAGAAATAATAACCCACTGTCAAACCCCCGATAATGTCGGGTATACACCCTCGGATTTTGAATTAGCAAACTTAGACCAACAAACATTAGACCAAGTGCTAGGGATGGTGAATTTTGAACATCAACGATTCTAAAAACTTAATCTGACTCTCTGCGTCTGGGTGTGAAAATTTCATATTTAATATTCCAATACGCTTGGGTTAAGGCTAAAAGTCTGTTATCAAAGTCAACAGTTCGGCTTCGCTCACTGTTGACTCTGAGCGAAGCCGAAGGGTCAATTTTTTTAACGTAGACGCGGAGCGGCTTGCCGCAGGCTACCGCAGAGACGCAGAGAAGCCAGTGCGCCCTTGCGGGTTCCCCGACTTGAAGCAACTGGCGCGACGCAGAGAGAAGAAAGAGAGAAGAAATACTTGACTGATATCAAGTACGTCGGATTACTTATAATAAAATCTCTCAATGTAGGTTGGGTTGAACGGCAGTGAAACCCAACATTAACAAGAAGTAAATGTTGGGTTTCGTTCCTTAAACGCCACTTGCTTCAAGTCGGGAAACCGCAAGGGCGCAGTGGCTCCCCAACCTACAGATATTATAAGTGTTTAACCGAACCTGATATGAACTGTATTGATTTATATTTAGCAACACCAAATTTTGAGATAGAGGATAAGCAGTGAATACAACCTTAAGCCGCCAAGCTATTGAAAATATTTATCCCCTCTCACCCATGCAGCAGGGTATGCTGTTCCATAGCCTTTATGCTCCCAATTCTGGTGCTTATGTCATCCAAGTAAGTTATGAATTACACGGTAGTTTAAATATTCCGGCTTTTGAGGAAGCTTGGCAACATTTAGTCAATCGCCACGCTGTGTTACGAACAGCATTTGTTTGGGATAAGTTAGAAAAACCATTGCAAGTAGTCGGCAAACAAGTAAAATGTCCCATTACCCATCTTGACTGGCGCAATTATTCTACCACCGCCCAACAACAGGAACTCACAACACTACTACAAAAAGAGCAACAACAGGGATTTAGCTTATCGCAAGCGCCCCTAATGCACATCACTCTCATCCAACTTGCACCAACAGTATATCAATTTGTCTGGAGTTATCACCATCTGTTATTGGATGGTTGGTCAATGCCGATTTTGCTCCAGGAATTTCTGATGATTTATGGTGGATACAGTCGGGGACAAACACCGAGACTATCTAACCCGCGTCCTTATCGAGACTACATCGCTTGGTTGCAGCAGCAAAATGTTTCCCAAGCAGAAACGTTTTGGAAACAGCATTTACAGGGATTTACAACTCCCACCCGCTTGGGTATTGGACAAAGGAGCGATGCTCGACCTGATAATTTATCCACCCATTATACTGAGCAGAGCATTCACTTAACTTGTGAGCAAACGCAGCAACTATACAATTTCGCCAAACAACAGCAAATTACTCTCAACACTCTTGTACAGGCAGCTTTTGCTCTATTGTTAAGTCGTTACAGTGGGGAAATGGATATCCTATTTGGTACTGTCTGTTCTGGTCGTCCAGGCACGCTAACAGGTGTTGAATCGATGGTGGGACTGTTTGTTAATACATTGCCACTACGAGTATTAGTCTCACCACAGCAAAAATTATATTCTTGGTTGCAAAAGATTCAATTACAGCAAGTAGAAATACGGCAATACGAATACAGTAACTTGACTGATATTCAACGTTGCAGCGAAGTCCCGCGCTCTCTGCCATTATTTGAAACCTTGGTAGTGTTTGAAAATTATCCTGTAGAACCTGCCCTCAAGCAATCCTTGGAAACGGTGCAAATTCGTAACATCCACGCCACAGAGCAAACAAATTATCCTTTAACACTGTATGCGGTGGCAGATTCTCAGCTTAGTTTAAGATTGTTATCCGATCGCGATCGCTACACCGAAGACAATATTACCCAATTATTGCAACAGCTAAAAACTCTATTATTAGGGATGCTGACTCAGGGTGATTGTCTTTTGGTACAACTGCCATTACTTTCCCCGATACAACAGCAGCAAATACTAGTTGACTGGAATGACACAGCTAGGGAAATCCCCAACCAATGTTTAGATGAATTGTTCGCGCAACAAGCAAAGCATTCACCCGATGCAACAGCAGTTGTGTTTGAGGAACAACGTCTTAGCTACGCCGAATTAAATGCCAAAGCCAATCAAATCGCCCATTATCTCCAAAAATTGGGAATTGTGCCAGAGGCACGGATCGGAGTTTATTTAGAGCGATCGCCACAATTACTTATAGCACTATTAGGTATCCTCAAAGCTGGAGCCGCATACATTCCTCTCGATCCCAGCTATCCGGCTGAACGTCTGCGCTTCATGATTGAGGATGCTCAGATTGCTTTGTTGCTCACTGAATCTAGCCTGGAAGAAGGCAGGGGGCAGGGGGTAGGGGGCAGGGGAGAAAGTCTTTCCCTTTTGTCTGGCTTCTCTCCAAACTATCAGGTAATCTGTCTCAATACAGAATGGGAAATAATCGCTCAATGCAGCATAGAAAATCCTGAATGTCAAGCAAATCTAGCAAATTTAGCTTATTTGATTTATACCTCTGGTTCCACGGGCAGACCAAAAGGGGTGATGGTGGAAATGCGATCGCTTGTCAATATTCTCACAGCATTGAAGCAGCAGTTATCAATTACTGCCAGCGATCGTCTTTTGGCAAGCACGACAATCGCCTTCGACATAGCCGCCTTAGAACTGTTTTTACCCCTAATTGCAGGCGCTCAACTCATCCTCACTCGCCAAACCGCCCTAGTTGACCCCGGCCAATTAACAGCCGCTATCAAACAACATCAAATCACCGTCATGCAAGCTACCCCTGCAACTTGGCGGTTACTTTTAACCAGTGGTTGGCAAGGGGAACCAGACTTAAAAATTCTCTGCGGTGGAGAAGCATTAGATAACTCTCTGGCTGCACAACTTCTATCATCAAGTCAAGAAGTCTGGAACCTCTACGGGCCAACAGAAACCACCATTTGGTCAGCCATGCAACAACTCAGTAACGGGGAGTCTGTTACCATTGGTCGTCCCATTGCCAACACCCAATTTTACGTCCTCGATGACCATTTGCGACCAATTCCCGTGGGTGTACCCGGAGAACTTTACATCGGTGGTGCGGGAGTAGCACGAGGTTATTGGCAACGTCCAGAGTTAACAGCAGAACGGTTTGTGGCAAATCCCTTTGGGAAGGGAGTGGGGAGTGGGGAGCTCTTGAGCACAGGAGTGGAGTTCAAAGACTCATTCACGGAGTTCAAAGACTCATCCCCAATGCCCCATGCCCAATGCCCCATGCCCAATGCCCTATACAAAACAGGCGATCGCGTTCGTTATCTACCGTCTGGTAATTTAGAATACTTAGGTAGATTGGATAACCAAGTAAAAATTCGGGGCTTTCGCATTGAGTTGGGAGAGATTGAAGCGGTACTAAGCCAACATCCAGAAGTGGCGCAGGCTGTAGTTGCTGTGCGGGAAGATGAACCGGGAGAACGTCGTTTAGTAGCGTATGTTGTCCCCAATACACCCCTTTCATCCCCCCTTACCAAGGGGGGACAGAGGGGGGTGCCCGACAGGGCGGGTGGGGTTACAGCTATACGTTCCTTTTTAGCAACAAAATTACCAGCGTATATGATACCTGTGGTGTTTGTCGTCCTAGAGCAATTACCTCTTACACCCAACGGTAAGGTAAACCGCCAAGCACTACCCGCGCCAAATAACTTGCTCTGGGCACTGGCGACATCTTTGATTTTGCCGCAGACACAAATCGAGCAAAAAATCGCTCACATCTGGCAAGAATTACTTCATGTTGACACCATCGGCATCCATGATAATTTCTTTGAGTTAGGAGGACATTCCTTACTGATGGTAAGAATGCAAGGACAATTGCGCGATCGCTTAAATCAAGATATTCCTTTAGTAGAGTTATTCCGTTATTCAACAATTAGTTCCCTCTCCACCTATTTAGCCCAAACCACCACATCAACCTTACCTGATAGCGAAGTAGAATCCAGAATTGTCCAGCTAGAAACAGGTAAACAGCGACTTTTACAACGCCGCCAACAGCTTGTAGAAAATCAGCAAACTAAACCAAACTAACCCTAGTACCGCTTCGCGTAATTCGTAATTCGTAATTCGTAATTCGTAATTACTATTGCGTAAGGGTTTTAGACATTTCAAATGGATGGCGTGATTTAGCCGAACTGAACTAGTAGTTGTACATCATTCTTCTCTCCTCTGCGCTCTCTGCGTCTTGGCGGTAGCCTGCGGCAAGCCGAAGAAGCGTCTACGTTTCAAAAAACTTATATTATGAACTACAACGGATTAGAAATAGCAATTATCGGCATGGCGGGGCGATTTCCCGGAGCCAATGACTTACACCAATTCTGGCAAAATCTCCAGGATGGTGTAGAATCAGCTACTCTTTTAACTGATGAGCAATTACAAAAAAGTGGTGTAGTTCCTTCACTACTGCAACATCCTGACTACGTGAAAGTAGCTGCAACTCTAGAAAATATTGAATGCTTTGATGCCGAATTCTTTGGATTCAGCCCCAGAGAAGCAGAAATTCTCGACCCGCAGCATCGATTGTTTTTAGAATGTGCTTGGTCAGCATTGGAAGATGCTGGATATGATCCCCAGAGTTATGCAGGAGCGATCGCAGTATATGCCGGTTCTGCAATGAACAGCTATCTATTGAATTTGATTTCTCATCCAACCATTCAAGCCAACGTCAATCGCTATCAATTGTTTTTATCCAACGACAAGGATTTTCTCACCACACGGGTTTCTTACAAACTCAATTTGCGCGGCCCAAGCGTGGATATTCAAACAGCTTGTTCCACATCCTTAGTAGCCGTGCATCTGGCGTGTCAGAGCTTGTTGAGTGGAGAGTGTGACATGGCATTGGCGGGGGGTGTATCCTTATCCAGCCCAACGGGTTATTTGTACCAAGAAGGGGGAATTTACTCGCAAGATGGGCATTGTCGAGCCTTTGATGCTGATGCTCAAGGAACGATCGCAGGTAGTGGTTTAGGTGTTGTTGTTCTCAAACGCCTCGAAGATGCTCTCCAGGATGGCGATTATATCCATGCTATAATTAAAGGATCGGCACTGAATAATGATGGTGCTTTGAAAGTCAGCTACACAGCTCCCCGAATTGATACCCAAGCAGCCGTGATTCGAGCGGCTCAAGCGGTGGCGGAGGTAAACCCGGAAACTATTACGTATATTGAAACCCACGGTACTGGTACTGCATTGGGCGATCCGATTGAAATTGCGGCTCTAACTCAAGCTTTTCGCTCTCAAACTGAAAAAACCGGATACTGTGCGATCGCCTCTGTAAAAACTAACATTGGACACTTAGATGCCGCCGCCGGGATCGCCAGTTTCATCAAAACTGTGTTGGCGCTCAAACACAAACAACTTCCCCCTAGTTTGCACTTCCAGCAGCCTAATCCTCAAATTGATTTTACCAAGACTCCTTTTTATGTCAACACCAAATTAGCCGATTGGCAAACCGATCAGACTCCCCGCCGTGCGGGTGTGAGTTCTTTTGGTATTGGTGGGACAAATGCTCATGTGATTCTTGAGGAAGCACCTGCAATCATATCATCCAGTGCTTCCCGTCCCTGGCAGTTGTTAATTTTATCAGCGAAAACTCCCACTGCTTTGAGTGCGATCGCAGATAATTTAGCTAGTCATTTAAAAGAGCATCCATTAAACTTGGCGGATGTAGCCTATACCCTGCAAATAGGACGACAGGATTTTGACCATCGGCGGATACTATTGTGTCAAACGACAGCAGAAGCAATCCAGATTTTGGATGATAAAGGGCAAATATTGACTCAGGTTGCTCCTAAACAAAGGCGTGAAATTGCCTTTTTATTTCCAGGACAGGGAAGCCAATATCTCAACATGGGTAAGGAGTTATACGCCACAGAATTAGTATTTCAACAACATATTGACCATTGTTGTGAATTACTCCTTAAACATTTGGATTTTGATTTGCGAAATCTACTTTATCCTTCCCCAATGCCCAATGCCCAATGCCCAATGCCCAATGCCCAATCCCCCGCTTTATCCCAAACCGCCTACACTCAACCAGCTTTATTTGTAATCGAATATGCCCTAGCACAACTGTGGATATCCTGGGGAATTCAACCTCAAGCCATGATTGGTAACAGCATTGGTGAGTATGTTGCTGCAACCTTGGCAGGTGTATTTTCTCTGCCGGATGCTTTAAAGTTAGTAGCCATGCGTGGTAAGTTGATGCAGCAATGTCCGCCAGGGGCGATGCTATCAGTGGCAATGTCGGCGGATACTTTACAACCTTTATTGGGAGAGAGCTTAGTCATTGCGGCAAATAACGCACCTCAGTTATCTGTGGTATCTGGTACTGAGGTAGAAATTGCCAAGTTAGAACAATATCTAAATACCCAAAACATTACCTACCGTCGCTTGCAGACATCCCACGCTTTCCACTCACCCTTAATGGATGAGATCATCGCGCCATTTATTGATGCTTTGGCTCTTATGAATTTGCTAACGCCTCAAATCCCATTTATTTCTAACGTCACTGGCGACTGGATTACATCTGAGCAAGCAACTAACCCTGATTACTGGGGAACTCACTTACGACAACCTGTACAATTTGCTAACGGGGTAACAGAACTCCTCAAAGAACCCAACCGAATTTTACTGGAAGTCGGTCCAGGGAAAACACTCACTACTCTAGCCAAGCAACAAACCCCCACTCAAACTATACTATCTTCCCTCCGCCATCCCCACCAAACCCAATCAGATGTAGCATTTTTGCTCCAAACTTTGGGACAATTATGGTTGGCGGGTGTACCGATTGATTGGTCAGGCTTTTATGCTCACGAACAGCGCCACCGATTGCCATTACCCACCTATTCCTTTGAGCGTCAACGTTACTGGATTGACCTCCAAGCAGTTCCACTAGCACAAGAGCATTCACCGCAAATTAATCCTACCTCTGACTGGTTCTATATGCCCTCTTGGGAACGGAGTTTATCACGTCCGTTGGTAGATTTAACTGAACAACGGCAGTGTTGGCTGGTGCTAGCAGATAATTACGGCATAGGGACAGAGATTATTCACACCCTGCAAAACGCTGGACATGATGTAATTATCGTTACTCCTGGCGAAAAATATGAACAACCCGCATACCGTACCTTTACAGTTAATCCTCAAGAAAAACAGGACTTTGTTGATTTGCTGGAAGACTTGCAGATGCGTGAACTTATCCTTGATCGCATTTTGCACTTATGGAATTTAACTAGTACTAACGAACAGCAAAACCAGAGTTATGATTTATTGTATTTGGCGCAAGCGATTTCTTCGCAGTCAGTTAATCCACCAATCCAAATTACTATAGTCACAAATGACGGGCAACTAGTATTGGGTAACGAAGAAATAAACCCCAAGAAAGCAATAGTTTTGGGTATGGGTAAAGTTATTTCTCAAGAAATTTCCCAAGTGAGTTGTTGTTGTGTTGACATCGTAGTGTCCAAGGAAACTGATACACGCCAGCAATTAGTGCAGCAATTAATTAGAGAATGTTTCAGCCCCGCAAATGAGGCTGTTGTTGCCTACCGGGGTAGTCATCGCTGGCAACAAATTTTTAAACCCGTGCGAATTGATACACCCCACCCCAGCCCTCCCCTTGCAAAGGGGAGGGAGTTAGAACCCCTTCCTAACCCTCCCCTTGCCAAGGGGAGGGTGCCCGATAGGGCGGGTGGGGTTTTACCTCTGCGACAAGGAGGAACATACCTGATTGTGGGAGATTTGACAACGGGACTGGGAACAGTTTACGCCGATTTTCTGACACAAATGCCAGTGCGGTTAATCCTGCTTAGTGATGTCATTCCCGAAACCCTAAAACAAACTTTAGATAATGCCAGTGTCGATTATGTCTCAGGGAATGTAGATATTACTGACCACCAGCAGTTAGAAGAAGCGATCGCCCATGCCGAACAAAAATTTGGACAACTACACGGTGTCTTCTATTCCACGCCCATGAGCAATGAGCATTCAATGGCATTGCTGCCTCAATTGATACCAAATCACTGGGACTACAATTACCGTACCAAAGTGCAAGGATTATTTGCCTTAGCTGAAGTTATCAGCGACAAATCCTTAGATTTTTGCGTGTTGCAATCATCCCTTTCTAGTGTTTTGGGCGGTTTGGGATTGGCAGCTTATGCCGCCGCCAATGCAGTAATAGATATGTTTGCTGTGCAACAAAATCAAACCAGTACATTTCCCTGGATTAGCATCAACTGGGATGCTTGTCGAGAAGACGCATCTGAGATTAACAGTGGTTTTGGAGCAAATTTAGCCGCACTAGCACTTACTCCTCAAGAGGTTTGGGATGCTACCTGCCGAGTTATCAGCTTAGGCTTACCAGAGTCTGTCGTAGTTTCCAAAAGTCACCTCCACAAGCGTTTAGAGCAATGGGTAACACCAAAAGCCCCAAATGCAACCAAAACAGAATTATCCACTGATATTGCCCATACACGCCCCAACCTAGCCAACGAATACATTCCACCCAGCAACGAAATCGAACAAGCGATCGCTCAAATTTGGCAAGAACTCTTAGGAATTACACCCATTGGCATTCATGACAACTTCTTTGATTTAGGTGGACATTCCTTATTGGCAATTCAAGCTATCTCTCGAAAGCGCGATCGCTTCGGCATCGAACTCTCCATGCGGAGTTTACTGGAGGAAGCACCAACTGTTGGTAGCATTGCAGCAGTTATTGCCTCTAAAAACCCAAAATCTCAGGATTTAGCCGAAATAACCGCATTATTGAGTGATATTCATAACTTATCACCAGAGGAGGTAGCACAACAACTTCAAGAGTAGGTAATGGAGAGCAGAAATAAAATTTTTCACATTTTTGGTATATTTTCCCTGTATAAAGATGATGAAAATGAGCTTAATACTAGTTTCACTCACTAAATACAGCCCATCATAAAAAGGGTACGTAAATCTTAACTGTAGGTTGGGTTGAACTTAAGTGTTACCCAACAGAGGCGGGAATGTTGGGTTTCGTTCCTCAACCCAACCTACAAAAAATAAAATTCCGACCCCTTTTTGCGGTGATGTGTACTAAAAGCGTTAGCGTAGCGGGGCAAAGTCCGGTATTAAACCAAAGTTTATCACCCAGTCGTACAAAATACATAGCTGAATTCTTCTTCATAAATTCAAAATCTAATATCTAAAATGGCTGACTTACTACAACTCCTAGCTAAATTATCTCCAGAACAACGCCTACTATTTGAACGCCGCCTCAAAGAGCGAGGGTTGACATTAGGGCAATCTCTGACGATTCCCAAACGCCCAGATACAGAAGATATTCCTCTATCTTTTGCTCAACAACGCCTCTGGTTCATTCAGCAACTCGAACCCACCAGTTCTGTTTACAACGTCCCCTGTGTTCTGCGGCTACGGGGAGTCTTGCAGGTGTCAGCATTAGAAAAATCTCTAAATGAATTACGGCGACGACACGAAACCTTACGCACTTGTTTCACTACCAACGCGCAAAAGCAGCCTATCCAAGTCATTACACCTTGGGAACCTCTGGCGCTTCCCATTATTGATATCAGCGAAATTAACACTCCATTAGAAGTGGAAATGTTAGCTCTTGCAGAGGCAAAACGCCCCTTTGATTTGAGTCAGCCCTTATTGCGATCGCTCTTATTATATTTAGGAGAAAAAGAGTATATTTTACTGCTGACAACGCATCATATTATTTCTGATCGCTGGTCGATTGGCGTTTTCTTGAAAGAATTATCGTTACTATATTCAGCATTTATCCAGGAAGAAACTTCATCATTACCAGAGTTGCCCATTCAGTATGCTGATTGGGCTGTGTGGCAAAGGCAACAGTTACAGGGTGAGTTTCTCACAGAGCAAATTAGCTATTGGCAACAGCAATTAGGTGGTGAATTACCTGTTTTACAGTTGTCAAGTCGCCCACAACCAGCCGTACCTACATATAGCGGTTCACATTATCCTGTAGCTTTATCGCCATCTTTATCCCAAGCAGTCAAAGCTTTAGCAGCCAAGCAAGGGGTAACGCTGTTTATGCTGCTGTTAACTAGCTTTCAGGTATTGCTGTATCGCTACACGGGAAAGGATGATTTAGTTATTGGTACTGATATTGTTAACCGCGATCGCCAAGAGACTGAAAATTTAATCGGTTTGCTGGTGAATACGCTGGTGTTGCGTACCAATTTGGCAGGAAATCCCACGGTACAGGAATTATTGGCGCGAGTGCGTGAGGTGGCGCTTGCAGCCTTTGCCCATCAGTATTTACCTTTTGAAAAATTGGTGGAAGTGTTAAATCCTGAACGGAATCTCAGTCAGATGATGCCGTTATTCCAAGTTAAGTTTGATTTACAATTGGCATCGGTGCGATCGCCACAATTGCCAGGATTAACTCTGGAACGCTTACCTTTTGATGAAGACACGGCAAAATACGAATTACGTCTGAATTTGCAGGACACCGAACAAGGAATTACTGGACAGTTTGAATACAGTACAGATTTGTTTGATGTTGCTACAATTGCCCGCATGGCAGAACATTGGATTACTTTGCTAAAGAGTATAGTTGTAAATACTGAGCAAAGGCTGTCAGAAATATCTTTTTTAACCGGAAACGAACAGCAGCAATTTCAAATTTGGAACCAAACTACACAAGAATATCCTAGTCATCAGTGCCTTCATCAACTATTTGAAGCGCAAGTGGAACGGACACCGGATGAAATAGCGCTGATTTTTGGTGAGCAATCTTTTACTTATAGAGAACTTAATAGTAAAGCTAATCAACTAGCACATCATTTGCAACATTTGGGTGTAAAAGTAGAAACACCTGTGGGAATTTGTCTGGAACGTTCTGTTGAGATGGTGGTTGGGATTCTGGGGATTCTCAAAGCGGGTGGAGTTTATGTACCGTTAGATCCAGGTTATCCTGAAAGTAGGTTGAGGTGGATTTTGGATGATGCGCGAGTTCCGATTCTGTTGAGTCACGCACAGACGCATAGACAAGGCAGCGCGTTGGGGAGCCAGCGCGGTCTTCTCCCAAGGGGAGACGCTTTAGCGCATAGCGCAGCGTTAGCGAGTCTTCTCCCAAGGGGAGACGCTAAGAGCGAACGAGCGTCTGGGGGTTTCCCCCATGAGCGACTGGCGTCCGGCTTTGCCGACTTGAAGCGACTGCCGCGCACAGAGGAGATTGAGAGGGTTATTTATTTAGATGAAGATTGGGAAGCTATAGCTGAAAATTCTGTTAGTAATCCTGTCACCAACCTTACACCGGAAAATCTAGCGTATTTGATTTATACTTCTGGCTCTACAGGGAAGCCGAAGGGGGTGATGATTGAGCATCGCAATCCAGTTTGTTTATTGTATTGGGCGCGGGAGGTGTTTAGTGCAGATGCGATCGCTGGTGTATTAGCCTCAACTTCAATTTGCTTTGATTTATCAATATTCGAGTTATTTGTACCTCTGAGTTGGGGCGGTAAAGTCATTCTTGCAGAAAATGCCTTAGCGCTGTCGAATTTGCCAGCTAAAAATCAGGTAACGCTGATTAATACTGTACCCAGTGCGATCGCACAATTACTGCAACTCAATGCTATTCCTAACTCTGTGCAAACTGTGAATTTGGCAGGTGAACCCTTGAGTTGGCGACTCGTGCAAAAACTTGAAGAACTACCCCACATTCAACAAATATTTAACCTCTACGGTCCCTCGGAAGATACTACCTATTCCACCTACGTCCAACTTAAAGGTGTGACTCCCATTACTCCATCTCCGACAATTGGTCAACCCATTGCTAATAGTCAAGTGTACGTTTTAGATGAGAATTTGCAACCAGTACCAGTGGGTGTATCAGGAGAACTTTACATCGGTGGTGCAGGAGTAGCACGGGGTTATTGGCAGCGTCCAGATTTAACAGCAGAAAGATTTATACCAAATCTTTTTTACAATTCAAAATTCAAAATTCAAAATTCAAAATTGTATAAAACAGGCGATCGCGTCCGTTATCTTCAAGATGGTAATTTGGAATACTTGGGCCGATTGGATAACCAAGTAAAAATTCGGGGTTATCGTATTGAATTGGGTGAGATTGAAGCGGTACTAAGTCAACACTCAGATGTGCAGGAGTGTGCTGTAATCGCTCCTGAAGAAGTAACGGGTGACAAACGATTAGTTGCTTATATTGCTCCTATAAGTGCAAAATCCTCAAAATTGCGGCAATTTTTGGCGGAACGTTTACCGGGTTATATGATTCCCACAAACTTTATTACTTTGGAAGCACTGCCGCGTACTCCCAATGGCAAAATTGATCGTCAGGCATTACCCACGGGAGAAAAAATACGTCCAGAATTAGAGAATGCCTATGTGGAAGCACGGACACCCACAGAACAAACTCTCGTGATCATCTGGGAAGAAACACTTCAAGTTGAACAAATTGGAGTTAATGATAACTTTTTTGTATTGGGGGGACATTCGCTGCTGGGTATTCAGTTAGTGGCGAAAATCAATGAATCTCTCAATGTAGAAGTCCCTCTCAAGAGCTTATTTCAGCATCCGACGATCGCAGCTCTGGCAGCACAAATTGAGCAATTACAGGGCGATATCACCCAGTCGGGATTACCCCAAATTCAACCGCGTCCCCAAGAACGCTATCAACCCTTTCCCCTAACGGACATTCAACAAGCATATCTCATCGGACGTAACGCGGCTTTTGAGTTGGGTAATGTTGCTACCCACGGCTACCAAGAAGTTGAAACGGTGGGATTGTCTGTAGAACAAATGGAATGGGCATTACAGAAGCTAATTGAGCATCATGATATGTTGCGGGTGATTGTGCAACCCGATGGACAACAGCGCGTTTTAAAAGAAGTGCCACCTTATAAAATTGCTGTGACTGATTTGCGTGGAGAATTAGAACCCCTCCCCAACCCTCCCCTTAGCAAGGGGAGGGAGCAATTACAAAACCCTCCCCTTGACAAGGGGAGGGTGCCCGATAGGGCGGGTGGGGTAGAGTTGATGGAGTTGCGCGATCGCCTTTCTCACCAAATATTTGCTACCTCTTGCTATCCATTATTTGAAATTCAAGCAGTTTTATTGGATAAGGAAAAAATTCGCTTCTGCATTAGCTTTGATGTTTTAATTGGGGATGCTTGGAGTTTTAGACTACTAGGCACTCAATTAGTGCAAATATTGCACAATCCTGATACTCAATTGCCAGCAAGCAGATTATCTTTTCGTGATTATGTGTTGGCAGAACAGGAACTACGGAAATCGGCAATTTATGCGCGATCGCAAGCATACTGGAAAGCACGACTTGCCACTCTACCAGCCGCACCAGATTTACCTTTGACTCAGCCCCTCAGTACAATCACCCAACCCCATTTTGTCCGGCGCAGTGGCAATTTAGCTCCAGAGAAATGGCATCGGCTAAAACAGCAAGCCAGTCAAGTCGGAATTACGCCATCGGGTTTGCTATTATCTGCATTTGCCGAAATTCTGTCTCGATGGAGCAAAGAGCCGTGTTTTACCCTAAATTTGACCCTTTTTAATCGTCTACCCTTGCATCCCGATGTGAATCGAATTGTGGGAGACTTCACCGCATCTTTGCTTTTGGCAATTGAGAACAAGGGGCGTAAAAATTTCCTGGAACTTGCCCGTCACATCCAAGCACAGCTATGGGAAGATTTAGATCATCGCTACGTCAGTGGTGTGGAAGTGCTACGCCACCTTGCCCGCAATCAACAACGGGTGACAGGCGCAATCATGCCCGTAGTTTTTACCAGCACACTCACCCAAGACAATCGAGAACAAACAACAGAGCGTAGCTGGCATAGTGAGTTAGTATACAGCCTCAGTCAGACTTCCCAAGTGTATTTTGACCATCAAGTAGGAGAAGTTGCCGGGGCTTTAGTTTTTAACTGGGATACCATTGATGATCTCTTCCCACCAGGGCTGTTAGATGAAATGTTCCACACCTACAGTGAATTCTTGGAACATTTAGCAACATCATCAGCAGGTGAGATGAGGGAGAAGGACTTTTTTCCAATGCCCAATGACGCCACTTGCTTCTCCTGTCGGAGACGCTACGCGAACAAGTCGGCAGAGCCGCAGGGCGCAGTGGCTCCCCCATGCCCAATGCCCCATTCCTCATTCCTGATTCCCTTACTTCACACCCTATTTTTTGAGCAGGTAACAAAGCAACCCAATCAGCCTGCAATCTTTATTACACAAAAATCTCTGACATATCAACAGGTAAGCGATCGTGTTTGTCACCTTGCCCAACTATTGCAGCAACTAGGCGTAATACCAAATCAATTGGTGGCAATTGTCATGGATAAAGGTTGGGAGCAAGTAATTGCCGCCTTAGCAATTTTGACAGCCGGGGCTGCTTATGTACCTATCGATCCTCAATTACCGACACAACGCCGCCTACATTTGTTGCAGTCAACCCAAGCGCAAATTATCCTCACTCAATCCTGGCTGGATGTGGCTTTAGAATGGGTAGATGATTGCAGCCGTATATGTGTTGATACTTTCGATGCTCCACCTCATACAGCCATACCTGCACCGATACAGCAACCGACAGATTTAGCATACGTCATTTACACTTCCGGTTCTACTGGCAAGCCTAAAGGTGTGATGATTGATCATCAAGGAGCGGTGAACACGATTTTAGATATTAATCAACGCTTTGGCATGACAGCTAGCGATCGCATTTTAGCTCTGTCTTCCCTGAGTTTTGATTTATCTGTATATGACATATTTGGCATCCTCGCCGCCGGAGGAGCAATTGTCATTCCCGATTGCGATCGCCCCAAGGATCCATCTCACTGGATGCACCTAATTACCCAGCATCAGGTAACAATTTGGAATTCTGTTCCCGCCTTAATGCAACTTTTGGTTGAATGGGGGAGTGGGGAGTGGGGAGTGGGGAGTGGGGATGAGGGAGATAAGGGGGATGAGGAGGATCTCTTCCCAATGACGCCACTTGCTTCTCCTGTCGGAGACGCTACGCGAACAAGTCGGGAAGCCCGCCCAACGCAGTGGCTCCCCAATGCCCAATGCCCAATGCCCAATGCCCAGTCACTCCGCTTAATTCTCCTTAGTGGTGACTGGATTCCTCTCACACTCCCTGAGCGCATTTGCAGTCAATTTAATCATCCCCAAATTATCAGTTTAGGGGGTGCTACAGAAGCCTCCATCTGGTCTATTTTCTACCCTATTACCAAAATCGATCCCACTTGGAAAAGTATTCCCTACGGGTATTCTCTGACCAATCAACAGGTTTACGTACTTAATCAATCCCTTCAACCCTGCCCGAATTGGGTAATTGGTGAACTTTATATTGGCGGTTTGGGTATCGCCAAAGGCTACTGGCAAAACCCAGAATTAACAGCAGAAAGGTTTATTCCCAATCCGTTTATTGGGGACTGGAGACTGGAGAAGAAGCTCTTGAGCAGGGAAGCAGAGGTCTGGAGAATACCAATGTCCAATGCCAATGCCCCCTGCCCCCTGCCCCCTGCCCCCTGCCCCCTGCCCAATACTCTCTACAAAACCGGCGACTTAGGACGCTATCTACCAGACGGGACAATAGAATTTTTAGGACGAGAGGATTTTCAAGTTAAAATCAATGGCTACCGGATTGAGTTAGGCGAAATCGAAGCGGCTCTACAACAGCATCCAGCGATCGCTCAAGCAGTTGTTACAACTTTGGGCTTACCATCTCAACAGCAATTGCTTGCCTACGTGGTGTTGCAACCAGAGGTAATTTCTACTCAAGAAACTGCCCTCAATTCTTCATCCCAACTGGATTTTAAGCTCCAGCAACGGGGTGTTAGAGGGTTTGATTCTACTCGTTCGGTTGCTTTACCTGGGGCTGAGTCTTCTGCTGTCAAGCTGCAACGACAAAGTTATCGCCAATTTTTAGAGCAATCTGTATCCCTTAATAGCTTGGGTGAATTTTTAGAATGTTTGCGATCGCAGCAACTATTAAATTCACCATTGCCCAAGTACCGTTATGCTTCTGCTGGTAGTTTGTATCCAGTACAGACATACATTTACATTAAGCCAAATCGAGTTCAAAATTTAGCGGCTGGGATTTACTACTATCATCCCCAACAGCATCAACTGATTCACCTGAGCAATTCAGCTAAAGTTGACAGTGGGATTTATGGCATTAATCAGGGGATTTTTGATCAAGCGGCGTTTGCCTTATTTTTAATTGGTGAAATGCAGGCGATCGCACCAATTTACGGCGATAAATCTAGGGATTTCTGTTTATTGGAAGCGGGTTATATCAGTCAGTTATTAATGGAAACGGCTCCAGATTATGACTTAGGCTTATGTCCGATAGGGGCTTTAGAATTTGATGTTATCCGCGAGAATTTTGCTTTGCACGAGGAGCATATATTGTTGCATAGTTTTGTCGGTGGTTGTATCGATCCAACCTGGAAAACTCGTTGGCTGTCGCCAGAAAATCCGCAAACGCAGTTAACAAAAACAGAATTGATGACGCAAAAGTTACGGCAATTCCTACAGCAACGGTTGCCAGAATATATGATACCTACACTTTATATGCCTTTGGAAGCATTGCCATTAACACCTAATGGGAAAGTGGATCGCCGCGCCTTGCCTTTACCAGAGTTTCAATCCACTAAAACTGATTCACCTGTTATACTTCCTACCACAGATTTGGAAGTGGCGATCGCAAACCTTTGGCAATCTGTTCTCCAAGTTGAGGTGCCAAGCATCCACGATAACTTTTTCGAGTTGGGGGGCAATTCTTTATCAGCAACCCAGGTACTTGCTCAGATGCGTTCCTCTCTCCAACTTGATTTACCAATTCGGGAGTTTTTCCTCAATCCTACCTTAGCTTCCCAGGCTGATTTACTGGAACTGCAATGGCAAAAGAAGCCACAACCGGCAAAGACACCGCAAATTGAGCGCGTTGAACGGGCACAAGCACAACAGTTATTAGCTAACTTAGACCAACTTTCTGAAGAAGAAGTAGAGAAATTACTCAAGCAAATGCAAGCACAAGAGGGGGTTAAAATAATTCGTAATTCGTAATTCGTAATTCGTAATTCGTAATTCGTAATTAAGTTTTGTGGCGGGGATTTATACCTCGCCACAAAACTTACCGCTTGTTAACGTGAGTTCGACGAACCTCTCCCTGCCTTGAACTAAAGTTCAAGTCTGTCCCTCTCCGACTCGGAGAGGGACGGTTTTGCGTAGTAAAACCTTCTTAGAGGTTTTTTGATTGAACAAATTGGGTAGATATTATATGAGCAATCGAATTCACGTCTTGTTAGAAGCGGGGGACTTAAACCCCCAGAATTTGTTAACTATAGAAATGCTTTTAAAGATGGGTTTACAAAGAGATTTGACGTTTATTATGAAGCCGTGAGTCTCATGGTAACAATATGATAGCTTGAAATAGCAAAATGTAATATCGATCATCTGTTGCGGCTGCTATAGCTCTTAAGCACAAAAGCTGCTATAAATCAATAGTTGTAGGGTAGGCAACGCTACTATTTTACGCAAAGCTGCACTAAGGTGAATACGTTTTTAAAATTAACTGAGAATTATTGTCATATAGTGTAAAATCATATCAATACTAACTTGACTTAACGAAATTAAGTAAGTTGGCACAATAAAACCAAACTGTGTGAAGAAAAGTAAACAAGGCTCAAACCCTTTTTTCCCCAAGCTTTTAGCGCCCATAAAGAACTGCCTTATCCCAACGAGAATTATTGACGCCGACCTACTTATTTCCTAATAAGCGTTATATATTGCGCTTCACATACCATTTTACAGACAGTTTGTCATCAGGCGTTGCGCCGCCACTACCGATAAAAATCTCTCTTTCGCAAAACAGCATTTATAAGTAACATTTTTATCTGTGATTCCTGCGAATAATTTCTTTATATGAGTCATTCACAGCCAAACACCTCTGAACTACAGGCGTTACAAAAAAGACAACTTTTAGCAAAACTCTTGCAACAGCAAGCAGCCAAGCAACAAAATTTTCCCCTATCCTTTGCCCAAAAGCGGCTATGGTTTCTCGAACAGCTACAACCAGGACTATCTGTTTACAATGTTCCCAGCGCTTTACGTTTGACGGGAAAGCTAAATATTAATGGTTTGGGGCAAAGTTTGCAGTCAATCGTCCGTCGTCACGAAATCCTTCACAGTAGTTTTTCTGTAGTTGATGACGAACCTGTACAAAATATTACTGCAAATTTTACACTCACACTGCCTCTAGTTGATTTGCGCGGATTATCACCAGAACACCAAGCAGCGCAAGTCATGCAACAGGCAAATCTTTTAACTGTGCGTCCTTTCCAGCTTACTCAGGCTCCGTTGTTCCGTGTGGCACTGCTGCAACTAAGTACTACGGAATATGTGCTGCTGTTTGTCATGCACCACATTATTGCTGATTATTGGTCAATGCGTGTCTTAGTGAGAGAATTAGCATTGCTATATCAAGGATATAGTAAGGGGCAACCATCAATTTTACCTGATTTATCAATTCAGTATGTAGATTTTGCTACTTGGCAACAGAAATGGCTGCAAAGCGAAGCACGCACCACTCAACTAACTTACTGGAAAGAACAACTCCAAAATTGTCCCTGTGAATTATCCCTACCAATAGATTATCCTCGTCCAGCAAGACAGACTTTCAAGGGAGCGCGGCAGTTTTTTACACTGTCACTAGAATTATCTGACAGGCTGCGGCAACTCAGTCAACAGCAAGGTGCTACATTATTTATGACCATGCTGACAGCATTTAATGTCTTGCTGTATCGCTACAGTGGGCAAAAAGATATTTTGGTAGGTTCCACGGTTACTAGCCGCGATCGCCCAGAAATTGCTAATCTGATTGGGTTATTTGTAAATAATCTGGTTTTTCGTACCAATTTATCTGGTAATCCTAGTTTTTGTGACTTACTCAACCAAGTGCGCGAAACAGTCCTTGCGGCATTGTCTCATCAAGAATTGCCCTTTGAAGATTTGGTAGAACAACTGCAACCAGAACGGAATTTAAGTCAAAATCCCCTGTTTCAGGTGATGTTTATTCTCCACAACACCAAGAGCCAAAGTACCAATTTGGCTGGATTGACAATTGAACCTTTGGAGACTGAACATTCCACAGCCCGCTTTGATTTGAGCTTGGATATGTCCGAAACACCAAGGGGATTAACGGGGACATTTGAGTATAGTACCGATTTATTCCAAGCAGCAACCATTGATCGCCTGATTCACAATTTCCAAACACTGCTGCATGGAATTGGGGAAAATCCCGATCAACACATTGCTGAGTTGCCTTTACTCACAGAGAATGAGCAACAACAGTTACTTGTGCAGTGGAATGATACTGTTGTAGAAATTCCTGATTTATGCGTTCAGGAATTATTTGCCCAACAAGCCCAAAGAACACCAGATAAAATAGCAGTCATTTTTGAGAATAAGTCCCTAACTTATATAGAACTTAACACCAAAGCGAATCAACTCGCCGATTATTTGCAAAAGTTGGGTGTTCAAACAGAAACACGGGTGGGGATTTGCTGCGATCGCTCCTTGGAAATGGCGATCGCACTTTTGGCAGTTCTCAAAGCTGGAGCAGCATATATTCCCCTCGACCCTGCTTATCCTCAAGAGCGTTTGGGGTTTATCCTCCAAGATGCTCAAATATCAATTTTACTCACTCAAAATAGATTATTAAATTTATTACCTGAAAATCCTGCTGAAATTCTCTGTATAGATACGCAATTAAATTTTATTGATAATTTAGAGAGTGATAATCCCTTAGTTAAAGTTGACCCCAATCAACTAGCCTACCTAATTTACACCTCTGGCTCCACAGGTACACCGAAAGGCGTGCAAATTTTGCACAGAGGACTGACCAACTTTTTGAATGCAATGGCGAAAATGCCAGGATTAACGGCAAAAGATAGCCTCCTCGCCGTGACAACCTTAGCATTTGACATCGCCGCCTTAGAGATTTTCTTGCCGTTAATTGTTGGTGCTAGTCTCGTTCTTGTGCAACGGGAGGTAACACTAGATGGAGTCCAACTAGCAGCCGCCATAGAACAACATCAAATCACCGTCATGCAAGCTACTCCAGCCACCTGGCGCTTACTCTTAGCTAGTGGTTGGCGTGGAAAAGAAGATTTAAAAATTCTCTGCGGTGGAGAAGCTTTAGATAATTCCCTCGCCCAGCAGTTAATATCATTCAGTCGAGAAGTCTGGAACCTTTACGGCCCAACAGAAACCACAATTTGGTCAGCCGTACAAAAACTCAGTCCGCGTGAGTCTGTTACCATTGGTCGTCCCATCGCCAACACCCTATTTTACGTCCTCGATGACCATTTGCAACCAGTTCCCGTGGGTGTACCAGGAGAACTCTACATCGGTGGTGTGGGAGTAGCACGGGGTTATTGGCAACGTCCAGAGTTAACAGCCCAAAGGTTTTTGGCAAATCCTTTTGGGAAGGGAGTGGGGAGTGGGGAGTGGGGAGTGGGGAGCAGGGGAGGAGGAGAGCAGGGGAGCAAGGGAGAGTTAAAATTAAATTCATCCACCTCGGAACTGGATGAATCCACCTCGGAACCTCAAGGCTTCCAATGCCCAATGCCCCATGACGCCACTTGCTTCAAGTCGGCAGAGCCGCCCAACGCAGTGGCTCCCCCATGCCCCATGCCTAATGCCCTATACAAAACAGGCGATCGCGTTCGTTATTTAAAAAATGGTAATTTAGAATACTTGGGCAGATTAGATAATCAAGTAAAAATTCGGGGTTATCGGATTGAATTGGGTGAGATTGAAGGGGTACTCCAAAAACATCCAGAAGTGGCTCAGGCTGTAGTTACTCTCAAAGAGGATGAACCCAGAGAGCGGCGTTTGGTAGCGTATATTGTCCCCAATACACCCCACCCCAACCCTCCCCTTAGCAAGGGGAGGGAGCTAGAACCCCTCCCTAACCTTCCCCAAGGCATTGGGAGGGAGCTAGAACCTCTTCTTAACCCTCCCCAAGGCACTGGGAGGGTGCCCGATAGGGCGGGTGGAGTAAAAACCGCTATACGTTCCTTCCTGGCAACAAAATTACCAGTTTATATGATCCCTACGGCGATTGTAGTACTGGAAAAATTACCTCTTACACCTAATGGTAAAGTTGATCGCTTGGCACTACCAGATGCCGATGTCAATTCGGTGGCGACTACGGTAACGGCTCCCCATACACCCACGGAGGAACTGTTGGCAGGCATTTGGGCATCGGTGCTGGGTATAGAGTCAGTGGGCATTGATGACAATTTCTTCAATTTGGGGGGACATTCACTTTTTGCAACGCGGGTAGTTTCTCAAATTCGGCAGGTGTTTAGTGTAGAATTACCATTGCGTCATCTGTTTGAAACACCAATACTTGCTAATCTGGCACTAGTGATTGACCAAATGAGGCAAAGCCAATCTTTAAGTGTAGCCCCAGCGATATTGCCAATTCAGCGCACTGGTAATTTACCTCTGTCTTTTGCTCAACAACGGTTTTGGGTTTTGTCGCAGTTAGAGCCAGATAGCCCATTTTACAATATTCCCTTGGCGGTGGAAATTCAGGGAGATATCGATTTGGGAATTTTGCAGCGCAGTTTTGATGAGATGGTGCAACGACAGGAAATTTTACGGACAACTTTTCAAAGCGTTGATGGACAGCCTGTTTTGAGGATTGCTGATTTTTGTCAGATCAATATATTAGCAATTGATTTGCAAGCTCTGGCGGCTAATGAACAGCAACAGGAAATTGAGGATTTGCTGTTGTCACAACAGCCGTTTAATTTGGAGGATGGGCCACTGCTGCGGGTGCAGTTGTTGCGTTTGGGGAGAACAAGTCATGTTTTGCTGTTGACGTTGCATCATATTATTGCTGATGCTTGGTCTATGGGGTTGTTGGTAAGGGATGTGGTGGGGTTGTATCACGCCCAGACGCAGAGGCGCAAAGAAGAGGAGGAGAAATTTTTAAGTGTTCAGTATGTGGATTTTGCTTACTGGCAGCGAGAATGGTTGCAGGGTGAGGTGTTGGAGGGGCATCTGGGATATTGGCGGCAGCAGTTGGCTGATGTGCCTGCTTTGTTGGAATTACCAACGGATTATTCTCGTCCGGCTGTGCAATCTTTTAGAGGGGCTGTGCATCGCTTTGGTTTGTCTTCGGGGTTAACTGAAGCGTTAAAACAGTTAAGTCAGCGTCATCACAGTACTTTATTCATGACTTTGCTGGCTACTTTGAATGTGCTGTTACATCGTTATACGGGCAGTGATGATATTGTTGTTGGTAGTGCGATCGCTAATCGAAATCGTATAGAAACAGAATCATTAATTGGCTGTTTTGCCAATACTTTAGCACTGCGTAGCGATTTAAGCGGCTATCCCACCTTTGAAATGTTACTGCAACGGGTACGTGCAACGGCTCTCGGTGCTTATGCTCATCAAGATTTGCCTTTTGAGCAATTAGTAGAAGTTTTGCAACCGATGCGATCGCTCAGTCATACGCCGATTTTTCAAGTTATGCTGGTGTTGCAAAATCTCCCTCTGCCAGAATTAGATATGGCAGGAATGCAATGGCAGATTCTTGACGTAGATAGTGGAACGGCAAAATTTGACCTCACTTGGATAGTCAGCGAAACTCGAGAGGGACTGAGTTGTAAGCTGGAGTACAACACCGATTTATTTACAGCGCCAACTATTGCGCGTTTGGCTGGACATCTGGAAACACTATTAGAAGCCGTTGTTGCTAATCCCCAGCAACCCATTGCCGAACTACCTTTGTTGAGTATTGCTGAAAAACAGCAATTGGGAGAATGGAACCAAACTCAACGGGAATATCCTGATGGGCAATGTTTACATGAATTATTTACTGCCCAAGTCAGGCAAACTCCTAAACATACTGCCGTTATTTGGGGTAGAGAAAGTTTAAGTTACCAGGAATTAAACACCAAAGCTAATCAGCTGGCTCACTACCTACAACGTTTAGGTGTACAGCCAGAAGTTCCCGTGGGGATTTGTGTAAATCGTTCCCTGGATATGATTATCGGCTTGTTGGGTATTCTGAAAGCTGGAGGCGCTTACGTTTCCCTTGATCCAAGTTATCCTCAAGAAAGACTCGGATTAATTATCCAAAATGCCCAGATTCAAGTTTTGATTACCCAGCAGCATCAATTGCCCAAACTACCCAGCTTAGATATTCCTGTAATTTGCCTGGACACAGATGCAGAAGCAATTTCCTTAGAGAATACCGCAAATCCCATCAATAGCCTCACACCAGACAATCTGGCATACATCATCTACACCTCTGGAACTACAGGCATTTCTAAAGGAGTTGCAATTTCCCATCGCAGTCCCGTTACCTTGATATCTTGGGCAAAAGAAGTTTATTCAACAGCACAATTAGCAGGTGTCCTGGCCTCCACATCCATTTGTTTTGATTTATCGGTGTTTGAAATCTTCGTACCTCTGAGTTGGGGAGGAAGTGTGATTTTGGCAGATAACGCCCTTGAGTTACTGGAATTACCAGCCGCAGGGCAAGTAACTCTGCTCAACACCGTCCCCTCAGCCGCCAGAGAATTGCTGCGTCTCAATGCCATTCCCGCATCAGTGCGGACTGTGAACTTAGCAGGAGAATCCCTACCGAAATCCTTAGTACAACAACTTTACCAACAATCCACCATTGACCAAGTATTCAACCTCTACGGCCCTTCAGAAGATACTACCTACTCCACCTTTACCCTTATTCCCAAACACAGCCACCAAGCCCCAACTATCGGTCATCCGATTGCCAATACTCAAGTTTATATTTTAGATAAAAACCTGCAACCCTTACCCATCGGCGTACCTGGTGAGATTTACCTCGGTGGTGCAGGAATTGCCCGTGGTTATTGGCAACAACCAGATTTAACAGCCCAAAGGTTTGTGCCGAATCCGTTGATTGGGGAGTGGGGAGTGGGGAGTGGGGAGTGGGGGAACAGGGGAATGGAGTTCAAAGACTCATTCACGAGTATAAAAGACTCGTCAGCGAGTATAAAAGACTCGTCGGCGAGTATCAAAGACTCATTCACGAGTATAAAAGACTCATTCACGAGTATCAAAGACTCGTCGGCGAGTATCAAAGACTCATTCACGAGTATTAAAGACTCGTCAGCGAGTATTAAAGACTCATCGGCGAGTATTAAAGACTCATCCCCTATTCCCAATGCCCCATGCCCCATGCCCATCCTTTATAAAACAGGCGATCGCGCCCGTTATCTTCCAGATGGTACTATTGAATACTTGGGGCGCTGGGATCATCAGGTGAAGTTGCGCGGTTTCCGAATTGAGTTAGGGGAAATTGAAGCAGTGTTACATCAGCATCCGGGGGTGTTACAAGCAGTAGCGATCGCTCGGCAAGATACGCTAGATCATGCCCGTTTGGTTGCCTATGTGGTTCCCAAGTCAAAGCTACAAGAGACAGAGTTACGCCAATTTCTGGCAGCAAAGTTGCCTGGCTACATGGTGCCGTCAGCCTTGGTAATTGTGGAAACTCTGCCATTAACTGTTAATGGAAAAGTTGATCGTCGTGCCTTGCCGATTCCCGAATTGCGACCAGTAAATACCTCTTTTACTGTCTCCCGCACACCCTTAGAGCAACAATTAGTTACTATTTGGAGTCAGGTTTTAGGTGTAGAATCAATTAGTATTCACGATAATTTCTTTAGTCTAGGCGGTGATTCCATCCTAGCAATTCAGGTGGTTGCTAAGGCGAATCAGCAAGGGTTGGCATTACTCCCTCGGCAGATGTTTCAATATCAAACGGTGGCAGAATTAGCAGCTATTGTTGATACTATTAAGGAAATTTCCATACCCCAGGAGGCAGTAACGGGAGATATTCCCCTGACTCCAATCCAACACTGGTTTTTTGAGGAAAATCTCGTTGATCCACACCATTGGAACCAAGCAATTCTCTTGGAAGTGCAGCAGCCTCTTAATTTTACTTGGCTGCGGCAGGCGTTAGAGAAGATAATTACACACCATGATGGATTGCGATCGCATTACCCCACCCCAACCCTCCCCTTGGCAAGGGGAGGGAGAGAGATTTCTGATTTCCCCCCGATGCATTGGGGAGGGAGAGAGATTTCCGATTTTTCCCCTTTACAAGGGGGGATTAAGGGGGGTAATACAACTTCTGTCTACACGTTATATGTTGATTTATCGGAATTAGCGGTTGTAGCACCGGACAAAGTGCAAAAAACGATTACTACCCATGCTGATGATTTACAAGCCAGTTTTGACCTAAATAAACCGCCATTGCTACGTGTGGCATATTTTAACTTGGGTGAACAGCAACGTCATCGCCTGTTAATCATCATCCATCATTTAATTGTCGATGGCATTTCTTGGCGGATTCTTCTAGAAGATTTGCAATTAGCCTACCAGCAACTCAACCAAAAACAGGAAATCCAACTACCGCCAAAAACCACATCCTTTCAACAATGGGCAACTCAACTTAGAGATTACACCCAAACTGCCAATTTGCAACCAGCATTAGATTATTGGACATCTCCTTCTTGGCAGCAAGTTACTCCCCTACCAATAGATGATCCCCAAGGTTGCAACAGAATGGCAGATGTAGATACCTACTCTGTTTCCCTGAGTTCTCAAGATACTCAAGTCTTACTCCAACAAGTTCCGGCAGCGTACCACACACAAATTAATGATATTCTGTTGACAGCCTTAGTATTAGCATTCCACTCTTGGAGTGGCGATCGCCATCTTTTAGTAGAATTAGAAGGACACGGGCGAGAAGATTTGTTTCCAAGTATGAATTTATCTCGCACAGTGGGTTGGTTTACCAGCCTTTTCCCAGTACTCTTAAATATAGATGCATCATCAGAACTGGGAGATTCCCTAAAAACAATTAAAGAGCAACTACGCCAAGTACCAAATCGTGGTATAAGCTATGGATTATTACGCTACTTAGCATCCCCAACAATTCAAGCCAAATTGCGGGCAGTTCCCTCACCACAGGTACGATTTAATTATCTCGGACAATCTGACCAAATCTTTTCCCAATCATCTCTTTTCATCCCGGCGCGTGAGTCTGTCGGACATAGCCGCAGCCAGCGAGGAACACGCAACACCCTGATCGAAATTAATAGTATCGTTACAGGAGGACAACTGCGATTTGATTGGTTCTATAGTCGAACCCGACATCAACAGCAAACAATAGCCACCCTAGCTAAAAATTATCAAACAAAATTGCGATCGCTAATTCAGCATTGCCTCTCCCCCAACGCTAACGGGTTCACCCCCTCCGACTTCCCCCAAATGCAACTCACCCAAGCAGAACTCGATAAATTATTAGCAGACATATAATCTAATTCGTAATTCGTAATTCGTAATTCGTAATTAAAAAATTCAGATTGAATCAGGGCTTCCAGGTTTAAATCTGTTGCCGGATTTTAGATAATTGTAGGACTTACGCAAAATATCTCTCAAACTCTGATTTCTCTGTGTCGCGCCAGTTGCTTCAAGTCGGGAAACCCGCCCAACGCACTGGCTTCTCTGTGCCTCTGCGGTTCGTTATTCCGTAATTCGTGCGTAAGTCCTAAATTGGTATAAAACTTCTATTCTCTCTGCACCTCTGCCTGAGACTAATCTTCACAAACATCCTAGCATCAACCAACAACCATGCCCGCCGTGGATAAACGTCAAAATATCGAAAACATCTATCCTCTCTCGCCAATGCAGCAGGGAATGCTATTCCATACCTTGCTGACACCGCAGGCGGGCGTGTATGTGCCACAGGTTTGCTTGAATTTAGAAGGTAAACTAGATGTCAATGCCATGCAAACCGCTTGGCAAGAGGTTATTAGAAATCATGCCGCTTTGCGATCGGCATTTTATTGGGAACAGCGTGATAAACCTTTCCAAGTCGTCTTTCGTCAAGTTGAATTTCCTTGGACATTTTTAGATTGGCGAGAACTATCATACAAAGAACAGCAAGCACGATTAGAGGAGTTTCTAGAGGGCGATCGCTCTTTGGGATTTGACCTGAAAGAGCCGCCCCTCATGCGTTTCACCCTTATTCAACTTGACAAATCTCAACATACTCTCATCTGGACACAGCATCATTTAATTCTCGATGGTTGGTCATCGGCGCTGGTTATTCAACAATTCCAACACTATTATCATTCACCGTCACGATATCCTAACCCGCGTCCCTACGGTGAATATATCGCTTGGTTGCAGCAACAGGATCAAGCTGCTGCTAAAACTTTTTGGCAAAAACAACTCCAAGGTTTTATCACCCCAACATCGCTGCCGATTTCTCAGAAATTACGCACTACTCAACCCAGTTTACAGTCAGAGATGCGTTCGCTCAATCCTGATCAAACTGCCACTCTGCAAACCTGGGCAAAACAGCATCAATTAACCCTAAATACAGTGCTACAGGGAGCTTTCGCCCTATTATTGAGTCGCTACTGTAACACCACAGATGTGGTATTTGGTGCTACCTCGTCGGGACGACCAGCAACCCTACCTGGTGTACAATCGATGGTCGGGCTATTTATCAACACATTACCCGTGCGAGTGCAGGTTTCACCGCAAACAAACTTAGTTGAATGGTTGCAAAAATTACAAGCACAACAGGCAGAATCATGGCAGTATGAATACACATCGCTGTTAGAAATCCAGGAATGGAGCGAACTCCCACGGGGAACTCCGTTATTTGAAAGTATTTTGGTATTTGAAAACTATCCGGTTGATACATCGGGAGTACAGGGAAACCAAGATTTACGCATTGTTAATATTCAATCAATCGAGTGGACAAGTTTTCCTTTGACGGTGCTTGTATCTGTGGGAAATAAATTGTCTGTAAACCTGAAGTACGATCGCACTCGGTTTGCACCTGTTGCCATGACTCAACTATTAGAGCATTTCTGTCTCCTACTGGAAAGTATGATAGTTCATTCAGGGCAAAACTTGGGAACAATCCCCCTGCTCACACACCAAGAACGTGAGCAGATTATCCAATGGAATCAAACCCAAACAGATTATCCTCAAAAATGCATTCATCACCAATTTGAAGCACAGGTAGCACGGACACAAGATAGCATTGCTGTTGTTTTCGGAGAACAGCAACTTACTTATAGAGAATTAAATCAGCGTGCGAACCAGTTAGCACATTATTTACAAAATTTGGGAGTCCAGCCAGAAACATTAGTTGGGATATATTTAGAGCGATCGCTGTTAATGGTTATTGGCATCTTAGCTATCCTCAAAGCCGGAGCCGCCTACGTTCCCCTTGAAAGAGATTATCCCACACAACGGCTAGGATACATTCTTAGTGAAACAGAGGTGTCAGTAATTTTAACCCAAGCATCTTTGTTAGATCCCCTTTTGCCCCCCTTTCAAAGGGGGGTTGGGGGGATCAGTTATAAAGCCGTATGTTTAGATCGGGATTGGCAGCAAATTAGCCAGCATCCACAGCATAATATAAGCACTTCTGTCAACCTTGATAATACAATTTACGTAATTTATACCTCTGGTTCCACAGGACAGCCCAAGGGTGTAATTAATACTCATCGTGGTTTAAGCAATCGGTTGTTTTGGATGCAGCAGCAGTATGGTTTACAAACAAGCGAACGTGTCTTGCAAAAAACGCCCTTTAGCTTTGATGTCTCCGTCTGGGAATTTTTCTTTCCATTACTCAACGGCGCGTGTTTAGTGATGGCAAAACCGGGGGGACATCGAGATCCAAAGTATTTAGTTGAACTCATCGACCGAGAACAAATTACGACTTTACATTTTGTACCTGCTATGTTGGGGGTATTTTTAGAAGCATTAGAACCCCTCCCCAACCCTCCCCTTAGCAAGGGGAGGGAGCTAGAACCCCTTCCTAACCCTCCTCTTAGCAAGGGGAGGGTGCCCGATAGGGCGGGTGGGGTTCTTTCCACTCAACCAAAAACTTGCTGTTGTCAAAGTTTGAAACGGGTGATTTGTAGCGGCGAAGCTTTATCGCTGGAAATGCAAAATCGATTTTTCCAGCGTTTGGATGCACAATTGCACAACCTTTATGGCCCAACCGAAGCGGCAATTGATGTAACTTACTATCAATGTCAACCTGATGATGATTTACAGACAGTTCCTATCGGTCGCCCCATTGCCAATACACAAATTTATCTCCTCGATGACCATCTGCAACTAGTACCCGTGGGTGTTCCAGGCGAACTCTACATTGGTGGTGTCGGAGTAGCGCGGGGTTATTGGAAACGACCAGATTTAACCGCAGAACGGTTTGTGCCGAATCCGTTTATTGGGGAATGGGGAGTGGGGAGTGGGGAGTGGGGAGTGGGGGATGAGGGAGGAGGGAGAAATAATCCATGCCCAATGCCCATCCTATACAAAACTGGCGATCGCGCCCGCTATCTAAGAGATGGTAATATCGAGTATCTCGGACGCTTAGATAATCAAGTGAAAATTCGGGGATTGCGGATTGAGTTAGGTGAGATTGAGGCGGTACTTAATCAACATCCGGCTGTACAACAAGCGTTAGTGAAACTTCACCCAGACCAAACCGACAATCTGCGCTTGGTTGCCTATATTGTTCAGAAGTCAGCCAGCCAAGAACCAACCTTAACCGAGGAACTGCGGGAATTTTTAGCAAATCTTTTGCCTGATTATATGCTGCCGTCGGTGTTTGTAATACTTGAGGAATTGCCTTTGTTACCCAACGGTAAAGTTAATCGCCAAGCGTTACCACCACCAGAAGATATACGGGACGCTAGTCAGATTCTACTACCGCGCTATCCCACAGAAGCAATTATTGCCAATGTCTGGGCGGATGTGTTGCGACTAGAAAAAGTAGGAGTGCATGATAATTTCTTTGAATTAGGGGGAAATTCCCTATCGGCGATTCGGGTGAGTGCGCGGCTGCGAGAAGCCTTTCAGTTAGATTTGCCCTTGGGGAGTCTGTTTGAAAAACCAACTCTTGCTGGACTTGCAGAACGCATCGAAATTCTGCAAAAGAGCGTCCAACAAATGCAAACAACCCCAACCGCCGCACCAGGTCGTAAGGAGATTGAACTATGAAGACTATTGAAGAGTTTTTATCACACCTGTACAGCCTGGATGTCAAACTTTGGATAGAAGGCGATGCCTGCGGCGGGCAAAGCCTACGCGTGCGTTGTAGTGTTCCAGAGGATGTGCTAACAGATACGCTCAATGCCGAATTGCGATCGCGCAAAATGGAGATTGTCAAATTTTTGCAGCAGGCTCAAATTGCTTCCAATACCTATGCTCATTCTATTCAGCCAGTTGATCGCAATGCTGCTCTCCCCCTTTCATTTGCCCAGCAAAGACTGTGGTTTTTAGAACAATTACAACCTGGTAGTGCTACTTACAATATTCCGACAGCAGTTCGGTTGACTGGTTCGTTAAATATTGCGGTCTTGGCGCGATCGCTTAACGAAATTATCCGTCGTCATGAGGTGTTACGTACTCAGTTCCCTACTGTAGATGGAAATCCCTTAATTACTATTCAGCCGAGTGTAGAGGTTCTAGTAGTCCCAAAGTTTGCTCTTTTAAATAACGAACCGCAGAGGCACAGAGAAGCCAGTGCGCCCTTGCGGTTTCCCGACTTGAAGCAACTGGCGCGACACAGAGAAAGAGAAAGAGAGAAAGATTCTAAAACTTGGTTTACCAAGCATTGTTGCCTTGGCAGACTACTAGTGCCTGTTGTGGATTTACAAGCACTAAATCCTCTAGAACAAGATGATGAAGTGCGATCGCTTTTTATTCAGGAAGCACGCCAACCTTTTGATTTAGCTACCGATATACTGTTACGGGTAAAGTTGCTGCATTTAGGTGTCGATGAGTATGTAGTTTTATTTACCATGCACCACATTGTCTTTGATGGTTGGTCAATGGACATTTTAGTGCGGGAATTGGCAACCTTATACTCTGCTTTTGCAGCCAATCAGCCGTCTCCCTTACCAGAGTTGGCAATTCAATATGTTGATTTTGCTGTTTGGCAGAGACAGTGGTTACAGGGAGAAGTTTTAGAAACTCAAATTGCCTATTGGCGAAAACAATTAGGGGGTACACTCCCAGTTTTACAATTGCCCACAGATTACCCTCGTAGCCGGGTACAAACATTCCTTGGTGCAATTGAGTCATTTTCTTTATCACCAGATTTGAGTACTGCGATCGCATCCTTAGCCAGCAGCGCAGGTGTCACGCCATTTATTATTTTATTAACAGCTTATAAAGTCCTTCTGCATCGTTACACCGGACAAACAGATTTACTTGTTGGGACTCCCGTTGCTAATCGCCATCGCCGGGAAACAGAAGGGTTAATTGGCTTTTTTGTCAATACATTAGTTTTACGGACAAACCTTGCTGGTAATCCGACCTTCCAAGAACTATTAGAGCAGGTGCGGGGAACAACTTGGCAGGCTTATGATCATCAAGATATTCCCTTTGAAAAATTGGTAGAAGTCCTGCAACTAGAACGAGATTTGAGCTTTAATCCCTTGTTTCAGGTGAAATTTCGTTTAGAAAATCACACGCATGAAAAATTACAATTACCAGGATTAACCCTTACACCCATACAGAGAACCGAAGCCAGTGCCAAACTCGACTTGAGTTTAGATATGTACGAAACATCCGAGGGTTTAGTGGGTGCGTTTGAATACAACCAGGGTTTATTTGCACCCCAGACAATTGCCCGGATGGTCGAGCATTTCCAGACACTACTAGCAGGGATTGTGAGTAATCCAGAGCAAAGAATTTCCGAGTTACCGTTGCTAACTGAGTTAGAAAGACAACAAGTGTTAGTGGACTGGAATCAAACCCAGGTGGAATATCAAAGCGAATGCACCTTTCACCAACTATTTGAAGCACAGGTAGAAAAAACACCAGACGCACTCGCCTTGATATTTGAAAATCACAGCCTCACCTATCGAGAACTTAATCAACAAAGTAATCAAGTCGCTCATTACTTAAAGCAACGCGGCGTGCAACCAGAGGTAATTGTGGGATTGTGTGTGGAGCGATCGCCACAGATGATAATTGGCTTACTCGGCATCCTCAAAGCCGGTGGAGCTTATTTACCCCTCGATCCCAATTATCCTCCAGAACGGCTAGCTTATATGCTGGCAGATTCTCAAGTACCGATTTTGCTCACCCTGGAAGAGGGCAGGGGGCAGGGGGCAGGGAGCAGGGGGCAGGGGGCAGGGAGCAGGGGGGAAAGACTTTCTCCTAACTACGAGGTAATTTGTCTTGATACAGACTGGGAGGCAATGAGCCAATGCAGCACAGATAATCCACAATGTCAAGTAACTCCAGCTAATTTAGCGTATTTGATTTACACCTCCGGTTCCACTGGCACGCCTAAAGGAGTTCTCATAGCCCATAGCGGCTTAACAAACCTCACAGAACACAAAATCAATATCTGTGATGTGCATCCCGGCGACTGCGTATTGCAATTTTTCTCCCTCAGCTTTGATGCATCTATTCCTGAAATCATTATGGGGCTGGGTTGTGGTGCTAAACTCTGCCTTGCCAAATCAGAATCCTTACTTCCCGGTGCAGAATTGCTGCAATTGCTACGCGATAACGCCGTTACCCATATAACTATTACACCATCAGCCCTTTCCCTCCTCCCTACACAAGACCTGCCCAAATTACGGATGATATTAGTAGGTGGAGAAGCCCCTTCCCCAGAATTGATTGTGAGATGGTCGAAAGGACGACGCTTCATCAACGCCTACGGCCCTACCGAAGTCACAGTCAACGCCAGCATGGTACTTTGCGGCAATGGACATCCCTTGCTTCCCACCATCTGCCCCAGTGCCAACAAGCAACTATATATATTAGATAGTTATTTGCAACCAGTCCCCATCGGTGTGATTGGCGAACTCTACATCGGCGGCGTAGGCGTAGCACGAGGCTACTTGAATCGCCCAGATTTAACCGCCGAGAGATTTGTACCGAATCCGTTTATTGGGGAGTGGGGAGTGGGGAGTGGGGAGTGGGGAAAAAGCAGGGGAGCAGGGAGCAGGGAGCAGGGGGAGATGAGGGAGATGAGGGAGTGTGGGGAGTGTGGGGAGATTATAAAAAAGCTTCCCACCCCTCCCACACTCGCAATGCCCCATGCCCCCCATGCCCCATGCCCAATGCCCCAAACCCTTTACAAAACCGGCGACCTCGCTAGCTACTTACCAGATGGTCGAATCAAACTTTTGGGACGAATTGACCATCAGGTAAAGATTCGTGGTTTTCGGATTGAACCCCAAGAAGTGGAAGCGGTTTTGTGCCAACATCCCGACGTGCGTGCAGGGGTAGTCCTTGTCCGTGAAGACCAACCAGGAGAAAAGCGTTTAGTCGCATATATTGTTCCTGACTCCGCCATCACCCCTACCGAACTCCGTCGCTTTATGCGGGAGAAGTTACCAGAATACTTAGTGCCGACGGCGTTTGTACTGCTGGATGCTTTACCCCTAACTGCCAACGGTAAAGTAGATATGCATTCTCTCCCCATACCCGAACAAGTACGTTTAACAACAAAATTTATACCGCCTCGTACAGATATTGAGGTGCAACTAGCTAGTATCTACGCCCAGGTACTCAACTTAAAACAGGTGAGTATCCATGATGATTTTTTTGATTTAGGTGGACATTCCTTGTTAGCAACCCAATTGATTGCCCAATCACTACAAGTCTTTCAGGTAGAACTGACCGTGATTGATTTGTTCGATGCGCCAACAGTGGCGGGTTTAGCAGAACGAATTTTGCAACAGCAACTCAGTATGCCTGATGCTAAAGACGAGGAACGGGAGGAAATCGAAATTTAATATGAACCAACCGATGTATCTCAAACCTAATGTCATCGTCGAGCCACTAGTTAATCAGTGGTATGCTTGGTCACATTTAATTTCTCCAGCAACGGCGGCGATGTATATCGCTAATTCCCATCTGCCAATTATGCAATCCTTCATTGCAGCACCCCAAGTACATCGGGATGCTTTGAAAAATCCGGCAATGATTGGCAGCCCCTTCATCAACTACGATGCTAGTCGGGTAGAAGAAATCCGGCGATTACTGGAAAAAACCCAAAAGCAACAAGCTCAAATGCTGGCGCTAGCCCAGGCAATTCCAGACTTGGATAAGTTGTTAGCAGAAAATACCGTTGGTGCTTCCCTAGAACCTTTGTATGAACTAATTCCTGCACCGTTGCGGGGATATGTGGAACTTGTGCAGGACGCTAACAATCACCCCTCGATTCGCTTCATTGAAAAGTTATTATACCGTAGTTATTACTATAATCCTGCAAATCAATCAGTTAATTTATACTTGGGTGACGGAGATACTCGTAGCTTTGTCCTCAGTACACCCCGCTTACCTGCTGAAGATAGTTTACACCTGCAAATTCCCTTTTGCGATCGCCGCCTAGACCAACTATTCAGCTTGCGTCACAACCCGCTTCCCTACAACGAAATTCGAGACATTCTGGAAATTAGCGAACAACAAGATGCACTATTTTCTCAATTCTTCACTACTACACCTCCCACCCAGGAACCTGATTACGATGGGGATGGAGTGAGAATTCGCTACTTTGGTCACGCCTGTGTTTTAATTGAAACCCAATCTGTAAGTATTTTATGTGACCCTCTAATTAGCTATCCTGATGCATCGGGGATTAAGCGCTACACTTTTGCAGAACTTCCCCAGGTGATTGACTACGTTTTGATTACCCACAATCATCAAGACCATGTAATGCTGGAAACCCTTTTGCAGTTACGCCACAAAATTAAAACCGTGGTTGTACCAAAAAGCAATAAGGGAACACTCATCGACCCCTCTTTAAAGTTGATGCTGCAACAAATTGGGTTTGAGAATGTCCAAGAAATTGATGAACTAGAAATCATTAACATCGCCGATGGTTATATTGCCGGTTTGCCATTTTTAGGAGAACACGGAGACTTAAATATTGGTGCGAAAACAGCTTACCTGGTGAATCTTAAGGGACGCTCAATTTTGTGTGCCGCCGATTCTAACAATATTGACCCTCAACTATATACACATCTGCATCAAATTTTTGGTGATATTGATGTGCTGTTCATTGGTATGGAGTGTGATGGCGCAGCTTATAACTGGGCATACGGAGCATTATTAACTCAGCAAGTTCCTCGGAAAATTGCTAAAACTAGGCGATTAGATGGCTCAAATGCTCAAAGAGCGATCGCGCTAGTTAATCAATTCCATCCCCAACAAGTGTATGTTTATGCTATGGGTCAGGAACCCTGGCTAACGTTTATTACTTCCATTCTCTACACCCCAGAGTCAAAGCCGATTGTCGAGTCTAACCAATTGGTGGAGTATTGTTGCAGTCAAGAAATTGTTAGTAAACGCCTCTTTGGTTGTGAAGAGATTTTATTAACACCTCGTTCAACAAATACATCTACCTTAGGGAGTATTTTGAGCCAATCTGAAGTACCCTCACAACCTATCTATGAAAGTTTTATATCCCCAATCCAGAAATTCCTCTCAGAATTACAGCGTCTAGATATTCGCGTTTGGCTTGATGATGTCAACGACACCCCGAAACTGCGCTGTAATGCTCCTAAAGGTGTGCTGACAGATGCACTCAGAGAGCAATTGCAGGCGTACAAGGCAGAAATTATCGAGTTTCTGCAAAATTCTAGACGAGGATTAGAAGTCAATTGGCAACAGGAGGCCATTCTCGATTCTACCATTGTTCTTCCCACCCCCCTTAATCCCCCCGATGCATTGGGGGAAACAGATTCCGATTCCCTCCCCTTTACAAGAGGAAGGTTAGGGAGGGGTTCCGACTTTGCAACAGGAGAAACAGATTCCGATTCCCTCGCCTTTACAAGGGGAGGGTTAGGGAGGGGTTCCGACACTCCAAAAAATCATGTTCTATTAACCGGTGCTACGGGGTTTGTGGGAGCGTTTCTTCTCCATGAATTATTATGCAGAACTTCAGCATCAATTTATTGTTTAGTGCAAGCAGAAACAACTGAAGCTGCACAGGAAAGAATTAATACAGCATTGCAGTTTTATAAACTTTGGGATGCATCCTTAGCAACGCGCATTGTTCCTGTACTTGGGAATCTTGCTCAACCTAAATTAGGACTTTCGTCATTCCAGTTTCAAGATTTAGCTAGTCAAATAGATGTGATTTATCACAATGGGGCGCGGGTGAATCATACAGAACCTTATACTCGCCTCAAAGAAGCAAATGTTTTAGGAACTCAAGAAGTTTTACGACTGGCGAGTTGCACAAAATTAAAACCTGTACATTTCATCTCTACAATCAGTGTTTTTGCCGCCAATAGCAATACGAAAAAGCTCCGAGTAGAAGAACAAGATAGTTTAGATGATTATCTCATACCCGTTGGTGGCTATGCTCAGAGTAAATGGGTGGCTGAGAAACTGGTAATTGAGGCCAGTAAGCGCGGGATTCCTATCAATATTTACCGTTTAGGTGCAATTTCAGGACATAGTAAAACAGGAGTATTTAATCAAAACGATTTTCTTTATAAATCACTTTTAGGTTATGTGCAGATGGGCAGTATGCCAGATGGAACTATGCCTTTAGAAATTTTACCTGTAGATTATGTTAGTCATGCGATAGTTGAATTATCATCAATAGCATCTTTTGGTCAAATTTTCCACTTAGTTCAGTCTCAACCTGTTTCCTCAGATATTATCTTTGAGCAATTACAAAAGATGGGCTACTCAATTAAGAAAGTACCTTATGAGCAATGGTACAATCAACTACTAGAAATTGCCAACCATTCACCAGAACATATTTTATATCCTCTGGTGTCGTTATTTCCTCGCAATCAAACTAATAATGTTGACACGAATAAAGTAAGATTAAAATTTAGCGATCGCAATACCCAAAAAGCATTAAATGGAGTGATATTACCTCCGATGATTGATGGAAATTTAATTCAGATTTACCTTGATTATCTGATAAAAGCTGGTTGGATGGAAGCACCTGCAATCGTTGAAGTTAAAAATTAATAAATACTTCTTATACCTTTGCGCCTTTGCGTGAGATTTTTCATTAATCAACAACACCCAAAATCTAATTTATTTCACTTAATATGTCACCCGAAACTATTTATTCAAACGAGCGCTATACCGAATACGATGCCTGGGCATGGCTGTATAACGAAACAATGGGGCCACAGTATTCTCAAAATCAACTGCAACCCTTAGAAAAAATGCTCTTACCTCGGCTTTCCCAGAACGCGCAACTTCTAGATTTATGTTGTGGTACGGGGCATTTGGTACAGAGTTTAATTGAACGGGGCTATCAAGTAACGGGTGTTGATGGTTCAGAACAAATGTTAAATTATGCTCGTCAAAATTCTCCAGATGCAAACTTTTTGCTAGCAGATGCTCGTTATTTTGAATTACCGCCTATTTTTGATGCCGTCTTTTCTACAAGCGCTTCTCTCAATCATATAATGACAATTCAGGAACTCCAGCAAGTTTTTCAAAAGGTGTATGCTGCTCTTAAAGATGGCGGCTGGTTTATATTTGATATTAACCATCATGAGCAAATGCAACGCTGGTGGAACGGTGAAATCGCTGAAGGAGAAATTGCTAACAAGTATGCTTGGACGTTGACACCAAATTATAATTCAAGTGATAGCACAGGCTATTTTCAAGTTACCATGTTTCAAGCTACTTCCAAACCTTCATCATCACTACTACGGACAATTTGGACTGGGTTATCTCGAATTTTAAATTTACGATTTTTATATCGCTGGCGTTTGAAACTTCTATCAGCCTTTCAAGCTCAAGAAAAACACTGGAAACGCATGGATGTTCGTTATCCCGTGCGGGGATATTATCCAGAAGAAATCAAAGTTGCACTCCAAGAAGTTGGTTTTGTCGATATTGATATTTGTACCCTTGAAGGTAGCACAACAATAGACAACAAGCATTCAGCTTATTTCCTTTGTCGCAAACCTGCACATATTTAAATACAGTTGAGTTAAGCATTTCTCCTTCTCTCTCTTCTCTCTGTGTCGCGCCAGTTGCTTCAAGTCGGGAAACCCGCCCAACGCACTGGCTTCTCTGCGCCTCTGCGGTTCGTTAAAAAAAATAATTCTAGTCTTAACTAAACCGTATTGCCACATATTTAATTTTAAAAATTTAAAATCCAAAATCCCATGACTGCTATCCAAAAAGAACCAAAAAATTTGCAGCAAGAGTATTTGCAAACATTCATCCAAACATACACTCAGCGCACCCAAACTTCCAAAAATTTAGCACAGCAATATCGTCCAGTGCTGGCCGATAAAACTTCCATTGGGTTTAATTTTGCCCCAGAAATTAAAGAACTATGCTATCCCATCGCCGTGGAACGTTCTGATGGTTCTCGACTATGGGATATTGATGGCAATGAATATATAGATATTCTCATGGGATTGGGAATAAATTTATGTGGTCATAATCCATTATTTGTGCAAACTGCGATCGCAGAACAATTACAACGAGGAATGCATATCGGGGTGCAAAATGCCTTAGCGGGTGAGGTAGCACAACTAATCAGCGATTTAACGGGCATGGAACGGGTTACTTTTAGTAACACAGGCACTGAAGCGGTAATGACTGCCGTCAGAATCGCCCGTGCAGCGACAAAACGCCAAAAAATTGCCATTTTCACCAATTCCTACCACGGACACTTTGATGCTGTACTGGTAAGGGCTACTAGAACAGAATATGTCAAAAAAGGCATCCGTCGCGCAATTGATCGCAAAGCTGAATCTGGTAGTTTTTTGGGAAAATTAGCACAACCAATTCAAGCGAGTTTAGCAGCAAATCTCAATCCCAAAGCCGTACCAGCCGCTACAGGAATTCCTGCTAGTGCCGCTTGTGATGTATTGATTTTAGAGTATGATAACGAGCGATCGCTAGACATCATCCGCAAACATCGCCATGAACTCGCCGCCGTTTTAGTGGAACCAGTGCAAAGCCGTCATCCAGAACTCCAGCCTCGTGAATTTCTGCACCAACTGCGCCAAATTACCCAGCAACTCGGCATAGTCCTAATTTTTGACGAAATGGTAACAGGCTTCCGCATTCATCCAGGAGGCGCACAAGCCTGGTTTGGCGTGCAAGCAGACATCGCCACCTACAGCAAAATTGTTGGTGGTGGCTTACCCCTTGCGGTAATTGCTGGTAAAGCAAGTTATATGGACTACATCGACGGCGGACAATGGCGCTTTGGCGATGACTCCTCACCTCAAATACCAACCACCTTTTTTGCAGGTACATTTTGTAAACATCCCCTAGCCCTAGCCGCAGCCCGCGCCACGTTACAGCATCTCAAAACTCAAGGAGCCGCATTGCATGAACAACTGAATCAACGTACCAGCAAACTTGTGAGCGATTTAAACACAGAAATGAAAAACAAGGGAATAGTAATTAAGTTTACCTCCTTTGGTTCCTTCTTTGCGATCGCAGCTTCCCAAAGCGCAATTCCTCCAACAGCTATGAATTTACTCTCCTATCACCTATTAGCAAAAGGTATCCATCTCCGCCAAGGAGATAAAGGCGGATTTCTCTCCACAGCACACACAGATACAGATATTCATACCATCAAACAAGCATGGATTGAAAGCATTCACGAACTCAAAACAGGAGGATTCATGATTGATTAATATCATGTCCGCCTAAATAAAACTACCCCACCCGCCCTATCGGGCACCCTCCCCTTGGCAAAACCGTGTACACACAAGTCGAATTACCCCCCTTAATCCCCCCTTGTAAAGGGGGGAAATAGGAAATCTAGTTCCCTCCCCTTGGAAAGGGGAGGGTTAGGGTGGGGTAACGCGAGAATTATAGGCAATTTAACGGACATAATACAACTTCTAAAAACTCTCTCTTTATTCTCTGTGTTCTCTGCGCCTCTGTGGTTCGTTCAAACATTACTTCATCAAAAATAGAACTATGGCAACAATTGGAAAATACTGCAAAGCATACCTAGTCAAACAATTTCGCCAATATCCCCAATGGCGAGAAAAAACAGAAAATATCCGCCCTCAAAAGGAGGTAGTCGATAATCGAGAACTCACCGACGAAGACATTCTTTACCTCCAAGAAAATTACATCGTCACAGATGGAATTTTTCAAGACGAAAACATCATTTTTGATGACATTACACCCGAATGGCAAGACTTTTGCCATCAAACCTTAAAATTTGAACTTCCTGTATACGAAACTGCTTAACCCCTCCCAACCTCCCCTTGTAAAGGGGAGGTGCCGAAGATTTTGAATTGTTTACCAGGAGAAAATCATGAGTCAAAACGAACAAGAAGACACCACAATTTATCAAGTTGTAATCAGCGAAGAAGAACAATATTCAATTTGGCCCGAATATCGAGAAATTCCCTATGGTTGGCGGGGAGTTGGCAAAAGTGGCTTAAAACAGGAATGCCTAGAATACATCAAACAAGTGTGGACTGATATGCGTCCTTTAAGCCTTCGCAAAAAGATGGAACAAGCCGCACAACAAACATAATTTAAAAGAAAGCTACAAACACCTTAGTTTCTGAATTACGAATTACGTTAGCGCAGCGTTAGCGAGTCAGACGCTCCTACGTCGCTAACGCTTCGCTATCGAGCGTCATTACGAATTACGAATTGGTATTGCCCATGTATCACGATGCACCTTTACAACAATTAGAACTCCTAGTTCCGTGGGAATTGCCACTTGAGCGTGAGTTGAGTCAATCCAATCAAATCAAGTTGACGAAAGCACTCACGGAACTACTGACAGCATTAGCTGAATCTGATGTTGAGCAAGGCATTGTGATACTAGAAAATGCCGGAGCAGAATTAGAAATTTACGATACGTTTCCCGCAGAGGTGACATCTACAAATACAACGCTGAAGTACTGGGAAATTGAAGATTTTGATAACTATTTTCGTGTTCGTCATGTGCAAACTACCGAACCAGAAATTTGCCTAGTGCATGGGTTAATGGTTGCTTGTCAAGCCTTTTTGCGCTTGAGTATGAAGGATTCTCTAGATATCAATCAACTCAATTTCCAGCGAGAAGGATTTAGAGCTAATGCTTATCTTTTCGGACGAGTTTTTCACCTAACTTTGCAGCCATGAACAGTAGTAAAATCCAACCACAGGAAATCTGGAAAGGATTTCACTGGTCATTTTTTATCAATATTCAAGGTTTGATAATTTGTTTACGTCGCTTTGAAGTACAACTGATAAAAGGAAATATCCAGCAAGCGCTATTAGAGTTACAAACTGCCACAAAATTAATGCTGGCATCCGGTGCAGCGATGCAGTTAGCAGGTAGCATCAACCCCGAACTTTACGCAGCCGAAATTCGTCCTTCCATGATGCCACCTGAAGTAAAATCTCATGATTTTAGCGGTTTAATGTCCTGGGAACACGCAGTTTTAATCAAAGTTTGGAAACAGTTACGCCCTCACTTTTATAACCTACCAATAGAACTACAACCACAACATCAAAAGTTTGTCGATGCCTATCTATATCTTGCTCATTCCCACCGCGCAGTTTGTCAAAAGTTTGGTGGCGAAGAAGCTGGTAGCTTACGATTTGAACGTAGCTGCGCCGTGGATACCCTAGATGCATTTACCCGCAGTCGCTATCAATTCTTGCATCCCCATTCTGAGAGATGAGGAAGATAGTAAATATTAAAAGCGGTTTAAACTAAATCCAACTTTCTAGCTCTCTTCTCTGTGCCTGGAGCGTCTGGAGCGTGAGATAAAAAATTAAGTCTATTCATCTAAAATCCAAAATATAAAATTCTTATGAATTCTCCCTTAGATAACATTAATAACTCAACTTCATCTCAACGCATTTTGGCTGCTCTCAAAGATGCTCGTACTAAATTAGAAGCAGTTGAACTCGAAAAACAAGAGCAAATCGCCATTATTGGCATGGCTGGACGCTTTCCCGGCGCTCGTAGTGTAGATGAATTTTGGTACAATCTCAAAAATGGTATCCAGTCCATCGAGTTACTTACAAATGACGAATTACTGACAGCCAAAGTCAAGCCAGAGGAGTTACAAAATCCTAATTATGTTCGTGCATACGCTAGCTTTCCCGGAATTGATGAGTTTGATGCAACGTTTTTTGGATATTCACCTAGAGAAGCCGAAATTCTCGATCCCCAGCACCGTCTGTTTTTAGAATGTGCTTGGGAAGCATTAGAAAATGCAGGCTACGATTCAGAGCAATATCCAGGTGCGATCGCAGTTTATGCAGGTGCTGCATTAAATAGTTATCTTGTCAACTTATACAGCAATCCCAACTACAATACCATCGATCCGGTGCAGGTTGTTATTAGTAATGTTATGGGTTTAATGCCTACCCGTGTATCTTACAAATTAAATCTCACTGGGCCTAGTTGTGGAGTGCAAACGGGTTGTTCCACATCTTTAGTAAGTGTCCATTTGGCCTGTCAAAGTTTGCTGCATCGGGAATGCGATATGGCTTTGGCGGGTGGTGTATCCCTTGGTTCTGGGGAAAAAACGGGTTATCTTTACAAAGACGATGGCGTACTTTCACCAGATGGGTATTGCCGCGCCTTTGATGTCAACGCCAAGGGAACAGTTTTTGGTAATGGGCTGGGAATTGTCGTCCTCAAACGTTTACGAGATGCAATTAGCGATCGCGATCATATTTATGCCATCATCAAAGGCACTGCGATTAATAATGATGGTTCCCAAAAAGTGGGTTTGACTGCACCTAGTGTAGCAGGACAAGCAAAGGCGATCGCCACTGCAATCTCTAAAGCCAAAGTTGAACCAGAGACAATCCAATATATTGAAACCCACGGTACAGGAACAGCTTTAGGCGATCCCATTGAAATTGCCGCCTTGATGAAGGTATTTTCCCAACATACCAACAAAAAACAATTCTGTGCCATTGGCTCAGTAAAAACAAATATTGGTCATCTAGATGCAGCGGCGGGTGTGACAGGATTAATCAAAGTCGCATTGGCTCTCAAGCACGAGCAAATTCCCCCCAGTCTGAATTTTACCAGCCCTAATCCCCAAATTGACTTCGCCAATAGTCCATTTTTTGTCAATACCAAGTTGACATCCTGGGTAAATAATGGCGTACCGAGAAGGGCGGGAGTTAGTTCTTTTGGCATGGGTGGCACCAATGCCCACGCAATTTTAGAGCAAGCACCAACAGAAATTCAAAATTCAAAATACCCTACGGGAAGCCACCCGGAGGGTGTCTACAAAATTCCAAATAAAGATGGAATTGAACGTCCTCTGCACCTTCTCACTCTGAGTGCAAAAACCCCATCAGCCTTAGAGGTAACAACAGCAAATCTCGCTACCTATTTGCAACAATTTCCCGATACAGATATTGCTGATGTGGCATATACATTGCAAACAGGACGACGCGCCTTTGAACATCGTCGCTGTTTGGTTTGTCAAACTGTGTCGTCAGCGGTAGAAATATTAACTACATCTGATTCTTTGCAACTTTTAAGTCAATCACCCGGTGCGGCTCAAACTACCGTAGCTTTTCTGTTCCCAGGACAAGGAAGCCAATATGTGAATATGGGACAGGAGTTATACACAACCGAGGCAATTTTTCGGGAAGAAATCGATCGCTGTTGTGAATTACTCCTACCACACTTAGGCTTAGATTTGCGAAATCTTCTCTATCCTTCCCCACTCCGTACAGACGCGATTAATCGCGTCTCTACCCACTCCCCAAATTTATCCCAAACCGCCTACGCCCAACCCGCTTTATTTGTAGTTGAATATGCCCTAGCCAAACTCTGGATGTCATGGGGAATCCAGCCACGGGCGATGATTGGTCATAGTATTGGTGAATATGTCGCCGCCACATTAGCTGGTGTATTCACCTTAGCTGATGCCTTAATGCTAGTTGTGCAACGTGGACAACTGATGCAACAGTGTCCCCCAGGATTGATGCTTTCTGTTTCCCTCGCCGCAGAGAAACTGCAACCGTTGCTAACAGATGATTTGGTAATTGCTGTTGACAATGCACCTAGATTATGTGTGGTATCAGGAGAAGAAATAGCGATCGCACTTTTAGAACAACGTCTAACAAGTCAAAATATTGCCTATCGGCGATTGCACACAAATCATGCGTTTCACTCACCCCTGATGGAAAAAGCGATCGCTCCTTTTACGGAAATCTTACACAAGATTCAACTCCATCCACCGCAAATTCCTTTGATTTCTAACCTCACAGGTACTTGGATGACTGCGGCACAAGCTTGTGATCCCAACTATTGGGCAACCCATCTGCGTCAGCCAGTACAGTTTACCGACGGAATTAGGCAACTGCAACAAACATCCCATCAGGTTTTTCTGGAAGTTGGTTTTAATCAAACCTTGAGTACCATTATTCGACAATTTCCCGATGCACCGCCTACTTTCGCATCTGGGCGACATCCCCAAGATCCCAAATCTGATGTTGCCTTGATTTGCCAAACCTTGGGACAGCTTTGGCTTTCGGGCGTAGTCGTCAACTGGTCAGGATTTTATGTCCAACAACAACGGCAAAAACTGCCCTTGCCAAGCTATCCCTTTGAGCGTCAGCGCTACTGGATAGACCGACATCCATCGCCAGAAGTTGCTCCCATTCCGCCCCAAAAGCCCCAGAAGCAAGGGGATATGTCAAATTGGTTTTATTTGCCCTCTTGGAAGCGATTGCCTCTTCTACGTCCTTCTCAGATACCAACAAAACAACGATATTTGGTCTTTTGTCATCCTGATAGTATTGGTGAACAACTGGTGCAGCATCTCCAGAAAGCTGGACAGCAAGTAATTATCGTGACACCAGGAGCAGAATTTACTCAGGATGGCGACGCTTACACCATTGCGCCTGATAACCAAAAAGATTATGAAACACTATGGCAGCAATTACAAACAGCCGAAACTTTACCTAATGCGATCGCACATTTATGGACTCTCACCGATTCGGTAGCAAATGATAGCTTTGAGCAAAGACAAATCCTCGGTTTTTACAGTTTACTCTGGCTGACTCAGGCATTATCTTCATCATCCCAGCCTCTGAGAATCTATGTACTGACTCAGCAGGTACAGAATGTTCTCTTAACTGAAACCCTCAATCCCGCAGACGCGACAATTCTCGGTCTTTGCAAAGTAATTCCCCAAGAATACCCGAATCTAATTTGCCAAAATATTGATTTATCACTTCCTATCAACAATTTTGAGCAACTGGTGGCGGAATTAACGATAAATAACACCCCACCCGCCCTATCAAACACCCTCCCGATGCTTTGGGGAGGGCTGGGGAGGGGTAACTATAATTTCATTGCTTTTCGGGGTAAAACTCGCTGGATACAAGAATTCCAGCCGATTCTTTTACATACTCCTGAGTCTTCCGAAATACCCTTAATTCCAGGTGGCGTGTATGCGATCGCTGGAGACTTGGTGGACGGTTTGGGATTAATTTATACCCGGTTTCTGGCGCAAACAGTGAACGCTAAATTAATACTTTTGGGACGGTCAGATTTGCCACAACCTGCCCAATGGGAAACTTGGCTGGCTTCCCACGGTCGCCAAAATCCCGTTAGCCACTGTATTCAACAGTTGCAAGCTTTACAAAGTACGGGATGTGAATTGCTGTTTTATAGCGTTGACTTAGCAGATATTACCCAAGTGCAAACTGCTATTACCGAAGCTACAAGCCGATTTGGAACAATTAATGGGGTAATTCATGCTACGGCTATGGGCGATCGCGCCAGTTGTTTGATTCGTAACCTTAATACTCAGGAATGTAGCCGACAATTCCATACAAAAATACATGGTTTATTAACATTAGAAAAAGTTCTCCAGAATCAACCCTTAGACTTTTTCCTCTTGCAATCTTCTCTGTCTGCGGTTGTTGGTGGAATTGGCTTTGCTGCTTACGCCGGGGCAAACTTGTTTATGGATACTTTAGCACAGCAACGCAGTCAAAATAGTGATATACCTTGGATTAGTATCAACTGGGATGCAGTACGTTTTGATGAAACTGCCATACTCACAGGTGCTGCTCTTGTAGATTTGGCTATGACTCCCCAGGAAGTTTGGCAAGTGACTGAGCGCATTCTAGCCCAACCCATGTCTGCACAAGTTACTGTTTCTCCTGTAGACCTCCAGTCTCGTCTCATACAGCCTGAAGTAATTCAAGATACGACATCTAATCCTAATAGCCACGCACGCTCTAACATTTCTACCACTTACGTTGCCCCTAGTGACTACATTGAAACCAGAGTTGCTCAATTAATGGAAAACTTATTGGGTATTGCTCCCATCGGCATTCACGATAACTTCTTTGAGTTGGGTGGACATTCACTGCTAGCAATTCAGGCGGTTTCTCAGCTACGGGAAGAATTTCAAGTAGAACTGCCCATGCGGCAATTTTTATTTGAATCACCAACCGTTGCAGGTATAGCCAAAATTATCATCGAAAACCAAATACCAACACTAGATGATCCGGAAGCGATCGCCGCATTACTAGATCAAGTAGAACAAACTGACTTTTCCTATTAAGTATCAAAAAGCTTGCTGACAAATTTAGTTAAGCTAATGGGCATTTAAATTGCAACATAGTCACTATTACCTTTGTTTTTTATCTTCCGTTGCCACTTTCTGGATCGGCTCTGCATTTATATTATGCAGCTTAAATGCCCATTAGCTTACCATTTCTGCTTTAGTGGCTGATTTGGGTGTTGCTTTTCGGCGTTGATTCCAGAAATCCTGAACTTCTGGTTCGGGATTATCTGGAGAGTATCGCCAGGAACCATATAGTGCCTTTTGATATCGAACCAAGAGAATTTGAGGAGATGTGCGCCTGATTTTTTTTCACCAAACGTCCATTTGTCCTTTCTTTCTAGGTTGAATCTTCCAAAGTATTTCCTATTACCCCATCCTGTTGACTTACTGGGATGTGAGCGTTTTATCCACCTCTTTTCCCTGCGAAACATCCAGTTATCTAAATCCCCGAATATTTCTGAGGAGACTACTGTTCTGTAGTAGTTAGCCCATCCCCTTATAATTGGATTTAGCTTGAATATCACTGCACCAACATCTAGCCCTTTATATTCAAACCAGATTTGGCGCAATTTACATTTGATATCCTTTATTGCTTCTTTGCTAGGTTTGATTAAAAGCTTGTAGCCAGTTTTTGCAAATGTATCTTTGTATTGTCGGACATTGAATCCTAAAAAGTTGAACCCTTGCGTCATGTGGACTATTTCAGTCTTTTCTTCTGATAGTTTAAGACCAATTTGTGATAGCCAGTCCGCTATTTCCACTTTTATCGGTAGTGTGAAGAACAGCGATAGGGCAATTCTTGGCGCAAAGAGCGATCGCGCTCTTGATTGAGGTGCGAGTATAAAGAGAAACAATGGAAATACATTCTGAGCGAATTGATGATATTCGGGTGATAGTGGAATGGCTCAAACAGATGGAAATAGCCAAATGTATTGACCAAAAATTAAATC
>NZ_JAIVFS010000044.1 GCF_020829645.1 Nostoc mirabile CHAB5784 | reverse complement strand
GGATTGCCTAACGGACGAAAGTCCTATGGTGACGGAGTTCTAATAGTAGTCGTGGGAGTAATGCTCCACCAGGGAAAACGGGAGAGCCGTTTACAAGGCGAAGTAGAACAGGTAATTGGATGTAAACTTATTACCTAGCTTCACGAGATTTTGTAATTAATAATGCTGAACTCTTGAAAGCAATTTTGTCAGAGTACTACCAAGTTGGGCAGTGGGCAAACAAAAACAGGCGGGCTGCTGCCGAAATCCTCGCACCGAAGGTCAAGACTGATGTCGATACTATGGAGTTGACGCTGACGAGAAGAAAATATGACATGAGACCAATTAGTAGATTTAGACCAAGGTAAACTTATCGAAATGATTAGCGATGTCTTGCGACAAGCCGAAGAAGCGTCTACGCCGAAAATAAAAAATAGGCGAAGTCCTTGCTAGATGGGGAACAGAAGTTTTGTTACCGTATTGTTGAGGTCAGCATAGATTTGTGGATTCCTTACAAAAGTCTTGTGGAAGAATTAATGCCAAATGCACAGGTAGTCGCCGATAGATTTTATGTAATGAAACAAGTAAATACTGAACTAGATAACCAGAGAAAAAAGGAAAAAACAAAGGCGGAAAAAATTAATTGTAAATCAGATAAAGAGCAGATGTTATCGGGCTTAAAGAAGAGTAAATATGCATTACTCAAGAATGAAGATAACTTGACTGAAGAACAAAAAGATAAGTTAGAGCAAGTTAAACAAGTCTCCCCCTCACCTATGCATGAAGAGTCGAATGGCACTAAGAAAAGCCCAAATCCCTGAAATGGCTGGCTTTTGGGTGTAAGGGGGTAGGGGTGAAATGGCACTAAGAAAAGCCCAAAGGCTTGTGGTTTAAGCAGTTAGCTCATTTTGCATACTTTGCGGGAGTTGGCATTGAATCACCTTACCGCGTTTTGTACCGCATCTTCCCCAATAAAAGTTCCTGTCCGACTTCTATCTAATCGACCATCTTCCATGTATACAATACGATTAGCAATATCTAAAATACGATTATCATGAGTCACTAGCAAGATGGAACACCCTTGTTCTTTGGCTAGTTTTTGCATTAAATCTACGACGTCGCGACCAGTCTTACTATCTAAAGCAGCAGTAGGTTCATCAGCCAGAACTAAACTGGGAGAATTTACCAAAGCACGAGCAATTGCAACCCGCTGTTTTTGTCCGCCAGAGAGGTTTTCTGGATAGCTATTAATTCTTTGTCCTAATCCAACAGCTTCAAGTATGGATTTTGCCCAGCGTTGAGCCTTCTGCTTGGTCATGCCAGGCTGGAGTTGAAGGGACATTTGGACATTCTGTTGAGCTGTTAAAAAACTCAATAAGTTATGTGCCTGAAAAATATAGCCAATATTACGTCGCACTTGCACTAATTGGTCTTGACTGGCTCCGCATAGTTCTTGACCAAAAACCTTTAGACTACCGATTTGGGCTGAACGTAAAGCACCGATTAAAGTTAGTAAAGAGGTCTTACCAGATCCTGATGGCCCGGTCATAATTACAATTTCGCCAGGTTGAATTTTTAGCTTAATGTCAAACAGAATTTGTTTACGCAAGACTCCTCGACCGTAGTAATGGCTGAGGTTTTCAACATTGACAATAGGTTCTGACCGCATGATGAAACTATAGGAAAGGACATTAAATAATTCGTAATTCGTAATTCGTAATTCGTAAATTTTGTTTTGTAATGGGGATTTAACCCCAACACAAAACAAAATTTTTATTGAACCGGGGGACTTAAACCCACGGACAGGAGTTAAAATATGTCAGCCGGGTCTGCTTCTCGAAGCTTGCGTATAGCGATGCTACCAGAGACAAAGCACATGACAAATGTCAAAACTAGCACTAGCAAGTTTTTATCAAGCTGCATAAACATCGGCAAGAGTGTGGCATTGCGGGTGAGTTCATATAAACCCCAAGCAATGAGCACTCCAGGCAAAAATCCTAGCGTGGCTAAAATCATCGCTGCTTGAAATACAACACCCGAAAAGAAGGAGTCTTTGTATCCGATCGCTTTGAGTGTGGCATACTCAGGTAGATGATCGTTAACGTCAGTATAAAGTACTTGATAGACGATAATCGTCCCGACAAAAAAGCCCATAACTGTACCAAGTATAAAAGTAAAACCAATAGGCGTGCTGCCGCTCCAGTAGCTTACTTCAAAGTCTTTGTATTCTTGTTTAGATAGTACCTTTACATCTTTGGGTAAGTTTGCCCTCAAGTTTTTCAACACTTTTACTGCATCTACACCTGGCTTTAATTTAATCAAACCAATATCAATTAATCCTGCGGTTCTACGCTCTTCAAAGATCCTTAAAAAATTCAGATCGCTGGTGATTAAAGTGCCATCAGAACCAAAAGTAACTCCTAATTCAAACAAACCACCAACATTAACTCGCCGTTCCTCTACCTCTGTAATTACGCTTTTTTCCTGCTTGAACAAAGTGCTAATCGGCCCAAATTCAGTACGTGAACCCCAATCGAATAAAACTACATCAGGCTTTTTAATCTTATCTAGATTTTCAGCTACCCCTGGCATGTTGAATACTTGATTGTCAGGATTAATTCCATAGATCCGAATATTGCGGGTGATACTAGGATTTTGCGGGTTTTTCCAGATTCCAGAATCTACATAGATAGGGCTGACAGATTCTACTCCTTGAAAGCCCAATACTTGGTATAGCCGCCGTTGGGAAAATGGTTTCATGGCAATTAAGGCCACTGAGCGTGGACTAATCAGCACAATATCGCCTTGTAGACTGCTGTGCATACCAACTGCACTATCAAATAGAGCAGTTAGAAATCCCATCTGCATGAACATTAGTACTACGGCAAAGCTGATACCTGAAATGGCCACGAATAGCCTGGTCTTTTCCCGCATCAATTGCAACCACGCCAGGGGAATTTTATTATCATCAATAAAGGATAAATTAAAACCTATCATTGCGTCACATAAGTTAATTTGAGTGTAAGAGGATGTTTGAAAAGTCCTGTTGTTGGTCGCAAAAAGTTTTAGATCCCCCTAAATCCCCCGATAAATTGGGGGACTTTAAGAAGTTTTCCCCCCTTTTTAAGGGGGGCTAGGGGGGATCAATAGGTGCTGAAAATCACAGCTAACCACTTTTCAAACAACCTCTAATGTTTATAACTTAAAATTGAGAACTTCTACTCTCCTAAATTGATAAAATACACCACTCCCTACTCCCCGTTCCAGAATTAAGGATTGATTGCTACTTCTACTTTGAGATTGATCAAACCCATAATTCGCTGACTATCTTTCGGTAACAAACTGATTTTGACTTCAGCAACTCTGGCATCAACTGCTGCTGCTGGATCGTCATTGAGGACATCCCGCTTCCCAATTTGGGGAATGATGCGGTATACAGTTCCCTGTAGTTTTCCAACGAAGGCTTTATTGAGACTGGTGATAGTAGCTTTTTGCCCTATCTTGACTTTGGCAAGATCATTTTCGTAAACTTCAGCGATTACGTCCATTTGCCTAGTTTGTCCAATATCTGCGATCGCTTTAGCACCAACCATCTCTCCCGCACGAGTATGAATTTTTAAAACTTGACCGTTTTGGGGTGCGGTGACAAAGGAGGTTTCTAAGTCTGCTTTGGCTTTCTGCTCAGATGCTACAGCACTAGCAATTTCTGCTTCAGCTTCCTGGATATCAGTCGGACGAACTTCTGCAATACTGGTTAGGGTGGATTTAGCTTGATTGAGTTGTCCCTCAATTGTTTCAACAATTTGGCGTTTTGAGTCTAGCAGTGAAGCAGAAATGGCTCCAGTTTCCTGTAGATATTTGTACCGTTGATGTTCTGTTTGGGCAATGCGTAATTCTGCCCCCAAGCGAGCGATTGTTGCTTTTTGTGCTGCTAAATCTCCCTCTTTCGCTCCGGCTTTGACTTTGGCTAGCCGTGCTTGGGCTACTTCAACTTGTCTTTGAGCCTGTTTCAAAGCAGCTTGCAGGCGCTCGCGGCGATCGAGAACTGCTATCACCTGACCAGATTTCACCCAATCTGTGTCTTCTACCAAAAGTTTCTCAACTCGTGCGCCTTCTAAGAAAGTGGGTGCTGAGACTTGAATTACTTCCCCGTGAGGTTCCAAGCGTCCTAAAGCAGTTATCGTTTCTACAACTTTTTGTGCTTCAGGTAAAGGGCCATTTATGGCAGTCTGATTCTCAACCCCGGTTTGGGAACTCACCTGTTTCCAAACTGCAAATCCACCTATTCCGACTGCTGCTGTCGCTCCCAAGATGCCAGCCCACTGAACTATAGGTTTAATCAAGGGTCTATGCTTTTTCTCAGTAGTTAAAGAAACTTCTTGCTCAAACATAAAAATACTCCACCCTTTATTAGGTGGATATACACGTTTTTTCAAAAAATTTAGCTGTTCCGGGCTATTGAAACCGTAGTAGTTAGGCTTGAAAGCAGTAGATTAAAGCGTTCCTGACCTAAGCTCTCAACTATATGAGTTTGCGCTTGTTGCCATAATGGTAATGCTTGCGCCAAAACAGAGCGTCCTTTATCCGTTAAGGTTACCACTCGCACCCGTCGATCGTCACCAGGATTAATTTGAATCAGTCCTTCTCTTTCGGGGGGCTTGAGGTTTCGCGTCAGCGTAGTTCGATCCATAACTAAACCTTCAGCTAAATCACTGATCGTTACAGAGCCTAGAATTGAGATGGCAACTAGAATTGTCAACTGGGTAACCAGCAGACCACTTGGCTCTAGCTTTTCATCAAAAAGTTGTGTAACTGCTCTAGATGCTTTACGGAGGTTAAAGCAGGCGCAGGTATCCTCAATAGTAATAAGTTGAGCTAAATCTAACTGATTAGCTTGCTTTTCCATAAATAACTTTTTATAACCATAATTAAGTGTATATACAATTAATTCTTAATTGTCAAGTTATATTTACGATTAGGGTTAGACTATATTATATGACTAATATTTTTTGTCAGTTAGGGGTGCGCGATCGCACTCAAGCCGCTCTCTGGGCGCATCAGAATTTGCTATCTTCATAAACCTTAGAGAAGCGATCGCAGTTACGTATGAGCAATCGCCAAATGTCGCCCATTCGGAAGCGTCACGAGTCCCACATCATTGGGGTTACCCATTCGGTCAAGACCAATCACCCGCTGCGCTCCCGAAATAGCTGCATCGATGCACAGTGCCCCATGTCCACACCCGAATGGCACTAATATTTCGCCAAATCCATAAGGAATAAAGCTTTTGGGTGTAAGGGTGCGGAGCCGGAGACGCTTTGCCTCCGGTGAGGGTGTAGGGGTGTAAGGGAAAAAACCAAGAATCAAATAAGAATACTTACAAATCAGCGTTCTTCCCCTACACCCCTACACCATGCAACCCAGTCCTGACAAGGGTTTCACGTTTACAAGCGTGCCATTCGTATCTGAGGGATACGGCCTCATCTTGGAGTCAAATGAGCAGTGATTCCGAAAGTTACGCTAAGGACTTGATAAGTCAATCTCAATTGTTGGTGTGACTACGAGCGTAGCTTGCCACCGTAGGCGTCGCCTGATTTATGTACCGTTTTAGCAATGCTGGCTTTTATACAATATTTAGTAGTCACCACTGAAAATAGCCGCATTTTGTATCATATTTTGATACCAATGAAGTTTTGTAATAATTTGAAGTTGCTGCGAAAATTTTGGTTTTTAAGTTGATAACACAGTAGAGGAAAAAATTCAAAATAGCATTCTAAGAAGATGTTTGAAAAGTCTTATTATAGGTATCAAAACGTTTTAGCTCCTACTAAATCCCCCGAGAAATTGGGTGACTTTGATTCCGATTCCCCCCTTAAAAAGGGGGGTTAGGGGGGATCAATAAGTACCTAAAATCACAGCCAAATACTTTTTAAACAACCTCTGAGATTCAGTCATCATTTTTATACCAGGAGACTTGATTACAAGAAAATTGCTGAGTCAATTTATTTTTTCTAGCGATCGCTGGAGACGTGTTGTAGACGATAGCGTTCTGCCCATCAAAGGGATCGCAAAAGTTTTCGGTCTACCGACTTTCCGTAAAACTAATGGACGGAACTGATTAATCATATAGACGTGGCAGATCAAGCCCATAACATTTAACTTTTGCTCTGCATTATAACTGCACAAGCGCAATTAGTGATGATATATAACGCTATGTCAATCAAAGCCAGTATTATTAATTGCAATATTTTCGGAGGAGATGGTGAAAAAAATTTTGGTGATTGAAAATACAGCCTCAACTCGAAACCTTTTTTTAGAAGGCATTAAAGCTGAAGGTTTCTACACTATAGGTGCTGAAAACGGTCTTATCGGTGTCCAACGGGCACACGAAGAGTTACCCGATTTGATAATCAGTGAAATTATCATACCAAAACTCAATGGTTACGGCGTCCTTAGCACGTTGCGCCAAAATCCTCTCACAGCAACTATCCCCTTTATTTTTGTCACTGTCAGAATGACTCGGACTGATATCCGCAAAGGCATGGAACTGGGAGCAGATGACTATCTCACTAAGCCCTGTACAGTGCAGGAATTATTGAGGGCAATCACCGCCTGCTTGGAAAAACGAGCCTCCCTCCAACAGCAGTACACTGTACAGCCTCAGATAGTCGCAGAAGCACCACTAGCTGACATAATAAAACCCATTGTCTTTAAGTGCATATTTCCGTCTGACCACCAGTTAAATAAGGTCTTCAGCTTCATTGAGGCCAATTATCACCGCCCGATTGCCCTGAAGGACGTAGCTGTTGCAGTAGGTTACAGCCCAACTTACTTGACTAACCTGGTACAAAGGCAAACAGGACAAACCGTACAAAGTTGGATTATTCAGCGCCGAATGCTAGCAGCACGTTCCTTGCTCTTAGAAACCGATCAGAAAATTGAGGCGATTGCTGCATTGGTGGGCTATCAGTGTATGGTTCATTTCTTCCGCCAGTTTCGCCAACATCACGGTACAACTCCCCAAGCCTGGAGAAGGGCGGGTGCAAATAGCTCGCTTCAGAAACATGAGCGAAGTAATTGTTAGTTCTATCAAAGCATAGGTTATTGCTACCTCGTTTTACGTCTTATAAACTAGTATTAAGTTGTAGAGTTGTTCCTGCTTAAGATCCGTTTTACCTGTTCTTATATTTGTGGGCATAAATAAATGTAAAGATGCAATTAGTTGCGTTTCTACTAATTATGTTTTTGGCATTAGCTATTACCTACTAGCCATTAACACTTCTGTTTATTTATGCCCTCTTACTTTTCATTACGCTTTTTAGGAATATTTTCGCTCTCAAGCGCCATGAAAATCGTCAATCCAAAGACGTACTAAATCAGGTTAAAAGATTACTAATCCAGTTTATGCTCATTTTCAAATCAGGCGAAACTCTTAAAAACGGTAAAATCTATACATAGCAGCCTTTTCCAGACTATATCGCCTAAAATTACACGTATTTTAGTTCGATCCAGTTAACACAATAACTCTAGTAGGACTTACGCACGAGTAACGGAAAACGAACCACAGAGAAGCCAGTGTGTTGGGCGGGTTCCCCGACTTGAAGCAACTGGCGCGGCGCAGAGGTCACGGAGGAATCAGAGTTTGAGAGGGTTTTTGCGTAAGTCCTATCTAGATTCAGTGATAGTGATAGCGGTTAAATTTAACAAAAACTAAAGTTTTTGCAGCGTCTTGTAAAACTACCGCTCTAACGCCTGATGTTTTTGTCAATATATGATTTCATCCATCAATAATGTTTTGAAATCAAAACATTAAAACCATCTCAAAATTTCTCAAAGGAGAATTCAGCAAATGTGTGGCATTGTGGCATTGTTCTCAAGACAAGAATCAATTTCCCAGACCTCTTTAAAGCGGGGAATGGACAGCCTGCATCATAGAGGGCCCGATGCACAGAAATTTTGGATTTCTAGTGATGGCAGAGTCGGCTTAGGACATAGAAGACTTAGTATTATTGACCTCACTAGTGGAGACCAACCAATTAGCAATCAAGATGACACACTGCATATTGTTGCTAATGGAGAGTTTTATGATTTTGAGCGGATACAGCAGGACTTGAAGCAAAAAGGATATAATCTGCGAACACACTCCGACAGCGAAATTGCTATTCATTTATATAACGAGTTTGGGACTCAATGCCTCCACCATTTGCGGGGTGAGTTTGCTTTTGTAATCTGGGATGAGCGCAATCAACTACTCTTTGCAGCTCGCGATCGCTTTGGCATCAAGCCTCTTTACTACGCCATGCATGGTGATACACTTTACTTAGCTTCAGAAGTCAAAGCTTTGTTTGCTGCGGGTGTTCCGGCCAACTGGGATCACGAATTTTGGTTTCGAGCCGATCTCGGACTTTTTAGCCCAGACCGGACTTTCTTCAAGAACATATATCAAGTACCACCTGGACATTTTTTACTCGCGTCCGATACCAATATCCAACTGCATCGTTACTGGGATTTTGATTACCCCATCACTGCGGATGTACAACCCCAACAAAGCGTAGAAGATTACATTGAACAAGTTCGCCATAGCTTAAACGAGTCTGTACGACTGCGGTTAAGAGCAGATGTACCTGTAGGTTGTCACTTGAGTGGAGGAATTGATTCATCTGCGATATTGGGAATTGCAGCCACTCATGCAACAGAGCCAATTACAGCATTTACCCTCGCCTTCGATCACGAAGACTACAACGAAGAAGCTTTCGCTCGTGAAGCAGTAGCAAAGGCTGGAGCAAATCATCAAATTATTCCCATTACTCAATCTGACTTAGCTGAACATTTTGCAGATGCTATTTGGCACTGTGAAATGGTGTGTATAAATGCTGGTGCTGCTGCTAAGTATCTTTTGAGCCGAGCAGTACAGAATGCAGGTTACAAAGTTGTACTCACAGGTGAAGGCGCTGATGAAATCTTTGGAGGCTATGTTCATTTTTTGATGGACATGTTGCGCTACAACACCAAGGGTCAAGATGAACAAACTATCAAGCATATCTTAGAAGAATTAAAGCGTAACAACCAAGTCTCTGCCGCAGCAGGTTTCTTACCTGAAGAAATATCCAAACCTTTAGCTAATGTCGAACGTCTTTTAGGCTTTGTACCCACCTGGATTGAAGCTAATGCCAAAGGATATGCTAAATCCCTTTCTCTATACTCGCCCGCATTTATGGCTCACTTTGGCCAGCAAGATGCATATCGCATGTTCTTCAATGAAATTGATGTACAAGGACAACTTGCAAAGCGAGAGCCTGTTCATCAGTCTCTTTATTTGTGGTCTAAAACTGTTCTACCTTACCTGTTTAGAATTTTAGGAGATGGTGTAGAAATGGCCCATTCTACCGAAGGAAGACTGCCATTTTTAGATCACTTAGTTGTGGAAGCAGTCCGCAATATTCCTGTTTCATTCAAGATTCGCGGCATGAATGTCAAGTATATATTGCGAGAAGCGGCCAAACCTTACCTTCCAGATATGGTCTATAACCGTAAAAAGCATCCATTTTTTGCACCGCCTTCTACATTGAAGCAGAATGAACCTCTGCATCAACTGATCCAAGATACCCTACGAAGTTCTGCATTCGCTTCTGTTCCCTTTTATAACCAACCAGCAGTAGTTCAATTCCTTGACCAAATACCAGAAATGAATGAAAGCCAACTTGCTTCTATAGACACCACATTGATGAAAATGCTCAGTACTTGTATTCTCCAAGAGCGGTTCAGCCTCACATAAGGTATTGTTTGAGGCTGTGATGAACAAAAAATATCAGGTTTTTTGCATAATCGATCTTAAAGAGACTAAAGACTAATATAGGAGGATGTTTTGAGATTGAGGCTGTTGTCTAAAAGCTCACCAGGCTAATCGCTTCATCATAAAGCTACCAGTAACTTTTAAACAAATGAATAAAGTACTGTATAGTAATCTGACCTGGGAACCGTAGGAATTGATTGCACATTTATAGAGTAGAGAAAAAGAAAGAGTCATGGAAACCGTAATAGAAACTGTCAATTTCACAGCAACTCGTGTAATTGTTACTTCCGAAAAGTCATTTGAAGAAGTCACCAATAACATCGAGACCATCAATGGTAGAAGTGACAACGCGCTTTTTCAGCAAATGATTGGTGCTAAACAATCGTTTGAACAAATCAAAAGTGGGATTGAATCGATGATTGGTAAAAGCGGTTTTATGATCTTTTCACAAGTTGAACATGGTAAACTCATGTCTCTTGCAGGTAAAAACAAAAAGGCCAAGCTCTACATAATTGGGAACCCATTAATAGCCAACCAAATGTTTGAACAAAATCCTGCTGTTGGTCTTTACGTTCCATTAAGACTATTTGTCTACGATGAATACGATGGTAAGACCCACGTTGCTTACGACAAACCATCATCGCTACTTGGGCAATTCCCGAACGAAAAAATTTCAACAATTATGCAAATGCTCGATCAAAAGTTTGAAGCAATGGTCAGGATAGCTACTTAGTAAGTATTGTGTAACCATCCTAAACTGCGATCAACGCATGAAAAAGGAATGACGGAGTTGGAAGTAGGGAGTTGGGAAAATAAGATTTTTACTTTCTGCTTCCAAGTCAATAACATGAACTAAATTTTTCTTGATTTATTCAATTTTGTGTTTGAAGCAAAGTTATTACAGATATGTACATAGAAGGATCTCAACCTAGAATTGCGGTTATTGGTATGGGGTGTTGGTATCCTGGTGCAAGGGATTTACGACAGCTTTGGGAAAACATACTTTCGCGACGACGACAATTTAGAGAATCGCCAGATCGGCGGCTACCACTTGCAGATTATTACGATCCAGATCCAACAGTTCCAGACAAAACCTACGGGAAACGTATGGCTGTGATTGAGGGTTTTGAGTTCGATTGGGCAAGTAAGCGCATTCCTAAAACTGTAGTAGAGACAGCAGATATCGCTCACTGGGTGGCATTAGAAGTAGCGATCGCAGCTTTAGAGGATTCAGGTTATACACGAGTAAATGTTCCCAATGAACGTACAGGTGTAATTCTCGGTAATTCCTTAACAGGGGAACAAACACGCTCTAACAACATGCGACTACGCTGGCCATTTATCCAACGGGTAATACACGCAGCGGCAAAGGCGAAAGGTTTACCATTGCAAGTCATAGATGAACTGGCAATAGCAATGCAAGAATACTACAAGTCAGTATTCTCACCATTTACCGAAGACACATTATCCGGCAACCTTTCTAACACTATTGCTGGGAGAATTTGTAACTTTTTTAACTTTCATGGCGGTGGTTATACAGTAGATGGAGCTTGTTCTTCGTCCTTAATTGCGGTTGCCACTGCTGCTAACGCTTTAAGCAACGGCGACCTCGATTTGGCACTGGCTGGTGGTGTAGATATTAGTCTAGACACCTTTGAACTAGTAGGATTTGCCAAAACAGGTGCCCTGACTAGCAAAGATATGACCGTTTACGATCAAAAAGCCAGTGGCTTTATCCCTGGAGAAGGGTCTGGCTTCGTCGTTTTGAAGCGCTTAGAAGATGCTCGTGCTGACAATGATTATATCTATGCAGTGTTGAATGGATGGGGAATATCATCTGATGGCAAAGGAGGTCTAACAGCTCCGAGTCGGGAAGGACAAGCTAAAGCACTACGCCGTGCCTATAACCGAGCCGGTTACAGCTTAAGTAACGTTGATTTTATAGAAGGTCATGGTACAGGAACACCAGTAGGCGATCGCGTCGAACTAGAAGGTATTGCCCTAGCTATGGGTGCAAACAGTGAAACACCTTCCCGCTCTTGTGGTATTACCTCTTTCAAATCCCTAGTTGGGCATACCAAAGCCGCAGCAGGCATTGGAGGGTTCATCAAAGCTGTTATGGCTGTTAACCGCCGCATTATACCGCCATTGGCTGGCTGCAATGAACCAAACGAAGTATTTGACAAAGCTGCTCGCTGTCTTTACCCGGTGCTTCAAGGAGAAGTTCGCCAGACAACAGATACACTCAGGGCTGGAGTCTCCGCAATGGGATTTGGCGGCATCAATTGCCACGTCACTTTAGAATCTGGCGATGCTCCTGCTACTCAACTTGAACCATTAATTGATGAGCAGGCTTTGTTAGTTTCTGCTCAAGAAACAGAGATTTTTGTCTTGAGTGCAGCATCAATCCCAGCTTTGTTACAAGGCATAGATGCATTACTTCTGAAAGTACAAGGATTGAGTTTAAGCGAACTAATTGATCTAGCTGCACATCTTGCTCAACAACTAAACCAACAACTACCAGTACGAGCAGCACTCATCGCCCGTTCACCTGAAGAGTTAGTTGAACGTCTGAGTTTCTTGCAAGAATTGTTGAATGCTAAACCACTGGCTAAGGGAGAAATAATCCTCAACCCGCAGCAAGGAATTTGGATTGGCAATCAAGTCCAGCAAAGCCGCATCGGTTTTCTCTTCCCCGGTCAAGGTTCTCAAAAGTTGAATATGGCCCGTACCCTCGTACAACGCTTTAGCTGGGCCAAAGAACTAGTAAATCAAGCTGACAAATGGCTGCAAGAAATTGGCGCCCCAAGTATTAGTGAATCGATCTATAAACCTGTAGATCGTGCTATCAATCAAGAGCAGTTTGAAGAATGGTCTCAGAAAATCGCCCAAACTGAAATCGCTCAACCAGCCATCTGCCTCGCTTCCCTCCTTTGGATGCACTACCTCCAACATCTAGGATTAAAGCCGATCGCCGTAGGTGGTCATAGCCTGGGGGAACTAACTGCTTTTCACGCAGCAGGTGCGTTTGACGAGCAAACTTTGATCTGTTTAGCTGCTGTTCGCGGACGTGCCATGTCTGCTTCTGGCCAAGGCATGGGGGGAAGCATGGTAAGTATTGCTTGCTCCCGTGACAAAGCCGAGGAATTGTTAAAACAAGTCAATGGCTATGCCGTTATTGCAAATATCAATAGTCCTACCCAGATAGTCATATCTGGTGAGCACTTGAGCATTGAACAAGTAATTGAACTGGCCGCTGCTCAAGAAATCAAGACATACAAGCTTCCAGTTTCTAATGCTTTTCACTCTCAACTTGTCTCGGAAGCTGCCAAATACCTACACAACTATGAACTAGTTCCAGATACACTCCCGAAGACCACTATAGGCCTTGTTTCATCTGTAGATGGCAAACAGCCGCCAACAGGATTGCAATTGCGCGACCACTTTGCCCATCAGGTACTAGCGCAAGTGGACTTTGTATCGCTGGTGAAAACTCTAGAGCAGACATGCGACCTGCTAATAGAAGTTGGCCCAGGAAAAGTACTCTCTGGATTGGTAAGCGACATCAACGGGTTGCAAGGGCTGCAATGTCTGCCTGTGGAAGCCAAACCTGGATTTGACCAGTCGTTGAACATGATGTTAGCTAACGTATTTGCTCGTGGTCATGACATCAACTGGGAAGCACTTTACGAAGGTCGGCTTATACGTTCTTTTGTACCAGCCTCAGAACGCATCTTCATCGACAATCCTGTAGAACGACCATTTCATGTTGTATCTGCAACGCACTCATCTCCATCCTTGGAAATTACTTCTGAAAGCTTGCTGAATTATTCAGTGTTTGGCAAACACAACCATATTTCACCAGAGGTGCTGCAAGATTATTTAGCTCGACGCGGTAAGTTTATTGCTGAAGTTATCCGAGCCGATCTGCAAATGCCTTTAGTCGCAACTCCTCAAAATGCTGCCAGAACAACTCACACAGTTAATGGTAATGGCTTTCATACTGCTATTTCTACCTTACTTAAGCCTGTGCAAACCAATGGCGTTGTGGCAAATGGTAATCAGAGTGTTGAGTTTTTATTGGCAGACTTGATTGTTCAACAAACAGGATATGTCAAAGAAAGTATCACAGCAGAATTGCGATTACTTGACGATCTCAATCTGGATTCCATCAAAGCCGGTGAAATTGTCGCAGAAGCCGCCAAGCTATATGGTGTCGCCGGGAAAATTGACCCACCTGCTTTAGCTAATGCCACCATTCAAGAGATTGCCGAAACGATTCGCAGTTTTATGTCAAACGATCGCAGTACGAATGGTAATGAAGCAGCTTCTTTAGTATCGACAACTTTGATGGGTACAACTGATGCGATCGCCTCTTCACTGACCGACCTAATTATCCAACAAACAGGGTATGTCAGAGAAAGTATCACAGCAGAATTGCGATTACTCGACGATCTCAACCTCGACTCCATCAAAGCCGGTGAAGTTGTCGCAGAAGCCGCCAAGCTATTTGGTGCTGCTGGGAAAATTGACCCGCCTTCTCTAGCCAATGCCACGATTCAAGAGATTGCTGAAACAATTCATAATTTCATCCCAAATAATAACGGGAATGGAATTAAAATCTTAGAACCGATTTCAACAGTTTCTTTAAAGCAAGATTTCAAAAATCAAAACAACAGCAAAACACCAGCAGGCGGGCCAGAATTAACACGTAAGCAACTGGTGCGTGATTACATCATCCAAAATGTTCCAGAGGAACTTCCCTCAGTTGCTTTAGGCAGACAGATGCCAGAAAACTGGAAAACTGCGAATGTGCTGATTCTTTACGAATTCAGTAATGCAGACAAAATAGCAGTCTTGTCTGATGAGCTTCGCACTCAAGGTGCTCAAGTTCAAAGTGTAACCTTTGCAGAAGTCAGCCCTCAGACACTAACTAACAACGTCGATGTAACTCACTTCATTGCAGTATTGCCTTGTACACCCAACACCCAATTGTCGTCAGAAGCCCGTTTGATTGGCATGATTGAACGGTTACGCAGTGTCGCCACTCCACCTCTAGCATCCCGTGACCATACAACAGTTGCTTATGTCCAATTTAGTGGGGGACATTTCGGAGCGCAACTACCACTAGCAGATATTGAACAATGCTGTACAGTTGGGTTTGCAGCGAGTTTGCATCTAGAGCGAATCGATCTCAAAGTTCGGGTAGTTGATTTCTCCCCCACGGTAGATCCCAGCAGTCTGGCAGAATGTGTCTTCAGAGAACTCTCTACTCCCCATGTTTATACAACTGTAAGTTACGATGCCGATCTCAAGCGCTACGTTCCTCGACCTCAGGTGCAGCAACCTGTGGATTATCTAGACCGCAAAATTACCTGGTCATCTGAGGATGTCATCCTCGTCACGGGTGGAGCAAAAGGCATTACTGCCGAGTGTGCCCTGGCTCTAGCTAAAGACACAGGTATCCGTGTGGCACTTGTGGGACGTTCACCCCATCCTGATGACAACATTCAACAAAGTAGTAGTTCTGATATTACCCGTACTCTCCTGCGCTTTCATGCTGAAGGACTAACCTGCTGCTACTATGCGTGCGATGTTGCTGATTACGAGGCAGTAGTAAATCTCTTGCAAAAAGTCAGACAAGAACTAGGTGAGATATCAGGAGTAATTCACGGAGCTGCCCTCAATAAGCCAAGACTGATTGAGCAAGTTTCTACAGAAGCAGCATTTGATGAAATCAGTCCTAAACTTCTCGGTTTGATTAATCTATACAAAGCACTGGAAGCTACACCACTGAAGCTTTTCGCCGGTTTTTCCTCGGTCATCGGCTTTACAGGGATGCAACGCAATGCTTGGTATGGCTTCTCTAATGAAACTTTGGATCTGATTTTACGCCGTTTTAAAGCTCAACACCCTCAAACCGCCGTGATTTCAATGGCATATAGTGTGTGGGAAGAGGTAGGAATGGGAGCGCGGATGGGCAGCGTTCGGAGCCTGAACAAAATGGGTATTAGTGCCATTCCCAAAGATGCAGGCGTTAGTCGATTCTTGCATCTAATCAAAAATGAACCCGCAGATTTGCGAGTTGTGATCACAGCACCTATGCAAACCTTAGCTGCTTTTGAATCGAGTGGTTTTGATACCTGGTATCCAGGATTGTTCTCACCTCCTGCTTCGTCAAAGTTTTTAGAGAAGATTCTGATTTATCAACCGGGTGTAGAGGTTGTTCTGAGAGCGCACCTCAGTCTTGAGCGGGATTCATACTTACAGGATCACCTCTATAAAGGTTCATATCTGTTCCCGACTGTATTCGGTTTGGAGGCTATGGGACAAGCAGTTGCCTATGTCACTGGCAAAGATTCCTTACCAACTGTGCAGATAAAAGATATTCGTTTGGAACGTCCGATTGTTGTAGCTCCTGACAAAGGAGTGGACATAGAAATTCATGCAGAGGTACTTGAACGAGAACTGAAAAATGATCCACAGCAAGTTTATGTAACTATCAAAACCGAACAGACAGGATTTGCCATCAGCCATTTTTCAGCCACATTTTTACTAGGTGTTGAAAGTAATCCATCTGTAGAACAGGTTGAACTTCCAGAAGTACCTCTAGATATTGAGCCGAAAGCGGATCTTTATAGTTGGTTACTGTTCCAAGGCCCCAAGTTTCAGCGTTTACAAGAGATTTATAGCCTGAATTCTCACAGGTGTGTATTCAAAACCCATAGAAACTTGTATTCTGCCCAGGAGCAAGAACAATCTTTAGATAGAGCGCAAGGGCCTTTCTTGCTCGGAGATCCTTATTGCAGAGACTCATTGCTGCAAGCTGGACAACTAGTAATTCCGCAGGATCTTTGTTTGCCCATCCGCATCGACAGTCTTGAAATTGATCAATCAGATCGAGATGGAACTGGTTCATATATTGGTGTTACCACACCCCAAGGGCGAAAAGGTCAACAGTATCACAGTAATGTTTTTCTTTTAGCTCCCGATGGGCGTGTTATGGAAAGACTCAGTAGCTATCAATTGCGGATACTAGAACACCGTGAAGAGAATCCCACTGCTGAAGATTTGGCCGATCCCAGCCAGAGGGATGAACAGATTCTTTACAGAGAATTGAGCAATCGATCGCCTTTATTCAAAGTCGTTGCACCAGAGATATCATTGGCTTATCTTCCTGGTATCCATGCACTATTACCCACGGAACGTCATCAACTGGAACTACCTCTATTCCATAGAGCGATCGCTCAATTGCTGAACAATAATGCTAATCTCATATCCAAAGTGCGGATTCAGTGGACTGAATCTGGCAAACCAGTCGTTGTTGGACTCGCAGAAGAAAAAATAGAAGTATCGCTTGCCCATGACGAACGTGTTTGTTTCTGTGTTGCCGGTCGAGGAATGCAGGGTTGTGACATTGAACCAGTAACTCATCGAAGTGTGGAAGATTGGGTTGCCTTATTGAGTTCTTCTCGATACCCATTAATTCAACAACTAGAAAGCAAAGACTCGGTAGATCGGGCTGGTACGCGGATTTGGACAGCCATAGAAGCCTTGCGTAAGGCGACTAAGGTAAAAGACATTAACCTAGCGATCGAACGCATAGAAGGGGATAGCATTTTATTCAGTGATGTGGCTGCTAACAGTCAACTTAAAGTTCTCACTTTTCCCATTCAACTGACACGCAGCCCTGAAAGAATAATTGCCCTAGTTGTTGTCCCATTCCGCTCTTTAAATTGGATTGCTGGCTCAATTTAACTAACTTTAATCAATCAAAAATCTGCTCACGTCGCAAAACTTTTAGTCAACGAAATAGGAAATGTCAGTGAACAACACAACTCAGTCTCAAGCTTACGATGTCGTCATTATGGGTGCTGGGATCGCTGGAGTATGTCAAGCTCGTCACTTGCTGCTGAATATTCCCAACATCAAAATCGCCTTAATTGACCCACGTCCTGAAGAACGGACTGAAAAAGATTTAAAAATTGGTGAGTCAACTGTCGAAGTTTCCACTCTCTTTTTCGGCAAAGAATTGGGTCTTTATGATTACTTAATTGAGAATCATCCGCCGAAATTTGGACTAAACTATCATTGGCCCAAAGACCCAAAAAATACACAGACCATCGATGACTACTATCATGTCTGGTCTATTAAACAACCCCCGCTAGCTTCCGTTCTCATGAACCGCGCCAAGTTTGAGCGGGATGTCTTGAAAATGAATAAAGAGATGGGAGTTGACTTTTACAATGGTCGTGTAGTCAATATTGATTTAGGCTCTGGTGATATCCCAAACAATGTTAAGGTGAAAATAGGTAATGACTACCTAGAACTTACAGCCAAGCATCTTATTGATGCAGCAGGACGCAAATTTATCATTGGTCAGAAAACAGACAATCTACTCTTTGGCCCTGAGAAACTCGCTGATCTTAACAATGGTTCTGCATGGGTACGGGTTAAAAATGTCGATCGCACCATTTTTCACAGTGGTTATGATCCTACAGGTGCTACATGTAGCCATTACTATGCCACTAATCACATGATGGGTCACGGCCATTGGATCTGGGTCATTCCTACAGATACTCAGACTATGGAATTGTCGGTAGGGGTATCCCATCATCATGAAGTTATCCCAGCGCAGAGCGTTAACACCAAAGAAAAGTTTTATGCTTTTTTAGAATCAAATCACAACATTCTTTACCAACTAGTCAAGAGTGGAGAAGACATTGACTTTCATTACTTACCAAGGGTGGCACACAAGAGTAAAACTCTGTTTTCTCCAGACAATTGGTATGTGATTGGTGATGCAGCTGCCATCTTCGATCCTTTCTATTCCTTAGGAATGGTAATGATGACATTTCAAATGGAAAGTGTCACAGAAATTATCCGAGCAAAATTAGCAGGTGAACCGGATGCAGAGAAGAAGCGGGCTGTTTATAATGCATACAATCTTGGGTATGTAGAATCTTGCAATCATCTTCTCCACGACCACGCCAAACAACTTGGTCATGCTAGCATCATGAGCTGGCGCGTCTATCTAGAAAACATGTGGTGGTTCGGGATGATTGTGCCTTTGTATGTTGGCAAATGGCATTTAGATTTGAAGTTTCTCCGCAAATTTAGCCAACAAAGTCGTCAAGTGATCAGAACATTGATGTCTCATGTGTATGAACAGTTCAATGAACTCATAGAAAAAGATGCTAATATTGGCATGATGTATGTCCACCGAGGGCAGCAATTACCCTTCGGTTACTACATGACCCAAGAATTTGATAGCTATTTGCAAAACACAAAATATGAACCTCAAAGATGCAATGTTTTTGCATACATGAAAAACATTTACTTCTTTGTTGCTCTTTGGTATCTCAAATTCCTGTGGAAAGGTTTTGGACTAAAAGGTGTGTTGTCACCAGGGAATCTAAAACATGTTTTTGCTTTACTCAATGCATCTGCTCAATCTAGCTGGGATGATCTAATTTACCGACGCAAGACCAAAGGTATGGCAGCTAATAGCGAAATTGCTAGGGTAACAGAAGAGTTCAAGAGTTATAGACATCAACCTGAATTGGAGCCTTGGATCAAAAGTAAGAGTGCTGAATCTCAAAAATTGCAAGAGCAAGAGCTAGTCGCATCTGAGTTATAGCGATCCTATCTAGTAGTCCTTCATTTTCTAAGCACTAAAGTTATTACTACAAACTTTTCATTACTAGCTTAGAGATTGTACTAGATTGTGTTTAAAAGTAGCCGCAAAACGTCTACTTTTAAGAATTCTCTAAAAGAGTCGCCTGCTTTTGCTCATAAAGAAGCTCACAGAGGACACAAAGGAAAGAAGTAACTCAAAAGTCCTGAACTTTCCGACGAAATTTTTCAAATTCATCAAATTTTCTAGTTAGCAAAAAGGAAAATGCAATGAACAACACTCAGTGCCAAACCTCTGATTATGATGTAGTCATTATGGGTGCTGGATTGGCGGGAGTATGTCAAGCTCGCCACCTACTACTTAATGTTCCTAATATCAAAATTGCTTTGGTCGATCCTCGTCCTGAAGAACGGACAGAAAAGGATTTGAAAGTGGGTGAGTCAGCGGTTGAAATCTCTACCCTGATGATCTGCAAGGAGTTGGGTCTTTATGACTACATGGTTGAGCATCATCCGCCAAAATTTGGTTTAAACTTTCATTGGCCTAAGCATCCAGAAAGTACAGAAAACATTAATGACTATCATCATCTCTGGGCTATTCGGCAACCACCATTGGCTTCCGTTCTGATTCACCGCCCCAAATTTGAGCGGGATGTGCTGAGGATGAATCAGCAAATGGGCGCTGTCTTTTATCAAGGTCGTGTTGTTGATGTTGACCTAACGTCTGGGGATGGCCTGAACGTGGTGAAAGTCAAACTCGATCGTGAGTATCTCGAACTTAAAGCCAAACATGTTATTGATGCGGCAGGACGCAAGTTTATCATCGGTCGCAAGACAGATAATGTGTTGTTTGGCCCTGAAAACGTCCGTGGTGTTAACAATGGTTCAGCATGGATGCGCGTTAAAAATGTCGATCGCACTATCTTTCACAGTGGTTACGATCCTTTAGTTTCAACTTGTAGCCACTACTATGCTACTAATCACTGGATGGGACATGGGCATTGGATTTGGATGATTCCTACAGATACCCAAAATATGGAGTTGTCAATCGGATTAGTCCATCATCACGACTATATTCAGGCCCAGACTGTCAACACTAAAGAAAAGTTTTATGCTTTTCTAGAAGCAAACCATAACATTATGTATCGACTGCTCAAGAGCGGAGAGGAAATTGATTTCCATTACTGGCCCAAGCTAGCGCACAAGAGCAAGACCATACTCTCAAAAGATAACTGGTATGTAATTGGTGATGCAGCAGCTATCTTCGATCCCTTCTACTCGATGGGAATGACGATGATGTCCTTTGAAATAGACACTATTACAGAAGTGATTCGTGCCAAGTTAGCAGGTGAGCCAGATGCAGAGAAGAAGCGGGCGGTTTACAACGGTTTTAATTTAGGGATGATCGATCGCAACAATCTTCTTGTCAGCCATCATCCTAAGCATCTTGGTAACGCTAGCATCATGAGTCATCGCATGTTCATAGAAAACATGTGGTGGTTTGGTATGATGATTCCTTTGTATGTCGGTAAGTGGCATTTAGATTTGAAATTCCTGGCAAAAATTAAGCAACCAGGTCGTGTATATATTACCGAAATATTAACTGCTGTCTACAAACAGTTAACAGAGTTGGCAGAGAAGAACGCCAACATCGGGTTTATGTACACCCATCGAGCAGATGAATTGCCTTTTAATTACATAATGAGCCGGGATTTTGACGAATACATCCACCTCACCAAGTACGAACCCCAACGAACTAATGTTTTTGTATCTATGCAATACACTCACTTTTTCGTTGCTATTTGGTACCTGAAGTTTCTGTGGAAGGGTTTTGGACTAAAAGGTTTGTTAGCACCACAAAATCTTAAGCACATTTTCGCTTTGCTAAAAGCATCTGCTCTAGCTGGTTGGGATAACTGGATTTTCAAATTGAAAACCAAAGGTGTGCCAGACAACAGTATCACTGCAAAAGCTAGAGAAGATTTCAAGAGTTACCAACATCAACCCGACTTGCAGCCCTGGATTGGTTTGGCTAATGAAAAGACGTTACCAAATGGGACTCATGAATTCCCAAGCTTAAAGGACAAAAATACACTAAAGGTTCCAGAATTAGTCACACTGCCAGCGGAAATCAAGTCTTAATTTTAGCTGGAGAATAACAACAAATATGAAAATGGCAGTTGAGTTTTAAGAGGTTGTTTTAAAAGTCCTCTTATCGGTATCAAAACGTTCTAGATCCCTCTAAATCCCCCTTTTTAAGGGGGACTTTGATTCCAGTTCCCCCCTTAAAAAGGGGGGCTAGGGGGGATCAATAAGTGCCTAAAATCACAGCCAACCACTTTTCAAACATCCTCTAAGACTTGTATATTTAGCTACTGCCATCCTTTCTTTCAATTACTGTATAACTACCGTTTAACACCTAAAAAGCCATGCTAACTCAAGTAGATTATAATGAAATTGAATATCAGCAACAGTTTTTTCATACTGGTAAAACCAAAAATATTGATTTTCGGATTCAACAACTGAAAATCCTTCAACAGGCAATTGAGAATAATAAAGATAATATTGTTCAAGCTTTAAAAGCTGATTTGCATAAATCAGGCTTTGAAGCTTATTTTGAAATAATTGGAGTTTTAGAAGAAATTAAATATGCTCTCAACAATATTAGAGCATGGACAAAACCACAGAAGGCTGCTACTCCCTTTTATCAGTTTCTTTCTTCTGCCCAAGTTCGTTCTGAACCTCTTGGTGTGATTCTGATTATTGCCCCTTGGAATTACCCATTTCATTTAATGTTTGCGCCATTGGTGGGTGCGATCGCTGCTGGGAATTGTGCGATTTTAAAACCATCAGAAATAGCTCATCACACTTCTGAAGTCATAGCAAAAATAGTTGATGAAAATTTCGATCCATCTTTTATTGAAGTGATTGAAGGCGGTATTGAAACCAGTCAAGAACTATTGTCACAAAATTTTGATCATATCTTTTTTACTGGTGGCACTGAAGTTGGTAAACTTGTAATGGCAGCCGCCGCTAAAAATCTAACTCCAGTTACCCTTGAGCTAGGTGGAAAAAGTCCTTGTATTGTTGATGAAAATATTCATCTTGAACATACAGCTAAAAGAATTGTTTGGGGTAAATTCTTTAATGCAGGTCAAACTTGTACTGCACCTGATTATCTGTTAGTAAATCGCAAAATTAAACAAGATTTATTGACTAATATTAAAAAACAAATACGAATTTTTTACGGCGACGAACCTTCAGCAAGTAAAAGCTATGCTAGAGTCATAAATCAAAAACACTTCCGCCGCCTTTCGCAATTGTTAGAAAGTGGTAAGATTTTAGTGGGAGGCGAAACGAATTTAGAGAATCTTTATATTGCTCCTACTATTATCGATCAAGTCTCTTGGCAAGACAATATCATGCAAGAGGAAATTTTTGGGCCGATTCTTCCTGTTATAGAATATACAGATTTATCAGAAGCGATCGCCCTTGTGAATCGACAACAAAAACCCCTTGCTTTATACTTCTTTTCCAGTAATAAAAAAAATCAAGAGCGGATTCTACAAGAAACTGTCTCTGGTGGAGTCTGCATTAACGATACCATTATGCATTTGACTGTTCCTTCTTTACCTTTTGGTGGAGTTGGTGCTAGTGGAATGGGTCGTTATCATGGTAAAGCTGGCTTTGATAACTTTTCTTATCAAAGAGGCATATTAAATAAATCTTTTCTTATTGATTTGAAATGGAGATATCCTCCCTATCCAGAGAAAAAGAAACACTAAGTAATAATATTCTCAACCAACTGATTCTGAATTTCTAATCTACTAATCAAGTAGTCTTGACTATGATCGTCGCAAAAGAAATTAGTCCCTATCTTACAGATAACTTTTCTCCAGTACAAACAGAAATCACAGCCGATGACCTCCCGATAATTGGAGAATTACCAACTGATTTATCAGGAATATTTGTCCGCAATGGCCCTAATCCCCAGTTTCCTCCCAAAGGTGATTACAAGTGGATTGATGGAGATGGGATGTTGCATGGGGTGCAGATTAGTAATGGTAAAGCCACTTACCGCAACCGCTATGTCCAGACACGGGGATTTAAACTGGAGCAGAAAGTAGGTCGAGCCATCTGGACAAGTCTGATGGAATCGCCACAACTTCACAACCCTCCTAATAATCTTTTCAGTCCGTTCAAGAACACTGCTAACACTGGCATAGTGTGGCACGCAGGTCAATTATTGGCACTTTGGGAAGGAGCCGAACCATACGAAATTACGATACCTGACTTGACAACAATCGGGCCATTCACTTATGGAAATCAACTGAATTCTCCCTTCACCGCTCACCCCAAAGTTGATTTTGTAACTGGGGAGATGATGTTTTTTGGATATTCTCTACTAGAGCCACCTTATTTAAGATACAGCGTGGTTTCAGCCAAGGGAGAGTTACTAAGAACAGTTCCCATTGATTTGCCTACAGGGGTGATGATGCATGACTTTGCTATCACTGCAAACTACACAATATTTATGGATTTGCCCCTGACATTTAGCTTAGAAAGGCTACGACGCAGAGAACCAGCTTATATGTTTGAACCAAATCTGCCCAGCCGCTTTGGTATTATTCCCCGTCATGGCGATGCCTTTGGCAACCCCTCCGGTGTACGCAAAAATATCCGCTGGTTTGAAGTTTCTACCTGCTATGTTTTACATACTCTCAACGCTTATGAAACAGAAGAAGAAGTCGTCGTCATTGGCTGTCGCACAGATGATGCTCAACTACTGAACATACCTACAAAGACAAATTTATGTTACAATCAGGTCAATAAACCGCAGTTATATAGCTGGCAATTCAATCTCCGCACAGGTGCAGTGCAAGAAGGAACAATTGATGATTTGGCTTCAGAATTTCCTAGTTTAAATCAGCAATTTGTAGGAAGAGAGAATCGATACGGCTATACAGCCAGAATAGTGCCGGAACTGCTGCCTATTTTCGCTTTAGACGCACTAATTAAGTATGACTTTGCTGATGGTTATTCTCAAGTGCATGAGTGGGGGACTGGTCGCTATGGAGGAGAGGCAATATTTGTCCCTCGTTCCAACGCTACTCAAGAGGATGATGGTTGGTTGTTAACTTTCGTCTACGACACAGCTACAAAAACCTCAGAGCTAGTAGTGGTCAATGCCCAAGACATCACAGATAAACCTGTAGCCCGCATTCTTCTACCCCAGCGAGTTCCTTACGGTTTCCACGGAACTTGGATTCCAGAAAAGTCAATGCATCCAGCTTTTTAAATCAGGAGAACGATGATGATACAAGACGCTTGGCAATCAAGTTTGAATAAAGCGACACTGCCGACAAATTTGATAGCTACTTGGGCTGAACGCGATGTGCAAGAAAGTGATGGTGGTATACAGAAACGATTAGAACAGGTTGGTCGTTCGTTAATGAAAGGATACCACACAGCTGTTAATGATGAATTAGAAGCGATCGCCCCCAAGTTAAATGAAATCGATGAGGAGTTGCGGGGATTTGCTTACGAAGGCGTCGGTATGGGACTAGCACAGCGCGATTTTCTGACACCCACTAGCCAAAATCGCATAGCCACGTTTGTTGCAGGTGATGGTGCAGCTTATGCAAACATGGTTTATGTGGGTTTGGGTTTGATGTTAGCTAGAGTTGGGCGACCTGTAGAACCGCATTTGCAAAGACTCGACACCACCAAAGGTTGGTTATTACTCGATGGCTACGGGTACTATCAAGGCATGTTCTACTGGCGAGAATCACTCGATAATCAAGTCATCTCGCAACCAATTTCTGGTTATACCCGCAGTGTCTTTGACCAAGGTTTAGGTCGCAGTATTTGGTTTGTCGATGGTGGCGATGTCAATCGCATCGCACGCACGATTGAGGCCTTTTCACTTGATAGGCGAGAAGATTTGTGGGGTGGTGTAGGTTATGCCTGTGCTTACGCTGGTGGTGCAGAACGTGCAACCATAGAAGCCTTAGCAAATACAGCAGGTGCTTATCGCTTGCATTTAGCGCAGGGTACTGCTTACGCTGCTAAGTCCCGTCAATGTCTTGGCAACCAGTCAGTCTACACAGAATTGGCTTGTCAGGTGTTGTGGGGAGTGAGTGCTGATGCAGTGGCTGATAGTTTAGCTACTATTGGCGAAACTCCAGAATCTCGCTTATGGCAACATTATCGGGCACGGATACCTCATCCAGTTAGAACAACCTTAGCAGCTTAGTACTTATTGCTTCACGAGGATAATTTAGATAATGCAAATTAAAGCAAATCAGGCCAACACCTTAATGGCTGATACTTGGGCTAAACGAGGAATCCAAAAAAGTGATGCCGGAGTGCAAGAGCGATTAAGCAAGATTGGTAGTACAGTTTTACAAGGATATCATGTAGCGATCGCTAGTGAAGATTTAGAAGCGATCGCTCCCAAAATGAATGAAATCGATGAAGAATTGCGAGGATTTGGTTACGAAGGCGTAGGCATGGGTCTAGCACAACGCGACTTACTCACACCCAGCAGCGAAAATCGCATGGCAACTTTTGTTGCAGGTGATGGTGCAGCTTATCATAACTGGGTTTATGTGGGTTTGGGTTTGATGTTGGCTCGTGCTAGACTGCCTATCAAGCCACATTTAGAAAAACTCAACTTTGGTAAAAGTTGGTTAGCGATCGATGGCTATGGCTACTATCAGGGGATGTTCCATTGGCAAGACTCACTTGATAATCAAGTCATCTCGGAACAAATTTCTGGTTATGCTCGCAGTGTTTTTGACCAAGGTTTGGGACGCAGTATTTGGTTTATCGGTGGTGGCGATGTCAATCACATCGCACGTACCATCGATACTTTTGCACCAAATAGACGGGAAGACTTGTGGGGTGGTGTAGGTTACGCCTGTGCTTACGCTGGCGGTGCAGAGCGTGCAACCATAGAAGCCCTAACAAATACAGCAGGTGTTTACCGATTTCAATTAACCCAAGGAACAGCTTACGCTGCCAAGTCCCGCCAATCTCTTGGGAATCACTCAGTTTACACAGAATTAGCTTGTCAGGTGTTGTGGGGAATGGGTGCTGATGCTGTAGCTAACAGTTTAGCGACCAATGGCGAACCACCAGAATCTCAAACCTGGCAACATTACCGAGCGCGTGTTTTTCATCCAGTTATAACGACCATAGTATCCTAGTAATAAAATATACATTTATCTTTACCAAGACAGATAATGACATCATTGTAGCCGGTGATGGTAATATTCAAGTAACTAACGAATACGCGGTACTGTGGCGCTTGCTGATAAAAACAATACGCTTATACAAATCGGCGTCAGGACTACCGTACTGCTTAGATTTTAAGTTACACCCCACATAACTTTGCAAAAGTAAAGAGGTAAATAACGTATGGCTCAGTTTTTTGGTACTTCCAATGATGATACTTTTGTTGGCACTTTAGATGCTGACATCATTTATGGGTTAGACGGCAACGACACCATCTTCACCGAGACTGGTAACGATATTATTCTGGGTGGTAATGGCAATGACGATTTCACCGCTGGAGGTGGAGATGATTTTGTTGATGGCGGGGATGGAGACGAGCTATTTTTCGGTGACTTTGACCTCAACGAAGACTTAGACATCGGTGAGCCTGGAAATGATACGCTCAACGGCGGTGAAGGAAGAGATTTTTTCTTCGGTGGTGGGGGCAACGATAACTTGAACGGCGGTTCTGGGAATGATGTCTTCTTTGCACAGGATGGCAATGACATCGTCAATGGTGATGATGGAAATGATGACTTTAATGGCGGAAATGGTAACGACATCCTTAATGGGGGTGAGGGTAATGATCGCATTCTTGCTGGTGCAGGCAACGATAAAGTCATTGGTGGTCTTGGCAACGACCGACTTGGTGGTGACAGCGGCAACGACACCCTTGACGGTGGTGCTGGTAACGAGATTCTGATCGGGAATGCTGGTAACGACGTACTCTTGGGTGGCGAGGGTAACGATATCTTATTTGGTTCTAACCCCTTCTCCACCCCCGCATCCGGCGAAGACACAAGCGAAATAGATATTTTAACAGGCGGTGCAGGTAGGGATATCTTCTACCTGGGAGAGGAGAGGATTGTCCGGGACTCCGAAGTCTTTTACGACGAGGCAGGTGACAATGACTATGCTCTGATCACAGACTATCAGCCTGGTGTGGATCGTATTGCACTGCCTTCAAATCTCCAGTTTGTTCCTGGTGGTAATTATGCTATAGGTCTAGCCCCTTCTAACCTCCTACAAGGAACAGCAATCTATCACGAGGGTGACCTGATTGCTATAGTTGCAGGTATTTCACCTCCAGCAATTAGTGGTAACTTCATCTTTGATATCGCTGATAGCCTCACCCAGACCTCGTTCAGTGGCGATGAAAGCGACAATACCCTCGTTGGCACTTTGGGAAATGACACGATCTCTGGATTAGGTGGCGATGATACCATCTTTACTGAGTCTGGGAATGACTTAATCTTTGGTGGTAATGGAAATGATGATTTCACCGCCGGAGCCGGAGATGATGTCGTCAACGCGGGGTCTGGAGATGACCTGGTTTTTGCGGACTTTGACCTCAATGCAGACTTAGACGTGGGTGAGGCTGGAAATGATACCGTTAACGGTGGTGATGGCAGAGATATTATATTTGGTGGGGGCGGCAACGATAAGTTAAACGGTAATGCTGGAAATGATGTCTTATTTGGGCAAGATGGAAATGATGTCCTCAAAGGTGGAAGTGGAGATGATGATTTCAATGGTGGAAATGGCGACGATATAATCCGTGGAGGAGATGGCAACGACCGAGCTCTTGCTGGTGCAGGTAATGATCAAGTTTTTGGTGGAAATGGTTTTGATCGCCTGAATGGTGATAGCGGTAACGACACCATCAACGGTGGAGATGGGGATGACATCCTGATTGGGAATGCTGGTAGCGACATTCTCTTGGGTGGCAACGGCAATGATACATTCTTTGGAGCCAACCCCTTTTCCACACCAGAATCTGGCGAAGGCCAAAACGAGGTTGATATCTTAACTGGCGGCAGCGGCAGCAATATCTTCTTCCTGGGAGAAGAACGGATTATCCAAGACTCCGAAGTCTTCTATGACGATGCAGGGGATAAAGACTATGCTCTGATTACTGACTTTAAGCCTGGTCAAGACCGTATTGGACTGCCTTCAAATCTCGCGTCTTTTCCTGGTGGTAACTTTAGTCTTGGTCTAACCCCTTCTAACTTCCCAGAAGGAACAGCAATTTACTTCCGGGGCGATCTGATTAGTATCGTTCAAGGTGTTTCGTTTGCGGAGTTATCGTCTAGTGGTTCCTTTGTCTTCAGTTAGATAAGCTATTTTGCATTTAATTTTGATGCACTTTGTGCATCAAAATTAAAGTTCCCCATTCAAATTGCCTCATTTGAATGGGGAGAAACAGCTTATATGCATGTCTATCTCAAATGACATGGGTACGAACATTTTGGTATAAAAGCCTGTATTCGTTGTTTGATAAGCTTTACAGGCTTTTTTGGATTATGATTTCCACGCAACTTGGATTTCAGAGTAGTTTTTGAAATAGTTTCACTTTAGAGGGTAATTAAGAGTTATGGCTACGATTATTATTCCCGGAACTGATAAAGACGATTTCATTTTCCAAGATGCTGAAGGTGATACAGTAGTTGATGGTCTTGGCGGAAACGACATAATTATAGTCGGAGGTGGAAATGATGTCATTATTGGTGGAGAGGGCAATGACTTCGTTTCTTCGGGAAGCGGAGATGACCTGGTTATAGGGGGAAAAGGCTCAGATACTATTTTTGTTGGTGATGGCGATAACCTAGTTTCTGCATCAGAGGGAAATGATACCATAATTGGTGGTAATGGTGACGATAAGCTTTTGGGCGGACTTGGACGTGACTTGCTGATTGGGGGAGATGGTGATGATATTCTTTTTGGAGATACTGATGTAATCGCTGGAAAGGGAGGCGCAGACAAAATTTTCGGTGGTGATGGCAATGATGAAATTGAAGCCGGCGCTGGGGATGATTTAGTCTATGGGGGTGCAGGCAAAGATCGGATTTCAGGAGGACGGGGTAATGACATCATTGAGAGCGGATCTGGTAATGACTTGGTAGAAGCTAGCAGTGGCAATGATTTGGTAAAAGGTGGAGGTGGAAATGACGTACTCTTCGGTGCAGAGGGTAACGATCAACTCTTTGGTGACTCAGGTGATGACAAACTTAATGGTGAAAAAGGCAATGATATTGTAGCTGGTGGTGACGGGGATGATTTCCTGTTAGGTGGATCTGGAGATGACACATTAAGAGGAGATATAGGTAACGATCAGTTACTCGGTGCTGAGGGCGATGATGTACTAATTGGTGTTAATCCTGGGGGATTGCCAGGAACACCGATTTCTAACTTTGGTGTGGGTGAAATAGACGTTCTAATTGGAGGTGATGGTTCAGATACATTTGTACTAGGTGGCAACAATAATGTCTACTACGCTAACCCATTGTTAGAGCAGGGATTAGAGGATTATGCTCTAATAACTGATTTCAGTACCGAATCTGATACTATTCAGCTTTTTGGCAACTCAGATAATTATTTGCTACGCGAGTCGTTTGGTTCATTACCTGCTGGAACATTGATTTTCTCTGTTGATCCTACATCTTCGCCTGAACTTATCGGCATAATTCAGAATGTTTCGATCTCAGCTTTAGACCTAAACAATTCGAGTCAATTTACTTTAGTTTCCTGAGCTTTTGGCAAAAATTTAAGTAATTTTTGATGCTGCTTAAAAAGGAGAATCAAGATGATACAGGATGCTTGGCGAATAAGCGCAGATGAGGCTAGAGCACAAATGAAAGCTAATTTGATAGAACGTAAAGTTGCAGTGAGGAATGCCAGAGTGCCGCAGCGATTTGGACACGTTGCTGAAGGAATGTGGCAGGGCTATCATGCAGCAATCGCCGATGAAGAACCAGAGGCTCTGGTAGCCAGACTGAATGCAATTGAATCCGAGTTGTTTGGATTCGCCTTAGAGGGGGTAGGCATGGGTCTTGCCGAGCTGGATGCACTCAAGCCTAAGAAGCAGAATCGAGTGCAGGCATTTCTGGAAGGCGCTAGGACAGCTTATCAGACTATGGTATACTTAGGCGTGGGTTTGATGCTAGTTCGACGCGAACTGCCCATTAAGCCATATTTAACACAACTTAATCCCATAAGGAGTTGGCCGATAATTGATGGCTATGGCTTCAATCATGGTATATACCGATGGCGAGAATATATTGATGGTCAAGCTATTCCAGAGCAACTTGTCGGCTACGCTTGCCGCGTCTTTGACCAGGGTTTGGGTCGTAGCATCTGGTTGGTGGACGGTACTGATGTCACTCGGATCTCGGTGACTGTAGGTGCTTTTTCCTCTATAAGACAAGCAGATATTTGGGGTGGTGTTGGTTACGCTTGTTCCTCAATCTGTGGTGCGGAACGTGGAACCATAGAAGCCTTAGGAACAGCAGCGGGGTCTTATCTATCTGAGTTGGCTAAGGGAGCAGCTTGTGCCGCCAAGTTCCGTAAACTGCTCGGTAACCCAGCAGGTTATACAGAATTTGTCCATGAGGTACTGTGTGAGATGGCAGGTGATACCGAGACTAACGTTAGAGACATTCCAAATAACGAAGCAGAACCGAACCAACAAGTCTGGCAACACTACCGGGAGGTACTGTTAACTTAATTCAGCAGGAGTTACGCAGCTTAATTGAGATTCTCAGTATTGCTACAAACCCTCAGCGATCGCTATTGTTATGGGTTGGATGATGAAGCGCTTTTCAAAAGCCTTCCAATCTGCATAATTATAAATTTTGCTCGATGCACGACAAATTAAGAGTTTTGGGCTACTATTCTGGATGTGCTTTGGAAAATACCTGCTTTGACTAATAAGCACAGGACGATACCCAATAATTGGTGTTCACAAAAAAAAATTTTGCGATTTCTGTCGAAATGTCCATAAATTACACGTCATATAATTGAGCGCGGAAAATACCAAACTCGAAATCAACTCACAACAAAGGAACTAACATGCAATACGCAATCCTAGTCTACGAGAGCGAAACCAATTTCAATAATCGTACAGATGAACAGCATAAGGATGCTTATTGGGGCGCTTTCAGCTCCTACTCACAAGCTCTGGCTGAAGCTGGTGCAATTGCTGGTGGTGCTGCGCTCTATCAGCCTCATGCTGGTACAACAGTGCGATTGCGCGATGGTCAACGGCATGTCCAGGACGGGCCCTACGCCGACACCAAAGAGCAACTTGGCGGTTTCTACCTCATAGATGTACCAGATTTGGATGCAGCTCTGGATTGGGCGGCTCGTTGTCCGACAGCAGCTGACGGTGCGGTTGAAGTTAGACCTTTACTGCCAATGACTCAAGGCTAATGACTACTGTGAATGCACGTCAAGCCGCAGAACTCGCAGCACGTAACTCATACGGGCAATTAGTTGCCTACCTCGCAGTTCGCACACATGATGTGGCTGCTGCAGAAGATGTGCTTGGCGATGCATTCCTGGCTGCGTTGAAAGCTTGGCCAGAAAAAGGTGTCCCTGATAATCCAGAAGCATGGCTGCTGGTTAGCGCACGGCGTCGCCTGATCGATGATGCCCGACACGCTAAGGTGAAAGCCTCAGCAGCCTATGCACTCAAGCTGATAGCTGATGATGTGCAACAGGAGACATCTCTAGAAGTTGTGTTCCCAGACGATCGCGTAAAGCTCCTATTTATCTGTGCTCACCCAGCGATTGATGCAGGTATCCGTACCCCCTTAATGCTGCAAACAGTGCTTGGGCTGAATGCTGCTCAGATTGCCTCAGCTTTTCTGATCGCCCCAGTAACAATGAGCCAACGGCTCGTCCGTGCCAAAGCTAAGATTCGAGATGCTGGTATTGCCTTCGAGTTGCCAGAAGCCAAAGATTTGGCGATGCGGTTGGATGCTGTGCTAGAAGCAATCTATGCTGCCTACAGTAATGGCTGGGAGAATGTGACTGGGGTCGATCCACGGCGTAAGGGTTTAACAGAAGAAGCAATCTGGTTGGCACGTCTGTGCGTACAGCTCTTACCAGAAGAACCTGAGGCACGGGGGCTATTAGCGCTGATGTTACATTGTGAAGCGCGCCGTGATGCCCGTCGGACGAAAAACGGTGCTTATATTCCGCTTTTAGAGCAAGACGTTACACTTTGGTCGCAGCCAATGTTAAACGAGGCGGAGCGCGAACTTGCCGAAGCAGCAAAATTTAAGAAGCTCGGAAAGTTTCAGTTGGAAGCTGCTATTCAATCGACACACGCTCAACGTAGAGTGACTGAGTGCACAGATTGGCAGACTTTAGCACTTTTATATGAAGGGTTGATTCAGTTTTCGCCAACACTGGGTGCTTTAGTTGGACATGCCGCAGCGATCGCAGAAGCCAAAGGGTTGGAACAAGGTCTGGCGCTCCTCGAAGCACTCCCTGCCGAGTCTGTCAAAAGTTATCAGCCATATTGGGCGCTTAAAGCTCACCTGCTTAAGCATTTGGGTCAGAATTCACAAGCTAAACAGGCTTACACCCGTGCCATTGGTCTAGTAGAAGACCCAGCTATCCGCGAGTTTCTTGTTCGTCAATCTAGCGTTATCAGCTAATAGAATTTAAGTTGCGATCGCTCTCCCAAAAAGATTTGCATCATCAAACTGTAAAAAATAGGATAAGTCGAAAGTAAAACAGATTCTATAGCTAAATTTGAGAGTTAAATTGTATACTTTATCAAATTTTAATTGGCTATATTTATTCTTTTATTTTTTATCCAAATAGGTACGATCTTAATGCAACTAGTATTGTTATACCTGAGGATTTGACTCAATGTTGATAAACAGTAAAAATGATATATACCATAGTTTATACAAGCAATATAAGAAAATTATTCCCTCTGTTTTTGGCATCATAATTCTGTTAATTGTATGGTATTTAATCAGCTTAAATCCTGAAACATCACTGCCTTCTCCTTTTAAGGTTATAACTGATACCTGGGACTTAATTATCGATCCCTTTTTTAACAAGGGAGGTAATAACAAAGGATTGTTTTGGTTGGTTATTGACAGCCTTGGACGAGTGGTTTTTGGCTACTCCCTAGCTGCAATAGTAGGTATTTTTGTTGGTTTTATTATTAGCTTGAACAAATTTACTAGACTCGCATTCGACCCAATTATCCAACTGTTGCGTCCGGTTGCGCCTCTGGCTTGGCTACCTCTTGCTCAGGCTATTTTCCTCAAACCCGATCCCTCAGCCATCTTTGTAATCTTTATCACGGCAATTTGGCCAATCATCCTTAATACTGCTTTGGGTGTGCAATTGATTCCTAGAGATTACACCAACGTTTCCAAGATTTTAGGACTCACAATTTTTGAGAACTTTTTTAAAATATTACTGCCTGCTACACTTCCCTACATTTTCACAGGCTTAAGGATTGCACTCGGTCTATCTTGGTTAGCTGTTGTTGCAGCTGAGATGTTGCTTTCTTACGACGGAATTGGCTTTTTTATCGTCAATGCATACAACAACTCAGATATTAGTGAAATCATCTTGGCAATTATTTACTTGGGTGGAGTTGGTTTAATTCTAGACAAAATGATGGCTTATCTATCCTTCAAATTAACTCCACAAGAATAGCCTGCTTGCAGAAAAAACTTCTAAGCTATAAGACATAAAAGGAACATAATAAATATGTCTAGTTTTGTTGAAATTAAAGGGATAGAAAAGGAATTTAAACTATCGGATGGTAGTAAAAATCTTGTCCTCCAAGATATTAACCTGAAAATCATGCCGGGAGATTTTGTTTCCCTCATCGGTCATTCCGGTTGTGGTAAGTCTACTTTACTTAATATTGTGGCTGGCTTGGAGAAACCAACACAAGGCTATGTGCAAGTTGACGGTCAATTAGTACGCAGACCCGGTTCCGATCGGATGATGGTGTTTCAGAACTATTCCCTCTTACCTTGGTTAACTGCTTGGGACAATGTTGCCTTAGCTGTTAATAAGGTAATGCGTCATAAATCCAAGAAAGAACGCTATCAGCTAATTGCTGATTCCCTGGAAATGGTGGGGCTGAAAGATGCCATTCGCAAAAAACCAACACAACTTTCTGGCGGAATGAAGCAACGAGTGGCGTTAGCACGAGCCTTAGCGATTAAGCCCAAGCTGCTACTTTTGGATGAACCGTTTGGAGCTTTGGATGCTCTGACTCGTAGTTCTCTGCAAACTGAGTTGATGCATATTTGTAATACAAACGATATCACTGCCATGATGGTTACTCATGATGTGGATGAGGCACTATTGCTCTCCAATCGCGTGGTAATGTTGAAAAATGGCCCTGGTGCAACTATCGATCAAGTTTTGGAAGTGCCTTTTGTATATCCTCGGTTCCCGACGGAGATTATGGATAGTACTAAATATCATGCACTCCGGCATGAGATGATGCAATTTCTGCACAGACAGCAGCAGGTTAAATATATAGAAAGCCAAGTTTTAAGCGTTTTGCCTAAATCAGTTTAGACTCTATCACACAAACTTGGCTAGTACAATATCTAAGCTAGTAATGAAAAGTTTGTAGTAAGCACTTTAGTGCTTAGAAAATTAAGGACTTTAGTCCTTAATTTTCTATTAGTGGAATTCGTAATTACCACCATAACGGCATTTTAAATTGCATAGTTAAATTTGCTAGAAAAACATGGGGATACTGTTATACAGAGATGCAATTTAAATAACGATTAGCTTATTACTATCAAAGTATATATATTTGTTTACTTGCAAGAGATGAATCGATATGGCAAAGCTTTCCAGACGCAAATTTTTAGCAACCACAGGTGCAGCAGCACTACTGACTCAAACCATAACCCATCGTGGCACTTCTGGCTCCCCTCTTACCCAGTTGAGTTCAGGTGTATATGCTGGTTATAGCGATACTCCTGAGGTGACAACCGCTAAACTGGGCTTCGTCGCCGTTACCAGCTGCTCTCCTTTAATCATTGCCAAAGCTAAAGGCTTTTTTGCTAAGTATGGTATGCCTGATGTCCAGGTAAATAAGCAAGCTTCTTGGGCTGTTACGCGTGACAAACTGATGTTAAGTTCAGCCGATGGTGGCTTGGATGGTGCCCATTTACTCTTTCCCATGACATACCTGATCGCTACAGGAGAGATTACATACGGTCGTAAAATACCTATATATATCCTGGCTCGTTTGAATTTGAATGGACAAGGAATTTCACTTGCCAATGCCCATAAAAATTTAAATCTTGGTTTGGACAGTTTTGCCCTCAAATCAGCTTTGGCTCAGAAGGCGTTGACTGGAGAAATCTCCCGCTTTGCTATTCCCTATCGACGGGTAACAGGAGATTTTTTCATGCGCTGGTGGCTTGCTTACGGCGGTATTGATCCGGAACGAGATGCATCCCTGATGGTGGTACCACCGCCTCAAATGGTAGCTAACATGCGCGGTGGGACGATGGATGGTTTTTGTGTGGTCGATCCTTGGCATCATCGTTTGATTAAACAGAAGCTTGGATACTCAGCTGTAACTAGTGGAGAGTTGTGGAACAATCACCCTGAAAAAGCACTCGCCATGCGTGGTAACTGGGTAGATAAGCATCCTAAAGCAGCTAAAGCCCTGCTAGCTGCTGTTTTGGAAGCTCAGATGTGGTGCGATCGCCCTGAAAATAAGGAGGAAATGGTAAGCATTCTCTCACAACGCCAATGGATAGGAGTCAAAAGTGATTTACTTCGCGATCGCTTACTGGGTAAGTTTGATTATGGAAACGGTCGCGTCGTAGAAAATAGTCCTCATGCGATTAAGTTTTGGCGCGATAATGCTTCCTACCCTTACAAAAGCCATGATTTGTGGTTTTTAATTGAAGATATGCGATGGGGGCATCGTTCCCCAGAATTTCAGACTAAACCTTTAATTGAGGCTGTAAATCGCGAAGATTTGTGGCGAGAAGCAGCTAAACTGATTGGTCAAGAAAAAGCGATTCCGCCAAATACATCACGGGGCGTAGAGAAATTTTTTAATGGTCTGGAGTTTGACCCGGAGAATCCTCAGGCTTATTTAAATGCTCCTACGATTAGAAAAGTTTAATGAGTTAAACCTGGGGTCATGACGAAATACGTGTAAAATGGGACACGCTGTAAAGAAATGTTAAGGATTCTCCTGACAACAGGCAGGGGTCAGCACATAGAACGGGCACAGATATACGGTAAGGAATGGCTTGGCTGGGCGGTATTCAGACCGTCTGGAAACAGCGAGGTAGGGTGGAAAGCGGACCGTCCGCTTCTCGCGCGAACCGGTGGAGAAGCGGACGGTTTTAGCTACGTGAATCAGCGCCGCCGTTCACAAGGCCGAAAATGGACTGAGTCAGACCAATCGCATGGGGTCGGTGTGTCCCAACTTGTCGGCCGGCCCCAAAGGGCTTTCCTATCGTATGTCGCAATAGGGAGCGGCATATCCGAACCGCGAGCGCGCGGCCAAGGCGGCGATCTTGCAGAGCTGTCCGCCGCTGCCATCGGGAAGCAGGACGGAATCGTTACTCGTCAGAGCACATCCAGTGTCATGACCGTTCCGCCGATCTTTTCGAGACGGGCAAAATAGGCCGCAGGCTCAAGAAGCTGATAGGGAAAGTAGAGGCCAGGGAGGGTTGCCGGTTTGTTGTCAAGCCCGACGAGCCTTTCGAGAACCATTGCAACGCCGAGAGCGGTCAGCGGCATCGCTCCTTTCGGATGGAGAACGGCGTGGCGGGTGCGAAGAGGCTGGCCCGCATGATCCTCTCCGGCGAGTTCGATGACGATCTCGGTCGACATCGGCTCCCCGCGGCGTCGCGTCGAGCTCACCCCAATCGCGAGATTGAATTGAACGTTCGGCGCGCCGGTCGCGGTCGCTAGGCCGACAACGTCATAGGGGGTGAAGGCAGAGGCCTCCATCTCGGTGCCGTCGGCGGCGCGGAACTGGGCCTTGGCATCGTCGCCGACGCGCCAGAAGTAGGCGCCGTCGCGACGAGTAAGCGCCGCGGGCATGGTCTTCGTCAGGCGCTCTAGGTCGACGGCTGTCGCCGGACCGCCGGTATCCTGCTCGTCGAGCAGCGCGCCGATGGCGATGTCGTGGACCCGGCCGAACTCCTTGGCGAACTCGAGCGTAGAGACCGTCGTGGCGCCCACGAACCATTCGGCGCCGAGGACGACCGGCGCGGCATCCGGCTTGTGTATGTAGGCCGCTACTTCGGGGCCGATCTCGGTGATGCCTCCAGAGATGCTGATGTGCGGCACGCCGCGTGCCTGCGCGAAACGGAGCCCGGCGATCCTGTCGTCCTTCGGAAAGACGGCGACGGCACTGACTGGGCGCTCGCCGAGGCCAAGATCATCGGCTGCGAGATCGAGCGCTACGCCTTCGGCGTTTTCAATCTCGGCTGCGACCTCTTTTGCCTTAGCAAGATTGCGACCGCCAATCAGCAGAGGAACGTCGGGACTGGCAGCACGAAGATACTGGGCTGTGCAGCAGCCAGCAATCCCGGAACCGCCGACCAAGAGAATGGGAGCTAGTGACATTGTGATACCTTTCAATCTTTGGTAACATAACCTACTATCCGTAGGATACCATTAGTAACCTACTAACAGTAACCTACTAATGGTAGGTATTGCAAGGGGGAAATCTGGATCGTGAAACACTCTTCCGGACCGGAAGCGCATAAGACGGTTCCTGGCCGGCTCTCGAAAGCGGATCGACGGCGCCAGTTGCTTGATATGGCACTCGTCATTGTCCGCGAGGAAGGGGCCGATCGACTGACACTGGGACACCTGGCCGCTCGTGCCGGAGTCTCCAAGCCAATCCCGTACGAACACTTCGGCACACGGTCGGGGCTGTTGACCGAACTCTACAAGTCGCTCGACAAGGAACAGGCGAATGCTCTGCGTGAAGCCTTGAGGAGCGTCCAACGGAACTTGGAGGACACTGCCGATGTCCTCGCGACCGCCTATATCCACTGTTCCGTGGATACGAGTGGCGAATGGCACGCGGTGGGCGCGGCGCTGTCGGGCAGCGAGGCAATGGGCGCGGTGCACCAAGAGCTGATAGATGGGTATGTCCAGTTGTTCGTATCGGCGCTTGAGCCGCACAGCACGCTGCCGCCCGATGAACTACAACGGCGCTGTGTCGGTCTTATCGGGGCGGGCGAAGCGCTCTCGGTCATGATGATCGGTGGTCATTGCAGCGAGAAGGAAGCTGCTGAAGCATTTTCCTCGCTGATCCGAGGCGGACTTTGCGCGCCTTCGCCACAACCGTAACGCGATCGGGTTGAAGCTTTCTCGACACGTCGCGGCTGGACGAACGACCGATTTTGGGCAACGCGGATATCAACGCAAACGTCTTGGTTGGATCGACACCTGCCTGTCGGCAAACTAATGTTTGCCGACAGGCAGGCGACGCGTTGGGACGATCATGGATTGTCTGGCGGATTTTACGCGACAAACCCTGTCGGATTGGATAGCTGTAGGGGAAGGCTCAATCGAGGGTTTTCCGCACATGCTGGTCGGCTACATGCGCGTCTCCTCCAGCGTCGAACGAACGCTGTTCACGCTCGACTGGATCGAAATCCATTTTGAAAACTGGAGTTTTTCTAGAAAACATATTACTGTGAATAAGTGGGTGTAGAGAATGAAACAGGGATGCTCAAAGTAGAATGCGATCGCTGGAATGAAAGTGCCTCTGTCTTGAGAGTGTTGCATTGAAAGCAGATCATGCTCGGACTCGCGAACGCTTAATGGCACTGTACGAGATATGTAACGGAAAAAGTGCTACTAATTGCGCTCTTTTGCGATCGCTTGCGTTCTTCCTCTGTTTGGGTATTTGCGATGCCTTCGGCGAGCAACGCTTACACCTGTTCGATTATCTTTGCTGGAATCGCCGTCTCGATTGCTTTAAGCAGGTCACCACTTTGTATATCAGGAGACACTAACGACAAATCCTTGAGATGCACCACACTCAACTTCCATTCTTAGGAACAATGTCTAATTTACATGACTTTCAGCCTTAACCCAAGCGTATTGTGCTATAACCAGTTTGACACGAGCGCTCTAGCAGACCAACGGTATCATAACCCAGGTAAAGAACCAAACTTAACAGATGTAGAACAAGCGCAACTGTGGCAAGTACTGGAAGACAAAGCACCAGATGGAGGGTTGTGGAATGGTCGAAAAGTGGCAGATTGGTTAAGTTAACTGACAGGGAAACGTATAACTCGGCACAGAGCATGGGAGTATCTACAACAAATGACATATAGGCTGCGTGTTCCTCGACCAGAACATGGGATGAGCGATCGCGTAGAGCAAGAAAATTGGAATTCTTTAGATGAACTAGAAGCTCTATTAGTGCTTCGTTGCCACAAATTGATGACACAGCATGATTTAATCTCTGGTTTAACTTGCTACCACTGGTGGCCAAAAACAAGGGTGTCTTAATTATAAGTGATTATCCGAACTTGATATAACATCAAAACAAAAAAGCTGTTTTTCGTCCTGTGGGTATTATTTTTCTGCCTGCTGAAACTTCATTGTCATTTCTAGGCGAGATAATGCACTAGTGGCAGACTCGCGTACATAGGAGTCAGTGGATTCATCCTGAATGAGGGATTGTAATACTTCCACACCTCGGCGATCGCCAATTGAGCCAAGGGTATTCACGATAGAGATTGCCAGCGCTGGGTTGTCTGTGGTTTGCAATGCTTCAATCAAAACATCCACCACGGGAGAACCAATTTCACCTAGAGCCATGACAGCAGCAATATGCACTACAGGATTGGGGTCATTGAGAGCAGTCGTTAAACCCTGCACACCTTCAGCTGCAAAGGGAACATCTGGATGATTAATGGCGACTTGTGCCAGTGCTTTGGCGGCACTTCCCCGGACGGTGACATTATCACTATTGAGCAAGGCTTCAACTAGAGGAGTCACTGCATCATGGCCGATCGCTCCTAGAGCTTTGACGGCAGCTCGTCGATAGGTGGTATCCTCTTCATCGAGAATACTCATCAACCGGGGAATAGTTGTCTCATCGGGATTCTCAGCCAATGCCCACATTGCTTGCTCGCGTAGGTGGGGGTTGGGGTGTTTCAGTTGTTGGAATAGTTCTTCTGTGGACATAACAAGGTTTTAATAAATTATCAAAAATGTGCAATTAATCTCTCAACTCAGCACTCGGTACTTTTTCTGTGAACTAAAAAAATCAGGATACTAGCACCATTCTTAATTTATGGAGAACAGAAAAAGTCAAACAACATTAATAATTCAAGCCTCTGGATTTATCATTGGTGTGATTAATTTTGACTTTTGAATTCCCCGTAGGGGTTGACTTGGCTTTCTCGCGAATTAGCCAATCATCATCATTGGTGACTTGTTCATAACCACTGGTATCACCAAGTTTTTCCAGCGCCATCAACGCCGCATACTTCAGATCCCAAATTTTGGTTTCTAGACAGGCTTTCAGTTCGGGAATTGCCCGTGGAGCGCCGAGTTCACCAAGAGCGATGGCTGCTGCTGCCCGTGATTTTTGAAATTGTGGTTGTTTGTTATGCAAGCCTTCAACTAGTAAATCGTAAGCTGGGGAATGTTTCAACCAACCGAACAGCTTTATCACATGGAAGTGGGCACCATAATCATTATTTGCTTCTTCGGCGTAGGTAGCAAACAAAGCCTCAGGAGCAGCATCGGCGTGATGGTCAAGTATGGTTTTAGCTGCCAAATAACAGCGCCCAAAGTCTGTTTCATACAACCCCCGAATCAGAACTGGTAAAGTAGGGGGGCTTGGGTAACTATGCACCAAACTCAGATCATTTGGGTGGTCGTATAACGTCTGCTCTAAATGAGGTTGAATCGTGGCAAAAGTTGCTCCCGCAGCGATTCCGGCTTCTGCCAAAGTCCGAATTCCTCGTAGCCGAAACACCAAAGATACTGGACATCGGGCAATATAGGGAATTGCATCATAGTAACGGGCATCCATTAAATCTTGGATAGACAACCGCCGTCCTAACACATTTGGGTGTTGTAACATTGCCACTACCTTCCCCATCTGGGAATAGTCGCCAGTTAAACGGCAAACTGCGGCCATTGCCGCACTGGCTGTCGGTGGATCGCCATCATCTACAAATTTGCGAATTCGTTCTAGGGCAAGTTGATAATTAAACTTTGTGAGTGTGTGGATGATTACACGGTAGGTTTGCCCTGGTTTATCCAGCAATTGAGCCACATCTTCTAAAATATCAGGGTCTTGAGTCCCAATTTCACCGATCGCCCAAACGGCATTTTCCACAGTGTAGCAGTCTTCATCAAAAAGACAGGTGCGGATCACTGGCAGGGCTGACTCAGCTTGCAGTCGCCCCAAAGTCTCTACCGACTTGCGGCGGACGATGCGGTTATCCAACGAGGGATCAGTTTGCTGCACTGCCCGCATCAGCGCCTTAATTGATCGCTCTGTGGGAAAATTGATTAAATGAGAAGCGGCAATATAACGTGAATCATCCTCACTCAATTGGTCTTGAGGCGTATTCAAAAGAGCGATCGCCTGGTCTTCTGTGAGATTAAAAAAATTAAAAAAGCGTTTATCCATATATAGATATATCATCTGTCAGCTTGCCGAATCTTATTAAGACAAAACAAACCCGGAGATTCTTTGCCATTACTCAACCTTAACAGGCAAAGCAAAGAGCCAAGAACCTCCAGGTTTGTAGGGTCACAATGTAACCTCGCCACCAAATGACAAGTTTGGCAACTAACTAGGAGAGAGAGTTAATAGCGTAGTCTAGTAAAGCATTGTACTCAGTCAATGCTTGAGCAGACATATCACGAGGCGCACAACCACGGTTACGAGCAAAGCTTAAAGCTTCAACGTAAGGAGCGGTGGGCAAGCCTAAAGCGCGATAAACTTCACGTTGTCCAGCAATACCCCACTCATCCAATGGGCCAGTACCACCAACTACCAAGCTGTACTGAATGAGCCGCAGATAGTGTTTAATGTCACGAGCACACTTGGACTTGAAGGTATCGGTGGAATTAGCTTCACCAGCGTTGTTCAAGTAAGGATATTTCTTGATAGAAGCGTTGTAAGCTTCGGTTGCAACTGCATCGATGTTGTTAGCTAGCTTTTCAGCAGCTTCCAAACGAGCAGCTGCACGTTGGATAGAACCTTGTACTGATTCTAAATCAGAGGTGCTGGGGAAACGACCTGCGGCATCAGCAGATGCAATAACAGTGGTAACAACTGATTTCATTTCTTAAATCTCCCAAAAGGCTTTTAATTTAAACTGTGTTGGATGTCAATCTGTTGAGTGAATTGCAAATTGCAAGTTCCTTAGCTCAGAGCAGAAATTACGCGATCAAAGTAGCTGGAAGATTCAGCAACTAGGCTAGCGCAACGATCTTCTACGACAGGAGAACCCATCTTACGCAATTTGGCACCAGCACGAGCCTCACTGGGGTTATCTTGAATGTGAGCAGCTGCACACGCCTTCATGATTTGAACGGCACGCACGGTAGAGGTGGTGGGTACGCCAAGAGCTGCATAAGTTTCTTTCAAACCGTTCAAACAACGATCATCTAGAACTGAAGCGTCACCAGCTAATAAAGCGTAGGTTACATAGCGTAAGATGATTTCAGCATCGCGCAGACAAGCAGCCATGCGACGGTTAGGATAGCAGTTACCACCAGCTTGGATCAAACCTTGGTTTTCGCAGATCATTCCAGCAACAGAATCAGAGACGATGCAGCTAGCGTTGCTAGCGATCGCATTTACAGCATCCAAACGTCTGTTACCATTAGCAACGAAGGCTCTGAGGGCAGCAATATCAGATACGCTAGAAGTGCTGGCATCTGCTGAAACTACAGCTCTAGAAAAAGCGTCAAGCATTTCGCTCTCCTTAAAAATTGGTTTTCTCTGAAACTTGATTGCCTGTTCTCTGAACAAGACAATATAGAACATAAAAGATGACACCTATCTTAGTCTCAGTTATGAGAAACTAAGTAATAATCCTTAACAAACAATCCCCAGTCAGGATTGGTCTGACTGGGGAACTCAGGGTACGCTTTGAGGATTAGGGGGATGAAGAAGATGAAGCAGAGGGAAATAACATTGACAAATGCCAAACACCAAACACTCAATGCCTCATGCCCATTTTTATGAACCTATCCCATTATTCTAAAAATCCCTACTTCTTTTCGTAAAATTTGCTTGAAAACCTTAATTTTTCGTTTTAAACAGTTCTTACGCAAAATACCTCTCAAACTCTTATTCTTCCGTGTCGCGCCAGTTGCTACCCTGCCTTAACGCTAAGAGCGTAGCAAGATACCCGTAGGGGTACAAGTCGGGAAACCGCAAGAGCGCACTGGCTTCTTTGTGCCTCTGTGGTAGCCGGAGGGCAAGCCCTCCGGGTGACGCTCGTACCTCTCTACGAGACGCACTCGCGAACGCTTTCGCTGCGCTAACAGCAGTCGCTCATGGGGGAAATCCCCAATACCGCGCTGCTTCACCGCTTTGCGTCTACGATTTTCCGTTACCTGTGCGTAAGTCCTATTAAATTCTCAATAAGCTTAAGCTTTGTAGCACAAATATTATTAGTGGGATAGATTCAAACATCCCCAGTTAGTTAAGCCTGCTTGAGAAGATGCTTGATCATATTGTCTTTGACCATTAACTGCCGCAGCACCTCTAAAAGCAATTTGTGAGATTCTTCTTGGTTTAACCCCTTAATTTGCTCTTCGTAAAGTTTGAGGTTGAATTTCTGCTCTAAGTTAAGCTCCATCGGGATATCCATAGTTTTTACTCTCCAGTGTTTCGCAATATTAGCTTTATATATTCCCTAGATTAAGGTTAACAAAAGTTACACATACTTGACAAGTGGACAGTTTTAGATAGTGGCGAATAAATCCAGATGATGCTACTCATTGGCGTTGGTCAACAAACGCCTTTGGAGCAGGTAACCTATGGTGTACACACAAGTGCTGTCGCCCGCAGGCGATCGCACTTGTCCTGTTTCTCCCTTTTCCAGAGTTCTTGTAACAAATCTACACTTTTTCAGAGCTTTGAGTCCTCTACCAATTGGTGGTAAGTGTGGGTGGAGATGTCGAGTGCCAAATTATTGACCACATCGGGAAGTACCTGCGTTAGTTGGCAAAGTAACAACAAGAGTGCCTTTTCGATGCCTGCAACAGATCAAAAGCTGTTGCTAGTTCTACAACCTTTGATTGTGCTGACTACCAATTGTGCTGGTAATGAGCGCTTGCGTTCCTCTTCCGTTTGGGTGTTAGCGATCAATCGCCTCTTCGATAGCCACAGCTGGTATAGCCATCAAGATGGCTTTCAGCACGTCATTATTTTGTATATCAGGACACACCAACGAAAAATTTTTGAGATGCACAACACTTACAGCTATTTTCAGGTAAATAGACCACGCGGTAAGGGCACAGCAACGACAAAGAATTGCGTAGGCGTAGCCCGCCGCAGGCATCGCTCGTGCTATTCTCAAAGACCCACCAGTTCTGATTTTGGATGAGGCGACCTCTGCGGTGGATAATGAAACGGAAGCGGTTATTCAGAAATCGCTGGCTATGATTACCCAAAATCGGACTACGATCGCGTTGGCGAAGCCTCTCTGAAAGAGAATCGCTTACCGTCTTTCTACAATTCGTCAGAGTCATTGCATATATGTGATGAATGACGGTCAAATTGTTGAGCAGGGTAAGCACGAGGAGTTACTGGCGATGGATGGAATTTACGCCAGTCTGTGGCGCGTACAGTCTGGGATTCATTAACGTAAGTTCGACGGATAGGAAAGCCCAAAGTAGAACGGGCGTTTTTTGAAACGTGTAAGGCGCTGATGGAGTTACGCGATCACATTAGTAACAGTAGAAAATTCTCATAATTGAGATTAAACATAAGCCAAGTTACCTTCTCAATCGCTTTTGAGGAAAACTTTGCGATTTACTGACTTTACGCCTGCTCATCAAATCGGGTGCGAAAGCCTCCGTATTTTATCCAATATTGTTTCAAATTGTGGCAGGGTGTATGTAAACTGGCTCTTGCCTGATACAGAATCACTTGACGATGAGCGCCCATCCAAATTTTGTCAATTAGTTCAACCGAAATAATAGTGCCTCCTAACGCTTCCACACATTGGGAAAAACGCTCAATAGCACTATAATCTACGGTTTCAAAAACAAAAAAATGACCTGAACAAATTAAATGCCTGCTGCGAATCCAGCACTGCATTTTTTTCTGCGCTTCTGGGGGTAGCATATTCGCTTTAATGGCCAGATTAGGCAAGGAAAGATCATAGGATGTTTGGGACTTCATGGGCAAAACCCTCCCGCTTTTCAAACCGCAAAGGGCCAAAGGTAGATCCCCAAACCTGCTCGTGTGTATTGACATCCAGCCCTCTATCTAGACTTACCCAAGTGGTTTGTGTGATTTCAACGTAACTATCGAGATAAGTCTGGCAGCCATTTTTCTCAATTAAGCACAAGTTTCCAGGCTCAACAGCGCCTATAAATCTATCTCCCTCTTGTTTGAAAATCATCGAGCAGTGATATCTGCGTGCGATACAATCTGGGGTGATCGTTCTAAGAATGCTTAACTCACGGGCTGCACCAGCAAAGAATTGGGCATTTTTTAAACTGTAGTTTTCGATATAAATCTCATCGCCACGATCTACTAAGCGATGTACTCCCTGTCTATAAGGTCTCCACAAATCATAGTCATAAACCTGTTCTGAATAAAGCCCGATTCCTGAGAAGAATTCAAACGGTAATGGACGAAATAATACGTGAATATGGGCGTAATCTTTAGGATTTTCAAATGCCTGTTTATAATTGCTGAAATCCCCTGCCATCCAACGGGCTAGGGTGATTAAATGATTTGATGTACTGTCGCAAATATGTGGTGGTGAAGAATTCATAAGTAGATGAGGATAAATAAACAATACAGAATTTGTCTTGTAAAGTTGCTCCTCTTGGGCTTTGCCCAAGACCGCACTTTCCGCAAAATTCAAAATTATGACCAAAAAATAATTTGGATGCAGAGCAATTAAATTATTTATGGGGTTCAAAATTATTGAATGCGTGACTTTTAACTTTTAACTTTTGACTTCCCCGAATGGGCTGACCTTAACCTATGGCAAAAGTGTCTATTGACACACTAATGACATGACGAAGCTAACGTGGTCAGTTCATATTGAGACTGCACGCTTTGACGTTGTATATATATGACTAGAAATGCCTAGGGAGGCATTTTTGGATCTAGTTTATTTGTGAATATCCTGGCGGATTTCGGAAGAAAAAGAGGCAGTGACAACTCCTGTACCAGCACTGGTTTTAATTAGAGAAACCCGACAACGGACATTGGGGTTGACAAACCAGATTTTTTCTTCGGCGGCGGCGCGCTCGTAGGCGGTGACTAGCACGAATGTGCTGTCTTCTGTTAAGTAATAATCGCCAGCCGCTGCAATCGTTTCGGCATAGCCTTGATCGCGCAGGAGTTTACCACGATGGGGATGAGTTGGATCGGGGATAGGAACTAGGACGCAACTACCTTTGATTTCATTTTCATCCCAGTCTGATTGGCCTTCCCAACTCATCCGAAAGGGAGAAACAACTGTTTGAGGATCAATGTTATAGGCTTTACACAACTCAATTACTGCCGGATCGTTATCTGGGAGAGCAATGATATCTATCTCAGACTGTACGGCTTCAAAGTGACCGAATGCTAAATGATGGGCACTGCGTTGCGATCGCCAACGCCCAATAGAATTTGCAACAAACTCCGTAATATTCATCAACTCTTTGGTTTCTGTTTTTAGCTATTTGCTTTTGGATTGGAGAATGTCCCAATGGAAAATGTTGAAAAAGGCAGGAGGCAGTTTTTACTGGAGGAGCAATTCACTTATAGGATTCAACCCCTCCTGAATTGAAGCCACTGAACTTTCGTTCAGTGGGGTCTTAAACCCTTACCCTTGCTCTCTCTGGTCGCGCCAGGAAACAGATAGCGCAGCGTAAAGGTAAAGCCTTCTCTTCTCCCAAGGGGAGACGCACTCGCGTTCGAGAGGCAACGCCTTCGGCATAGCAACGCTATGGCAATAACTGCCCTCTACCTCCTGCCTTCATCGATAAATATCCCAATTTACCTCTATAGATCATCGATTGACAAAATGTTAGAGGTTGGGAAATTCTCCATTGGTAGCGTTAAGCTATTTCCGTGATACTAAGAATCTTGCCTCCTGTTTTCTGGATGCTCTGAATTTTCTGGGCTAGCTGGTTGTATCCCACGTCAAAGGTTGCCATGCTTTTAGTCATCCGAAGACCAAAATTGGCTTTGGAGACACCGATACGGAACCGCTTCCCTGTATTGCTGATAGCACCGGAACCACGAGGGGGGGAAACAATTTTGGTTGCGAGGTTAGAGCCAATGTCGCTAATCAATTTTGCTGATTTGCCCAAATCATTGGCAGCAAATCCCCGCATCAATGCAAAGGTACGGTTAAAACCGACATTCTTGACCCCAGCTTGGGTACGATTACCACGGGCAGAGGGTACAATATTTTGGCCAAAACTCCTGATATATTCATCGCTATCAATGTAGGAGTTGATTTCTGCTGCGTAGCCCTGGGTGTTGTAAATTTGCACATGTTCCGCCACTTCAGCCTGATCTTGGGGGGAGCGACCGAGCAAATGTTTGAAGTTTAATTCGATAAAACGATAGGGAGAGGAAGTTTCAAAAAACAGCGAACGGTATAGATCAGATTGAGCCACGGCTCTGACGAAGCCAGTAACAGTGATGTCACCATTTCGCAATTGAGACTCTGCACTGGTAAGTCGTTGGTTTTCAAATACATGAGCATTACCCAGAACGTGCCGATACACTGCTCGGATCACGGTTTGCAGATCATCCTCGGTGGCGTTGGGGCGTAATTCAACGGACTCAGCTTCTATCCAAAGTGCCATGTTAATGCCTCCTAAATTTAGGATTTTCGTGTGATTTTTTGAAAAATTGTAAATTAAAAAAGTTAATCATCTTGGGTAGGCATTGCCCACTCTGCTAAACGTTACTGAAGAAGAATTCAGTCCTTCTGGAGCCAGAATCCAGCTTGGGGATTTGTAGCTCCTGGACGTATAAGAAAGGTTTAGAGCAAGCGATTTTAAACGCGTGTGATATTAAATTCTTTCCGTGACTCTTCGCCCTGATTTGACAGAGTTAGGGTATTCTGAATTCTGTCTTCAGCAGGACTTCTCATACAATTTCAGTAATGCTGACGATTTTGCCAGAAGTGCGATTAATCCGCTGAATTTGCGGGGTCATTTTACTAGCTGGAACAATGTACTCAGTAGTACTCATGCGGCGGGGACTGTCGAATTTGGAACCTGTCACCACGATTTTGAACCGTTTTTCGGTGCCAGAACCAATGACGGTAGACGAAGAGGCTTTAATGACATTGGCACTGTTGGTAGCAACAGCATAGACCAATTGTGCAGACTTGACTGAGCTGTCAATTTGGGCAGGGCCTCTATCAATAGCAAACATTCGGTTGTAGCCTATTTGCTTGGAGTTAGCTTCGCTGCTTCTACCGCGATAGTAGGGTACTACGTTTTCGCCAAAGGCTGCTTGATATTCACTGCTATTGATGTAGGAATCAATTTCAGCATCGTAGCCCTCGGCGACAGTGCGAACAATATGCTCAGACACTTCTCTTTGATCCTGGGGTGCCCGACCAAGCAAGTGCAAGAAGTTAAGTTCTACAAAACGGTAGGGAGCGCAGGACTCGAAGTAGCGGGTACGATAAAAATCAGATTTGGCAACGGCGCGAACAAATTCCCGCACGGTGATGGAGCGATCGCACAATTGTGATTCTGCTGTCACCAACCGCTCGCTCTCCATGACATGAGGGTTGCCTAAAACTTGTTTGTAAACTGTACGGATGATACTTTCAACTTCCTCTAAGCCACTAGAGGGCCAAAGTTCAAGAATTGTCTGGGATGCCATTGAAATTTATGCTCCTCAATTTTTTAAGTTTGCACCTGAATTTATACAGCAGTGATACTTGCTATCACACCGCCCTGCTGGTGAATCCGCTGATACTCTTGAGAGAGCTTTTCGTATGACACCAGAAAGACTTGGTTGGAACGGCGAAACTTGGAAATACTATTGAAGGTTTTGGCACGATAACCTGTGACTTCAATGCGGTAAACTTTACCACTAGCACTAGCATCGACTCCATGACGAGTACGGGCACCAGTGGGAGGTGGAGAGAAGGTTGCCCCAGCACTAGCAGGTGAAATTACTGCTGTGGGTGTGCCTTGAATTACTAATGAATTTAGCTTGGGAGCCTTGCCCGACAGGTCACCCTTTAGGCTGCTGCTAGAAGCACCCCGCACCAATTGGAAGGTGTGAGTAAATTGCACCATGCTCTGAAGAGCTTCGGTTTTGTAGCCTCGGATATAAGGCACAAAGTTTTCCCCAAAGATAGACTGATACTCATCACTATCGAGATAAGAATCGATCTCAGCTTCAAACCCTTGAGTATCAAGAATGGTGCTGTGTGCCCGCATTTCTTCTAAATCCAGCGGTGGACGACCCAGCAGATGGCGGAAGTTGAGTTCGATCGCCCGGTAGCGGGCACAACTGGTGAAAAAGCGAGAACGATAGAGTTCAGATTTAGCCACTGCTCTGACAAACTCGCGGACGCTCAATTCACCCCGCTTAAACTGGGATTCGGGCACAGTGAGCCGCTCACTTTCCATCACATAGGCATTGCCCAATACTTGCCGATAGACTGCCCGAATGATTGTTTCTGCTTCTTCTTGTGAGCGACCTGGCATCCACTCAACGGGAGGGGTTTCATCAAATAGACTTACTCCCAGGCGGGAAGCTGGTCCAAATGTCATTAATTGTTTCTCCTGTTAACGAAAGTTTAAGAAAATTGTTTCAATTTATAAAGAAATTTCAGATTGCTCACCCAGGTCAATCAAATCGCTGGATTAATTTGTTGAAAGTCAAATTGCCAGCTTCTAGTAAGCATGGAGGTTGTAAATTCCTAAATGCTCAAGCTTTTTAGGCGTTTTATACGCTTTGTTATGATCATTTTCTTATGAGCGCGTAACGATAAACATCAAGATTTGTAAATTTTGATCAAATGAGAGGATTTTGCACTCAGTTTGCACAAACGATTCTTATGTCATGGGGTATTGGGCATTTGTTAAGAGGAAACAGGGAACACTTCGACATGGTTCGACTCCGCTCACCAGCCGTTCAATGCATCGCAGGGTACAGGCATTCGTGAGAGGTTAAGGTCAGATACCATTTGTCAATAAGCACTCTTTACTTAAAATATTGCTGAAAATCGGGGTTGGAAACAGAATTTTTAAGCAGGCGATGCCTACGGTAAATGCTTGCCTACGCGTCACAAAGAGGAAAAGGGGCAGGGGGCAGGGAGCAGGGGGGAGAACCCCATACATTTTCTTTTCATAGGAAGTCCTCAAGCCCCGAAAAAACGTGACTTTTTCCACAGCCTAATTCTCAATAGCTTTAAATTAATGAAAATAGCTAACGGAAAAATCAGGGCTTGGAAAATCCTTAAAATGGCCTGTCACCAATAAAATTGGTGGCATTCACCTGGGCGCCCATTTTCACTAGATGTTGCACAATATCTGTTTGACCACGCCGCGCCATTGTCATCAGCACAGTCTCCCCATAGGGATTGCGATCGCAGATACTAGCACCACGACACGATCCAGCAGCAACAAAACAATGTTGCGGCGATCGCTTTCTGCGGCAAACATCAAAGTGATAGTTTTCCACTGAATGGAGCCATTACCTAATCCTTTGTGTCGTCTACTTTTACTAGGGCTATCAATACTTGGGGGTATTTCCGACTGTTCGGCATCGTTACTAGGGCTATTTTCGATATCCCCCAGTAATATGTTTTTACTAGGGCTAGGCACAACACCCAGTAATGTCCTTAATTTGACGGCATTCTGATGCAATTTGTGAAACGGTGATGCCCCTTGAGTCATCAAAACTAATAGCGCTACTTTTGGCTATTCCGGTAGAAGCTAGGCTGTGGTATTTATCTGAGTTATTTGGTCAGAGGCCAGGAATTAGCCTGCGATCGCTGATTGCTGAAGCACCTCCAGAAGAACAAGCTGAAGTTTTACGACTAATTGCTGATATTTTTGTGAATAACAGCCGTGAGGCTACAGCTCCAGTGCAGTTACTTAAAGCTTTATAACTCACCGTTCGCAATAGGATTTGACTAAAACTCGTAAGTGTAGGTGCTTTTTTTGAATTAGCCACCCTGCTCCTCAAGAGATTAAATTTTCCATTGCCGCCCCCACCACCCGATGATCGGCATCCTGTCTCAGTTGCGCCAAGGCTTCCTTGGCTTCAGGAGTATTAAAGTGCTTGAGGGCATAAGCAACTCGTACCCGAATATATTCAGACTCAGAATTTTTCAAGTTTAGAAGTTGGGACAAAGCTACCTCAGACTGACGGGAAGTCGCCAATGATCCCAGCGCATCTACAGATGCTTCCTGGACTGCGGGATCGTCACCTTCTAGCCCCAGAATACAAACCTCTACAACTTTTTCAGGGCAATCCATTTCTGCCAAAGCTGCCAAAATACTGCGACGTACCAACCAGTGATCGTCTCGTAAAAATATTTGCACCAGATGAGAGGCTGAAATTCTGCCAAACAAGGACAGGGAATTAGACGCTTCTGCGCGGACATTGGGGGTGTTATCAAATTTCATAATTTGCAACAGGGCAGCGAAGGATTCTGAGGTTCTTAGCTTACCTAACTCCCTAGCAACAAAGGTTCGCACCAGAAACTCTGGGTCTTGGATATGGCGGTTGAGCAAAGGAAAAGCGATATCAGCCGGATAATCTTGCAGGGCAGAGATCGCCTTCAGGCGGTATTGAAAATCCGAGTTTTGCAGATCGGTTTCGATTTGACTGAGATCCATAGAATTGACAATCTAAAATTAAATTACAGTTTTAAACCCTTTTCAAAGCCATTCAGGAATGGGAAAGCGTTCTCCTTTTAAGTAAGCATAAGGCTCAAAACGGGTCGAGGTATTTTCAGTTTCGCTTGGAGTTGATAGCGTACTAGACGATAGACTGTCTTATATTTGACTTCTACATTCCATTCCTGCTTGAGCCACTCTACGATTTCCTTATAGCTACTGAACCCCTCAGGGCATTCAAGTTTCTCCTCCAGCCGCGATCGCATTTCTGTTGTAATCTTGGGAGTTGCTCGCCTGTGATGTTTTCACCTCTAATAATTTTCTTAGTCCCCCTTGCCGATACTTTTGTCTCCTTCGTTTGGTGAATCTGCAACAGCAAAAGCTAGCACCCCAGACCCAGAAATTGAAGAACTTATTGAAGAAATTGACTTAGAGTATATCACTGAGGATTTACCAAAAGTTATTTATCTTATCAATGCACCAAGGAATTGGTCGTCTTAAAGAGATTTGCCTCTGTTTAAGAACCTTTGCTCGATCCGATATTTCATCTAAGGTAGAATTTCAAATTCACGAAGGAATTGATAGTACCTTAATGCTATTAAAACATCGACATTAGGGGTCAAGTGGGGTACATAAAATTAATAGAGCAAATATACCCTAAGTATAATCTATATGTAACCTATGTAGGGGTTAAATGTTGTAAAAACTCCAATTTTTTTGGGGGGGGTTATATGGGTAATACATAGGGCATACATAGCACCCATAAACAATACTCTTTTTTGGCGCCAACGAACGGCGGTTTCAATAAAATTCATATTAATTCGTAATTCAGAAAGTCATATTTAAACTGGGTTTGCAGTATTTTGAACAAGAAAGGGTTAAAAGAGAAAGGGAAAAGGAAAATCTATACCTCTGATTCTTCCTCTTTAACCGGCTTCTGCAAGAAGTCTATGGAAGTGTAGGTACAACCTATGTTTTAAGTTGGATCAACTATCTTTACAGGCGCACCATCTTGCAATCCATCACCGCCACGTAGCACAATGCGTTGACCGATGCGTAAAGTGGGATGATAAATTGTGACATTTTTACCCATGTCAGAAACCATCTCGACTGGAATTTGTTTAGCTTTGCCCTCAGCAACTGCAAAAACTAGCCACTCGTTTTGCCTTCTGGTTAATGCATCTCGTGACACCACAAAGCTAGAGCGGTTCGAGGGCATATTTAGGTTGCCTGCGATCGCCATTCCTGGTATTAATCCTGACGGGGTTTGGTGAAGAAGGCAGAAGGCAGGAGGCTCAGTTGGCACTTATGGTGCAATATGGTGGGGGCTTCTAACCCACCACCAATTGCTTGCCACCTGTGGCAGAGATTTTGGTGGGGGACTTAAACCCTTGCTCCGCAACGGTTACGCCAGAAGTTCGAGAGCATAGACCTTCTGCCTTCTGCCCTCGAACTTCTGCCTTTCTTGTTAATTTGGACACGCACACGCTGGCGACGGAAAGCTGTATCGGCAGAAGGGACTACAGCAGTGATGGTGGCGCGTTGTTTCCATTGCGGTAGGGCGCGAGTTGTAAGATCGATTGTCATACCTGGGGTTACAGAACCACTGAGTTATTCAGGTAACTCTAGGAAAATATCGAAGCGATCGCCTGTTTGAAAGTGAACAATGAATAGTCAAATGTTCGCTATCAACAGTCAATTATTTAGATAAAAGTAAAATTACGTTACTTTTCTTGTAGTTTATTAGATAAATATGACAAAGAAGTGTCAAGGTTAATCAGTTGTCATTTGTCATTCGACTCAACTATTAGTTCTTTAACGCGATCGCGCGGTAAGCCTAACTCCTGACTAAGAGCGGCTTCAAGTTTGCTTATATCTGTGATTGGAAATTCAAATACTATCGTTGTGAGAACTGAGTTATTTGTTTTAACGTTCACCCGTGAAATTCCTTTTTGGGGAAGAATTTCCACTTTGATCGCTACTATTCTTTTCCTAATCTGTCGTGCCGATTGGGTATCTGCTAGCAGATATTTCTTGGTGAGGTTGGAACGACTTAAAATCTGATCTCCGACAAAATTGCTCCCCAGCCAAAAAACTAACCCAATCAACGGCAAGGACAACCAAAACACAAAGCCTAATGATCGCAACGCTTGAAAAAGTTGGAGCTGCTGCATGAAAGGTATAAGGTTGAGTGTTTCCCGTCACTTTTACCTTAATCTAAAATTAGCAAACAAAAATTACGGCAACCTGAGCAAATAGGATGTTGATCTTACTAGTCGAAGATGACCCATCGCAGTTAGAGCCACTGCGGGCAGCGTTATTGAAGGTGGGGCATACAGTCGATGCGATCGCTGATGGAGAAACAGCACAATGGTTTGCCTTTCGCAAAGACTATGACTTGCTGATTTTAGATTGGATGTTGCCCAAAGTGAGTGGCGTAGAATTGTGTCAAGTATATCGACAAGCAGGTAAGCTGGCTCCTGTATTGATGCTGACGGCGAAAGACACGGTTTTAGATAAGGTAATGGGTTTAGATGCTGGAGCCGATGATTACTTGGTAAAGCCTGTGGATGTCCTGGAGTTATTGGCACGAGTCCGGGCACTAGGACGGCGATCGCCTATGTGGCAAGGAGATATACTTAGCTTGGGCGATTTGCAACTTCATTTATCCAGTTTGACGCTCGAACTTGGTTCGTTGACAACTCAACTTTCTAGCCGGGAGTTTCAATTGATGGAGTATTTAATGCGTCATCCCCGCCAAGTATTATCTCATAGCCAGATTGAGCAAGCCCTTTGGAGCTGCGGAGAGGAACCAGAAAGTAACGCCGTTACTACCTTGGTTCGCCGCTTGCGCCAGCGCCTACAAACCATTGGTGTGAAAGATTGGATAGAAACAGTACATCGGATGGGCTATCGAATAAATCCGCCAAATTTGTAAACCGTCAAACGGAGGTAGGGGGCAGGGAGCAGGGGGCAGGGGGCAGGGGGCAGGGGGCAGGGGGCAGGGGGCAGGGGGCAGGGGATGAAAAAGTAATGACTAATGACTAATGACTAATGACTAATGACTAATGACTAATGACTAATGACTAATGACTAATGACTAATGACTAATGACTAATGACTAATGACTAATGTTTGATCGTAGCCGTCGTAATCTTGCTCACTGGTTTGCCCTATCAATGGGTGGAATTTTGTTCGCTTTTGCAGGGGTGGGCTATTGTCTGAGTGTAGAAGAACAGTTGCGGGTTTTTGACGACGAACTCTTTTCACAAAGTAAAGCCTTTGCCGTCAAAACCCAATACTCGCTTTATCAAAGTCAATGGCAAAATCAGCGCGGCCAGACTCCTGTAGAAAGCGGTGTATCGTTGAATGGCGGGTTAATGTACGCGCGGTGGTATAACTCTAATAAACAACTTTTGCAGTTTATCGGTTCATCGGGTGGCAAACAGTTGACCGCAGAACCTGGATTTAAAACGTTAGAAACACCAATAGGCTCAGAGTCATCTACTACAAGAACCTGGGTTCGCCAAGTTACACTTCCTGTTTTGGAAGGTAAGGTGCTGATTGGCTACTTCCAAACGGCGGCTCCAATGAACTCTTTACGCGTTGGGCTAAATCAAGCCCGCTTGTTTTTAACTTTCGGGGTTCCCGTGACCTTTGGTGTAATAGGCATTACAGGTTGGTTTTTGGGCGGATTGGCAATGCGACCAAGCCTTCGTGCTTATCAGCAATTGCAGCGATTTACAGCCGATGCTTCTCATGAACTACGTACACCCGTTGCTACGATATTGAGCAATGCCCAAGTTGCCCTGATACCCCCCGAAGACCCCTTGGAGCAAAGATTGCGGTTGCAAAATATCGCCCAAACTGCTAAGTCTATGAGTACGCTGATCAATGATCTGCTTTTTTTGTCGCGTCATGATGGTTCCCTTGCGGAAACCGGATTAAAACCCGTTGATTTGTGTGAGATATTGCGATCGCTTGCCCAGGAATTCGCAGCCCTTGCTCCTGCCCAAAGTCTCAATTTCAATGCTCACCTTCCAGAGCATTCCATCATGTTAAAAGCCGATGCTAATTTGCTCAAACAAGCTGTGATTAATCTTCTGACTAATGCCTTCAAGTATACACCAGCAGACGGTAAGGTAGAATTACATCTTTTTACCCAGTCTCACTATGCGGTAATTCAGGTCAAAGACAACGGGATTGGGATTCCGTCCACTGATTTGCCATATATATTTGATCGTTTTTATCGTGTAGATACTGTCCGATCTCGGCAAACAGGCGGCTTTGGACTTGGACTTGCGATCGCTCAACAAATTGTGCAACGATACGGAGGGCAAATTACTGTAAATAGTATGCTAGGTCAAGGCTCCACTTTTCAAATTAGCCTTCCCCTGAAACTTTGACAAAAATAATTCAAAATGTTTTTCGCTTTCGGCTAGGAAGAGAACTTGAGATAGCGGTTCAGTCCTAAGTTTATAAAATTGAAAACATCTTAATTAGCTCAAGAAAGTTTAGATTTGATTTTTGAAAAAGCTCGGTACAACTCGAAAAGCCTAATTCCTTATTCCCTACTCCCCACTACTTCGGCTTCGCTCAGTACAAGTCCCTACTCCCCGCCTATCGCGCTTGCGCTTCTCTGCGAGACGCTTCTCTACGAGAGGCTCCGCCAACGCGAATGCACACCACGTAGATAATTTCAAAAATCAAATACGATTCCTATATCTTGGTTTATATTATATTATTTTATCTTATAAGTTGAAAAATAATTGCAATAAGTTTAAAGTAATATCTTAATTTACCATGTAATACCACTTCTTTTTAAGCCTGCGCTTAATTTCACCCCCTATAGTCCCCTCTTAGTAAGGGAGGCGGGAGTTAAATATAGTGCAGCTTCACAGAGGAAGGGTATAATACCTAAAAAATAGTGATCCAAAACTAGTATATTTGGTTACTTTTTTTTCAAGTTAATAGCCAAAAATTTTATCAAATTATCAAAAATTATTATCAATTTAATGGCTAATAAACAGTTAACTGTTGAGAGAGTACATAAATAGCAATGATAAAAGCGTCCACAACGTCGCCTAGAGAATGGAAAAAGCCTCAAATATCACCCTTAGCTGGTCTGGTTTTGGGGCTGGTTATCTTGTTGATTTGCTTGGTATACAGTGTCACGCTAGGTGCAGCAGAAATACCTCTAGAAGAGATTTTGGCATCCTTTGTCATCTTTGACGGTTCATACCAACACTTAGTTATTCAGACAGTGAGATTACCGCGATCGCTCATTGCTATACTTGTAGGTTCAGCCTTGGCAGTCTCTGGAGCCTTAATGCAAGGTTTGACACGCAACCCCTTAGCAGAACCAGGGATTTTAGGTATTCAGTCGGGGGCTGCATTGGCTGTAGTAGCCACGATTTTTATTTTTGGCAGTTCGAACTTGAGTATTTTAACCATTGTGGCCTTTTTGGGTGCAGGAGCCACAGCGATGTTAGTCTACTTCCTTGGTTCTCTAGGAAAAGGAGGGCCTACACCATTGAATCTCACAGTAGCAGGCGCGGCACTCACAGCTCTGATTTCTTCCCTGACCACTGCTATCCTTATCGTCAGTCAACGCACCTTAGAAGAAATTAGATTTTGGTTAGCAGGTTCACTGGCTGGGCGCGATATCAATATGTTCTTGCAAGCACTGCCCTTCGTCGCCCTTGGATTAGTCGTTGCTTTTGCCCTTGGTAGACAAATTACTACCATGAGTCTCGGTGAAGATATAGCAAAAGGCTTAGGTCAACAGACAGCTTGGGTGAAAATCATCACGGCTATTAGCGTTGTTTTACTGGCGGGAAGTTCCGTATCTATTGCCGGGCCAATCGGCTTTATTGGCTTAGTTGTTCCCCATATCGTGAGATTTTTCATCTTTGCTGATTACCGTTGGATTTTGCCTTATTCTGCAGTGGTGGGTGCAATTTTACTTTTGGTTGCAGATGTTGCGGCGCGTATATTACTCAAACCCCAGGAATTACCTGTGGGTGTGATGACAGCACTCGTTGGCGCACCCTTTTTTGTGTACCTGGCTAAATCAAAGGTGAAGAAATGAAGTTGGATTGGCTAGTCATTCGTTCCGAGGCGATATCTTTTCGCATAGACAGACGTGTACCACTGATGCTGTTATGTTTGGCAGTAGTGATTATAGTGGCGATGGTGATGAATGTGGCCAAAGGTGAATATCCCATCTCACCTTTGGATATCGTCAAAACTGTCTTAAATTTAGATACAGGCAACCCAGACCATGCTTTTGTGATTCACAACCTGCGTCTACCCCGCACCCTTGTAGCTTTTATGGTAGGCATAGCGTTTGCTATTTCTGGCACTATCTTTCAAGGTCTAACGCGCAATCCTTTAGCTGACCCTGGTATTATTGGCATCAATGCTGGGGCGAGTTTAGCAGCAGTGACAGTAATTGTCCTACTTCCATCAGCACCGATTTACACATTGCCTGTTTCAGCCTTTGCTGGGGCAATGCTTATGGCTGTTTTAATTTACTCGCTGGCTTGGAATAATGGTAGTTCGCCGATTCTATTAATTTTAATGGGTATTGGCTTGTCTGCGATCGCCAGTGCATTCACCAGCTTGATGATTACCTTTGGGAATATTTATGACGTTAGTAATGCTTTGGTTTGGTTAGCTGGCAGTGTCTACGGACGCACTTGGGAGCAAGTCTTCTCCTTCTTACCTTGGTTGATTGTTTTCGTACCGATGGCGTTGACATTGGCAAGACATTTGAACGCCTTAAATTTAGGAGATGATGTCGCCAAAGGTCTAGGTACTCGCGTGGAATGGGAGCGCGGTTTACTAGTGCTTGTGGGTGTAGCTTTAGCCGGTGCAGGAGTCGCCACTGCGGGAATGATTGGTTTTGTTGGGTTAATTGCACCCCATTTAGGACGACAGTTGGTAGGTACAAATCATGAAGGGTTAATTCCCACCTCGGCACTGTTGGGAGGAGTGATTGTTGTAGTCGCAGACTTGCTGGGAAGAACGCTGTTTGCACCTATCGAACTTCCTTGTGGCGTGGTGACTGCTGCTATCGGCGCTCCTTATTTTCTGTTTTTGTTAATTCGTAACCGGAAAAAATAAGGGACGAATCAATTCAAAATGACGCTCTCTTCTTACGCTCTTGCTAGCTTGCAACTCTTACAGAGTACGCGGACTCGCTCATAGCGTTGCCATGCCGTTGGCGGAGCCTAAGAAGAGAAGGCTTTACGCTGCGCTAACAAAATTCAAACATTTTAGAATTCTCGCTCCTATCCTTCTGCCTTCTGTGTTCTTCAAGATTCAAAATGGTATCAACTATGAAAGGATTATCAACCAAAAGTCTGTCTTTAGCTTATGGTGGTGTGCCAATTATTAAAGATTTAAATTTGGCCATTCCTACCGGACAAATTAGTGCTTTAGTTGGTGCTAATGGTTGCGGTAAATCAACTTTGTTAAGAGGTCTGGCCAGACTTCTCAAACCAGAACACGGTACAGTATATCTTGACAGCACCTCAATTTTTAAGCTTTCCACCAAGGAAGTAGCGCAGCAGTTGGGAATTTTACCTCAAGGGCCAGCAGCACCGGAAGGGTTAACAGTCAAAGATTTGGTCGCACAAGGACGTTACCCTTATCAAAATTGGTTGCAGCAGTGGTCAGCTAAAGATGAAAAAATCGTGCAGCAGGCACTCTTAATTACAAATTTACTGGAGTTGGCAGATAGAGCATTAGATACTTTGTCTGGTGGACAACGACAGCGAGCTTGGATTGCAATGACACTAGCACAGGATACAGATATTTTGCTTTTGGATGAGCCGACTACTTTTTTGGATTTGGCACACCAGATAGAGATTTTAGATTTGTTGTATGAGTTGAACCAAAGTCAGGGAAGGACGATTGTCATGGTATTGCATGACTTAAATCAGGCGTGCCGTTATGCTGATTATCTGATTGCTGTCAAAGATGGTCGAATTTTTGCTGCTGGAGAACCAAAGCTAGTGATGAGCGAGCAAATGGTACAAGAGGTTTTTGAGTTAGAGTGCCGTATTATTCCTGACCCGATTCTGGGAACGCCAATGTGTGTACCGATAGGACGTAAGGGACTTCCAAGAAATAAATTATCCAAATGAACGTAGACGCGGAGCGGCTTGCCGCAGGCTACCACTCCAGACGCAGAGAACACAGAGAGGGAAGAAATAGAGAAGATTTTTGCGTCAGTTTTGGGATATTTTTTTATTTGGAAGTCCCTAAGGGAAAGTTAACTGACTCGTAAACAAACAGTTTTTCTTCAAAATTCTAAATAGAGTTAGGGACTTCCAAAGAAAAATTAATCAACAAAAACCAAGAATCCATGCTTTAGCAATAATGATTATCATTCTATTTATTGGTGATTTTATTTTTTGGAAGTCCCTTATTCTGCGTGCGGATTTTATTGTCCTATTAGATAAAGGACAGTTAAAAATGCAAGGTGTTCTAGAGGAAATGCAAGTTATGTCTGGAGAAGATTTAGATTTTTTAACTCCTTAATATCGAATGTGTAAACTGATGATTTCGATTAAACAGAGCCAGAAAAGCTAGAGTAACAACGCCCATTGTGGCGATCGCTGTTCCTGATGCCTGTGCAAAAATAATCACAATCTGGTAACGTATGGCATCATTAGGACTAGCCCCAGCGAGAATTTGGCCGGTCATCATTCCCGGTAGGCTAACCACTCCCATCACCATCATTGAATTTATAGTAGGAATCATTCCTGTTCTCAGGGCTTCTTTAATAGTTTGATGTGCAGCTTCCCAACGAGTTGCACCCAGAGCCAGTAGCGCCTCTATTTCTCCCCGACGACTGGTCAAGTCTTCCATAAACCGATCTAAACTCAAAGACGTACCTGTGAGGGCATTACCCAACACCATACCCAAAAGGGGAATGAGATACTGAGGCTCGTACCAGGGTTGTACACGCAAAATACCGCTAACTATTATCCCTGTGACTAAAAAGGAACCACTCAAAAGCGAAATAAAATTATTCCAATAAATACTTGCAAACCTTCTACGTGTACGGTTAACACTAGATACAGCAGCTATAACCGTCATACCCAAAGCCAAAAGTATTATCAATACAGGGTTGCTGAGAGTAAATACCCACTGCAATATATATCCGACTAGTAACAACTGCACTACCATTCGTAGCGAGGCTATCCCTAGACTTTGCTCTAGCCCCAACTGTAAGCCCAAGGAAAGCCCTATATTGATCAGAATAAACAAAGTCGCTAAAGCCAGTTGTCCGTAACTAATCTGGATATAATTGGTTTCCATCAGTCGTTTTCCTTGAAGGTAATTTGGCGGTTGGTAATGCGTTCCAATTGGGTAGAATCATGACTTGTCCAGAGATATGCCCGTTGTGGGTCTTCATTTTGCCAAGCTGCAACTAAAGCCTCCAAACTTTGAGCAGTTCCAGCATCGAGTGAGGCAGTTGGTTCATCTAGTAGCAGTATAGAAGGTGAAAGTTGCAAAGCTCGTAGAAAGGCGACTATCTGCGCTTCCCCACCGGAAAGAGCGCTAACCGGACGCTGTAAAAAGTCAGCCGTTTTATGTAAAAGATGCAGATAGTTTAGAATCAACTGACCGTTGTAAGCTAGATGGCGGTGAACTGCTAATCGATAAACTTGTTGGAGATTTTGCTTTACAGTTCCTTCCCAAAGGGCTGGTCGTTGTTGCAAATAGATAATTTGGGAACGATACCTGGGCATAAAGTGGGAATTCATCGGCTGTCCCTGAAAAATAATTTGTCCTGCTTCTACTGGATCAAGACCAGCTAATGCTCGTAGCAGCAAGCTTTTACCAGAGCCAGAAGCACCTACTACCGCTACTCCCTCCCCTGGAGATAATTGAAAACTTAGGTTACTCCAGATCCACTGATTCTGAAGTTTTCGACCTAAGTTTTCTACGCAAAGAATAGGGGTGTTGGGAGACAGTTCTAGCTTAGTAATCTGGCTTGTGGTCATTTGATTGAGAATGGGGAGTCGGGAGTCGGGAGTGGTGTAGTTAAATTACTTGAAAAGCGCTGTAATTAAACCCAAGAACCCTAGCCTGCTAAAGCTACGCTTTATCCAGTGCTAGAAGCAGACTATTGACCTCAGAATATTTTACGTTCTTCTAGATGGGCAAGAATATCTGAGCGATCGCGCCACACAGTTCGCAACTTTTGGTTAGCGAACATCTGTAACTGGTCGCTAATGTGGGGCGATCCAGGTTGAGATGCATTACCGTAGCTGGTGAGTGCCATTGCTCGTACAGGGTTAGAAAATTCAATTGCAGCCACATAAGAATCACCTGCAACGCCTTGGAACTGACCATTTTCTCCAGGAGCAAAATTCAGTACCCGAAAAATTCCCAGTTCCCCATCCCCACCATTACCAGGCAAATCCACATCAGCCAACCGTAGCCGAAAAACATCTCCCCATGCCACATCGATCGCCCCATAAGCCTTTTCCACCTTAGCTGCTACTGCTTCCAATGTTGCAACTGCACTTTTAGGATTAGCTAACCCATCGGGTGTAGTCCGTGGGGAGTTTTCACTCCAAGGTTTACGAAACGTCTTATCTAAGTCCATTTCTTGAACCCAAAAGGCAAATAGTACCGCCCCTCGACTATCGGCATTGGCTTGGTGATCCCAGGCTTCTAGGACACTAGCTGCTTTGCGCCCTAAGTCTTGACCATACTTGCGTGCAGCCGGAATTAAATCATCCAAAATCCGATCAGCCAGTTCCATGCGGGTAGAGTGCTTATATGCAACCATCTCATCAAAAGAGATTTTGTCATCTTCAGCCAACATCCTTACAGAACCTTGTGAGCGGAAATCCATGAAACGAGGTGCCATGTAAGGTGGGTAATTATCTGCTTTAATGGCGGCTGGAAATGTAGTAGTCCAAGGCGGGTCATTGGTATTTTGTAGCCAACCGCTCTTGGGGTCAACTATGCGCGGTAAATCTTGGTAAGGATGAATTTTTGTCCACAAGGTTTTAGATGTATCGCCAGGAATGACGCCTTGCCAATATGCAAAATCTCCTTGAGAACGCACCGGAACTTGACCGTTGAATAGGTGCATGATATGCCCTTCTCTATCTGCATACATCACCGTAAACATCGATAGTTGCAAGCGCTTGAGTGCGGTTTCAAACTTCTTGAGATTTTGGGAACGTGCCATATCCCACCACTGCTGGAGTACACCTGGTCGGTCAAGACCTGCAACTCTCAGGGCTACGGCTTTACCATTTTTCTCGGCGACTACTGGCCCGTGAATAGAACTTTTTACTACTAATGGTTGCTCTTGCAAGGAGCCATCTTTCTGCTTCACCTTTAGGGAGAGGGTTTTGGTTTGGAATTTACGAACTTTGTCATCAAAGCGGTAACCATTACCTGCCAGTGTGAGTTCATACAAATCCCAACCATCATAGGTGTTAACGGTGTGAGTCCAGCCTAAGTTGTTGTTAAAGGCGATCGCCAATACGGGAATACCCACAAGTGTTGCCCCATAAGCATCAATTCCTGGTGCAGTGATTTGAGCTTCATACCACAAAAATAAATCTGACCAAGGTAGGTGTGGGTTGGCTAACAACATGGCCTTCCCACTGGCAGTATGAGTTGGTGCGATCGCCCAACCATTAGATCCTGCTTGCAGCTTTTGTTTGCTCAGATCGAATACTGACTGTGGATTCACTACAAAAGTGAAATTGAGTACCCGATGTAAATGAGCCATGACATCTTCTGCCTTGACTGGTAGCACCACTTCAAAGCGATCGTCAATCAAGTTAGGATTTTGTTTTGCATAAGCATTGATCCCAGCAGCAAAAGCATCAAGATAACTGCGAAAAGTTGGACTCTGTGCTTTGTACCAAGAACTAGCGCGTTCTGGTACTCCCATAGTCTGTACCCAACGATCTGACTCCAGGTATTCTTCTCCCCAGTATTCAGCTGCGCGTCCCCGTGCTTGACCATAGAGACGCAAAAGTAAATCTCCATGACTTTGCGTTTGTGCCCAACCAAAGGCATAAAATGCACTCCGGTCATTTTTACCATAGATGTGCGGCACACCAAACTTATCCCATAATATCTCTGTAGATTTTGTTGTTACAGCTATAGTCTGGCTTCCTACCAATAAAATCAGTATCAAACTGAGTATGAAGGGTAAGATGCGTATTGATTTTCTTTTGTAAGCCCTGAGTAAAATATCGATCCTCATTAACACTACCATGTGCAGATGTAACGCCTGGTGACTGAAACTGCTATTGGTCACAAGGCAAAGCGGCACACAAGTGACTTTGACAAAGCAAATTCAGGTCGATCTAACAATACCACTTTATTGAGAAATAATATCAAACCTGAAACGGTATCTTTATTCCTTTTAAAAATGGGTAAATGGCTAGATAATAATGTAATCTATATATTTGAACACTTACTGGGCTTAGGAGGCAATAAACAACGGTAAAGAAAGGTCTTTGAGTTGTACCTAGCTTTGCAAAAATCAAATAGGAGTCCTATATCAGGAAAGATTATCAACTTAATGCTTAAAAAGCTGTGAAATATTGAAAGTGCCAATTTACCAAGTCATCCGTGCCGAGAAAGCCCCTAAATTCCATTTATGGGGGTTAGGAAAAGAGCGAATTTATTCGCAGTGAAAGTGAAATTGTTTAAGTTTTTGTGATATTATTACGTCAGCGAGTTAGACGTAATAATGCTAGTACTTGAGGCAAAACTAGAAGGATTGAACGAGCAATACGGAAGGCTGGATGAAGCTATTCGTGTTAATCGTCTCTGGAGACATCGACCTCTGCATGGGTGGGGAAACTCCTCTGGGTAAGCCGAGTCGTGGAAAGAGAAAATCTAAGAAGGCAACTTCTTAGAATCCCCGCCATTTATGGCGCTTGGTGGATGTCAAAACCTCTTTCATCTATTGGAACCACAATTCGATATAGGCATAAAATCTTATCTTGTTACTAGTAGCAGTGAAGTCGTAGACAATCCCAAATATCATAGAACTCAGTCAAGGAAGCTGCGTAAGGCACATAAAAAACTATCCCCAGTGTAAAAGGTACAGACGCGATTAATCGCGTCTGTAGCAATAGAGTCAAAGCGAAAATCAAGCTAGCTCGTACCTACGAACGGATTACGAATTTGAGAGATGACTTTCTGCACAAGCTCATCACGAGCCTAATCAAAGAAAACAGTGTTATTTGTATCGAGGATTTGGCTGTCTCTAACATGGTGAAGAATCATAAATTAGCTTTGAGCCTGGCTGATAGCGCAGCGTTAGCGAGTCTTCGAGCGTCTGCTTCTTGGTCTAAGTTTGTGGAAATGTTGGAATACAAAGCTTTATGGCACGATAGGCTTGTGCAAAAAGTTAGTACATTTTACCCATCATCTCAAACTTTTATCAAAAGTGGTTTCATTAACCCGCAAGTCAAAGATTTAAAGCTACGTGAATGGTCTTGTCCTACTTGCAGTAATTACAACTTGAGAGACAATAATGCCGCTTTAAATATACTGGGAGAGGGATTGAGATTAATAGCAAAAAGCCCCGTGCGGGGGTTCCAAGAGTTGAGGGGACTTTTCAAGACAGCCGCCGTGGGTATCCCGGAGGCTCTAAACGCCTGTGGAGAACTTGTAAGCCCTGAAGTAATTTAGGCACAGATCATTGAAGCAGGAATCACGCGACTTCAAGTCGTGTGAGGTTCAATTCTACTAAAGACATAGCTCTCATCAACCACGTAACTACAAACAATAATAATTGTGACAATAACATCAAAACCTCCTAGAGTATCCAACAAGGGTAGGAATTCAGCCCATCCTTTACAACGTTTGCTAAACTATGGAAGCCAATATCGCCAAAAAATTTGGCAGGCAACATTATTTTCTATCATCAATACGATTTTAGACTTAGCACCACCGTGGTTAATTGGTATTGCAGTAGATATTCTCGTGGAGCAGCAAAATTCTGTATTTGCTAAGTTGGGTGTAAAAGATATAATCTGGCAATTTTTACTGCTTTCATTTGCCACCATAATTATCTGGATATTAGAATCAGCTTCTGAGTATGCATATAGTACACTTTGGCGTAATTTAGCCCAAGATATCCAGCATGATTTACGTTTAGATACCTACAATCATGTACAAGAATTAGATTCAGCTTACTTTGAAGAAAGCAGTACTGGTGGTTTGATGTCAATTTTAAATGATGATATCAACCAACTCGAAGATTTTTTGAATTTTGGAGCCAATCAGATTATCAATATAATCACCTCAATGATCATTTTAATTGGTGGTAGTTTATTGATTTTGCCTTTCTCTATAACCTTGGCAGCAATGTTGCCAATACCATTTATTATTTGGGGTTCCTTTACTTATCAAAAACGTCTAGAAGCTCGTTATGCTGAGGTGCGGGAAAGGGTAAGCTTTCTGAACTCACGACTAGCAAATAATCTCAGTGGTATTACCACAATTAAAAGTTTCACTGCTGAAGCTTATGAAAGCGCTAGATTTGCAGGAGAAAGTGAAGCTTATAGAAAAAGTAACACCAAAGCAATTAAACTTTCGGCTGCATTTGTACCCTTAATTAGAATGCTAGTTTTAATAGGGTTTACAGCCTTATTATTTTGGGGAGGTATGGCGACTTATGCTGGGAAGATATCCATTGGTAATTACAGTGTTTTACTTGTTTTAGTACAGAGATTGTTGTGGCCATTCGTAGAATTAGGAGAAATATTTGACAAATATCAAAGGTCAATGGCTTCTACCAATCGTGTCATGAATTTATTAGATGCTCCCATCAACATTATTACAGGAGATAAATTTTTACCGATCAATGGAGTACGTGGGGAAATTGACTTCAAACAAATCACTTTTGCGTATCCAACTAGAGAGCCAGTAGTTAAAAAGCTATCCTTGCATATACCCGCAGGCAAAACAATCGCTATTGTTGGTTCTACAGGTTCCGGTAAAAGTACTTTAGTGAAATTATTATTGCGATTTTATGATATTTCTTCAGGAAAAATTACTATTGATGGTATTGATATCCAAAACTTAAATTTAGGTGATTTGCGTCGCAGTATTGGCTTGGTGAGTCAGGATGTATTCTTATTTCATGGTACCGTTGGTGAAAATATCGCTTATGGTACTTTTGATGCTAGGGATGAACAAATAATTGCAGCTGCAAAAATTGCCGAAGCCCATGATTTTATTATCCGGCTACCCCAAGGCTATGAGACAATAGTTGGAGAACGTGGACAAAAATTATCTGGTGGACAACGCCAAAGAATTGCGATCGCCAGAGCTGTTTTGAAGAATCCACCAATTTTGATTTTAGATGAAGCTACATCAGCTGTAGATAATGAAACTGAAGCCGCGATTCAGCGTTCTTTAGAACGGATTACTGTAAATCGAACCACAATTGCGATCGCTCATCGTCTTTCCACTATCCGCAATGCTGATTGCATTTATGTGATGGAATATGGGGAGTTGGTTGAGTCGGGAACCCATGAGGAATTGTTGGATAAGAATAGGATTTATGCGAGTTTATGGCAGGTGCAATCCGGGGTTAAATGATTTAGTTGAAGAATTGAAGGAGGCAGGAGGCTCAGTTGGCAGAAGGTTTTACCTCAGTTGAGGATCAGGGCAAACGCATCTAAATTACCTTACGGGGGGACAAAAAGGGCTAGGATGCAGATAGAATAAGCCTCATAGCTCTCTGTCCTTGTTGGTAGTACTTACGCTTATTAGGACTTAATCTCAATAATTCGGTGACTAACTCATAGGAACTTTCTGTGAAATTGACCCAATTATGGCCATATAACCCAATATAAAAACTACTATGTCGTCGAACAATCCGCTTAGATTC
>NZ_JAIVFS010000043.1 GCF_020829645.1 Nostoc mirabile CHAB5784 | reverse complement strand
GGCATCGCAGTACTGATCTACCACGGTGATCGTGGAGGTAGCCGTTCTTGAACCCAATTAAATACCCTTGCTAAGTTAAACTGTTAGTAATTAATTATACTCTCATGAGAGTAATAAAAGAGCGTTAGTGGTAATCGGTTTGTGACTCGGTATGCTTATCATCATGGTTACTTTGATGGGGTAGAGCGAGAATTTCGCGGTTTTGGTCGAGTGGATCAATGGGATACGGAAGAAATAGGTACAATCCCTGCGAGTCAAGCTGCTTCCAACGATACGAATTTGGATGTGGCTTCTTTTGTTCCTCCTGTTATGACTAAAACCTGGTTCCACACAGGAGCTTATTTTGGTCGAGACAAGATTTCTCGGTATTTTGAGTATGAGTATTATCGAGAACCTAACCAGTCAGAGCAAGCGTATCAAGCATCTTTGTTGCCTGATACGATTTTGCCCGATCAATTGACGGTGGATGAAGAACGAGAAGCGGCCCGATCGCTCAAAGGCCATATTTTGCGGCAGGAAATTTATGCCCTAGATAGTTCAGAAAATTATGCCCTAGATGGGTTAGAAAAAGAACCCTTGCCCTACACTGTGTCGGAGCGTAATTACGAAATTCTGGTAGAGCAAAGACTGCTAACTAATCGCCATGCGGTTTTCTTTGCCTACGAGCGCGAAACGATTAATTATCATTATGAGCGAAGTTTTATTCTCGATCCCACAGATCCAGAAACCGATCCAAAGAAGAAACGGAAAATTTTCGATCCGCGTATTACCCATACCATAACGCTGGAAGTGGATGAGTTTGGCAATGGTTTAAAATCGGTGGCGATCGCCTATCCCCGTCCTAAATCGGCCTATCCTGAACAGCAAAAAACCTTTATTACATATACGGAAAATCAGGTTATTAACAAACCTAACGAAACGGACTGGTATCGAATCGGGGTTCCTGTTGAGACTCGAACCTATGAATTAACAGGCTATGCCCAAAACGGCGATCGCTTTCAGCTTACAGACTTTGTGAAAAAGGCTCCCAGTGTTCCAAATACCTTTGTCTTGATCTATGACGAAGAAATTAATTACGAGGAGCAAGCCAGGGATAAAAAACAACGTCGCCTTATCGAGCAAGTGCGATCGCTTTATCGTCCTAACAGCCAAGCAAATACTACCGATCCAACTTGTCTAGCATTGGGAGAAGTAGAGTCCCTCGCCTTGCCCTGTGAGAGTTTAAAACTGGCTTTTACACCTGGCTTGCTCAGTCAGGTTTACAGAACCAAGATTAACAACAGTGATTTGGACACACTACTCAATAGTGAAGGTAAATACGTTAAACAAGATGGCAACTGGTGGATTCCGTCTGGGCGACAATCCTTTGATGCGAGTAACTTTTACTTACCGATTCAAACTAAAAACCCCTTTGGCAATATTTACACCAGCAGTTATGACCCCTATCATCTTTTGGTTATTCAGACAGTCGATCCATTAAACAATACTGTCCAGATTCGGAATAATTATCGTACTCTCCAACCTGAACAAATGACTGACCCCAATGGCAATCATTCTCAAGTGGTGTTTGATGCCCTGGGGATGGTGGTAGGTACTGCGGTTATGGGCAAGGTAACGGAGAAACAGGGAGATTCCTTCAATCAATTTAATGCTGATCTGAGTGCAGAGGAAATTAAGGCATTTTTTGAAGCAGATAATCCGCGATCGCTAGCAATTCAAAATTTAGGCACAGCAACAACCCGAATTATCTATGACCTTGATCGCGTTCCTGTGTGTGCAGCGGCGATCGCCCGTGAAACTCATGTCAGCGATCTGGCTGGTGGACAAACCAAGGTGCAATTGAGCTTCGTTTATTCCGATGGCTTTGGACGCGAAGCGCAGACGAAGGTGCAGGCAGAACCGGGTTCCCGCGATCCGAGTGTGCCGAACTCACCGATTCTCGATCCGCGCTGGGTAGGGACGGGAGCGAAAGTTTACAACAACAAGGGCAAACCCGTTCGGCAGTACGAACCATTTTTTAGTCCCACTCATCACTTTGGCATCGAAAAGTGGGGTGTGAGCAGTACGCTATTTTACGATCCGGTGGAACGGGTAGTGGCGACGCTGCATCCAAATCATACTTGGGAGAAGGTGGTTTTTGATCCGTGGCAGCAGCAAACTTTTGATGTCAACGACACGATCACGTTTGACCCCAAAACCGACCCTGATGTCGGAGGATTTCTGACTCGCTTGCCAGAGGGGGATTATTTACCGACTTGGTATCAGCACCGGATCGGTGGGGCATTAGGGACGGAGGAGAAAAATGCGGCAGAAAAAGCGGCAAAACACGCTAATACACCGACAATCGCTCACTTTGATTCATTGGGACGAATTTTCTTAACCATTGCGAATAATGGCAAGGATGCTGCTAGTAATGAGCAAATGTATCGCACTCGCATCAAGCTAAATATCGAAGGCAATCAGCGCGAAGTCATTGATGCTCAAGACCGGATTGTGATGCGCTATGACTACGATCTGCTGGGACATCGCATTCACCAGGAAAGTATGGAAGCAGGAGAGCGCTGGATGCTCAATAATGTGGCAGGCAAGCCGATTCGGATGTGGGACAGCCGTGGTCATACTTTCCGCACGACCTACGATGAATTAATCCGTCCCAAAGAATTATGGGTCAAAATTGATGAAAATCCCGCATTCCTAGCAGAAAAGACGGTCTACGGGGAAGGGCAAGACAATACCAAAAACCATCGGGGTAGGATTTATCAGCATTTTGATGGTGCGGGTGTAGTTACGAATGAAGAATTTGACTTTAAGGGCAACCTGCTCAACAACACGCGGAAATTGGTGCAGGATTATAAAACCATTCCTAATTGGTCAACAAATCCCGATTTAGAAACGGAAATCTTTAGCAGTAGTACCCGCTATGATGCGTTAAATCGACCGATTCAGTTAATTGCACCCCATAACAACCAACCTAATACCCAATTCAATGTCATTCGTCCGGTTTACAATGAGGCGAATTTATTGGAACGGATGGAGGTTTGGCTCAGGCAAGGGACAGAACCAACCATATTGCTCGATCCGCAGTCAGCAAATTTTCATGCAGTAACGAACATTGACTATGATGCCAAAGGACAGCACACCCTGATTGAATACGGGAATGGGGCAAAAACTGAATATCGCTACGACGAGAAAACCTTTCGGTTGATTCATCTCAAAACCACGCGAAGTGGTGCAGTTTTGCAAGATTTGTTCTATACCTATGATCCAGTAGGAAATATCACCCGCATTCGGGATGATGCCCAACAGACAATCTTTTTCAACAATCAGGTGGTTTTACCCCATTGTGACTATAGCTATGACCCCATTTACCGTCTGATTGAGGCAACAGGGCGAGAGCATATTGGACAGGTTGAGCAACCAGAAACCACATGGGATGACGAGTTTCGGGTCAATTTGTCCCATCCTCATGACGGACAAGCGATGCGGAACTATACAGAGCAATATTTTTATGACGCGGTGGGCAATTTTGAGAAGTTAATCCACCAAGCGGCAAATGGGACTTGGACTCGTGCTTATGCTTACAACAAAGCCAGCTTGCTCGAACCTGGTAAGCAGAGTAATTGCTTGAGTAGTACGACAGTGGGGCAAAGGACTGAAACCTATACCTACGATGCCCACGGCAATATGACCAGTATGCCGCACCTGACGTTAATGCAGTGGGATTACAAGGATCAGTTAAATGCGACTTCGCGGCAAGTTGTGAACGATACACCGTCACCAGAAAAAGTGCGGGAGACGACTTTCTATGTGTATAATACCAGTGGTGAGCGGATTCGCAAAGTTACAGAGCGGCAAAATGGGACGCGCAAGAACGAGCGCATTTATCTGGGTGGGTTTGAGATTTACCGCGAATTTAATAGCAATGGGAATGACATTAAACTAGAGCGCGAGACGTTGCACATCATGGATGATAAGCAGCGCATTGCTTTGGTGGAAACGAAGACGATTACTAATCCTGATGATGAGTCAGCGAGGCAATTGATCCGTTTTCAGTTGGGGAATCATTTGGGTTCGGCGAGTTTGGAGTTGGATGCTCAGGCGAGGGTGATTTCCTATGAGGAGTATTATCCCTACGGTAGTACGTCTTATCAGGCAGTGGATAAGGGTATTAAGGCGGCGAAGCGGTATCGCTATACAGGTAAGGAACGGGATGAGGAGATAGGGTTGGCTTATCATGGGGCGCGATATTATGCGGCATGGTTAAGCAGATGGGTGAGTTGCGATCCTATCGGGATAGGTGGAGGAATAAATGTTTATTTCTTTGCGGCTAGTAATCCAATTAAATTTTCTGACAAAACTGGTAATACTCCCGATCCGCCGCCAAATTCAATTGAAGACATATTTACTTTTATTAGAAATCAGGCAGGGTTTGAAACAGGAGCCGAAAAAGGAATTTCATTTAGCTCTAAAGCAGCAAGTCCATTTGGTACAGCAGCTCATGCAAAAGCAACTGGGGTTTTAGATACGCTCAAGCAAATAGGAGTTCAAGGAGCGGAAAGAATTTATTCGGAGGTGAGAACTGTTGGAGGTGTAGTAACCCAAATTGGTGGTACTCCAGGCGGTTCTAAAGGCTCTTTTAATTTAGATTTAGTTGCAGTTCAAGAAGGAAAATCATTAAGTGTTGGAGACAGTTTGACGAGTGCAGTCGGTGAAGTTGTTGGAGATTTGAAGTACGGAGGAGGAGTAATAAGTCCCAAATATAATGCACTTGGCATTCCGTTGACTACGGTTAACGGAAATACCGTTGCTTCAACAACAGAAGAGGTAAATGCCTTAATTAGTGCTACTAAAACTGAGTCTTTAGCGGCAGAAGCTGGAAATGCCTTAGTTAGTGCAACTAAAGCTGGAGTTGCGGGCAATTTATTGGCAAAAGCGGCTCCAGTCTTGTCTAAGCTTGCTCCAGTTGCCGAAGCTTTAGCCCCAGCAGCAAAATTTGTAGGGAAAGCAGCAGGCCCTCTTGGAATCGGAATTGGCGTTGCTCAAATAGCAACTGCCAAAAATACTGAAGGAAAAATTGATGGTGGCATTACTACTGTATCTTCAGCCTTGATGATGAGTAAACATCCTGTTGCTATGGCGGCAGGCGGTGGATTAATGGCAGGACAGATTATTGAAAAGACGTTAGATGTTAGCGACTACAGTTCAGCAGTTGGAATGAAAGCCGATCAAGCTGTTGCAGCATTGGGTGGAGGAGAGACAGCACGCACCGTTGCTGGAATCACTGCCACAATACTGGCTACACCAAGTTCGATTGGGGTTGCCGCTTTAGACAAGGTTTCTGGGGGAAGGTTTGCAAAATGGATCGGACTGAAATAGTGCGATCGCCCACTCCTACACAGTCCCTTAGCAACACACCAAATCCCCAAAAAATAACCAAACAAGGAGAAAAATCAAATGAAAAATTTCAATCCCCTGACTTCTTCACTATAAGCATTTCACCTTGGCGATCGCCTTAATCACCGTCACAGCGATCGGTACAGTTAGCGTGTTAGCAAAACCTTAAAACCTTATGAATACAAAATAGAGGCAATACTATGAACAACTCAAATGAAGTTAATTGGGAACAATCTGTATGGCAAGAAATTAACGCTGCCGTTGTCAAGGAAATGGCAAAAGTGCGGCTTGCACAAAAAGTCTTTCCCACCACGGAGTTTGACAATAATCCGACGGATGTTCCCAATGACGTTATTAATTTCGCAGACTTAAGTATTGTTGAAGGTCGGACTAAACCTTTTGTTGAAATATATCAAGAATTTCCGTTAACGAGTACCCAGGTTGGCAAAGAAGCTCAGATCAAAACTTGTAAAACACTGGCACGAATGGCAGCCAAAGCGATCGCCCTCGCGGAAGACACAATCATCTTTCAAGGCAATGTAGATCGTCTTCCAGGAAATGTTAAAGCTGACAACAGAGGCTCGACTGCCCAAGGTTTACTTGGAGAAGCCAGCCCTCAAGATGCTGATGATGATGACGAGAACAAAGTTACTGAGCCCATTAAAGTAGGGAAACTGACCAATCCCCAGACAGGGGCTGTATGGGGTGAAAACGTTTTCTCGGCTGTGGCAGATGGTAGAGCCATTCTAACCAGCAAAGCACAAGCGCCAAATTATGCACTGTTTTTACCTACCAAGGTTTACGCTGACACCCATGTGCCTCCCAGTCCTGCCAGTTTAGTCACCACAGCCGAACGGCTTAAACCACTCGTCGAGGGCGGATTTTATGGAACCGGAACTTTGCCAGAAGACAAAGGACTCCTGGTTGCATTAGGAGGCGATCCTACCAGTCTTTACGTGGGGCGTGAGGCCATCACTGAATTCGTTCGCAAAGAGGGTTCCAAGTATTTCTTTCGGGTCGTGGAACGGATTCAATTCGTAGCACGCGATCCACGGGCATTTGTGCTGCTTCAATTCGACGATTCGGCTAGAAAAACTTCACCCTCCAAGTCATCCCCGGCTTAAGAGGTGGTTTAACCCTGTATTGATGATGACGAAAGGTGAATACTATGGAATCTGGAAAGCTCAGTATCGGCGATTTTGGCGACGACGTTGCTCTCTTGCATGAAACTTTAAAGAGTCAAGGGTTTGAGGCATCGCCTGAAGAAGTTAAGCGCAAATTTTTTGGTCCTTCGACTCGTGAAGTTGTCGGAGAGTTTCAAAAAGCTCACGGCATTGATCGAACTTGCGAGGTTTGCAAGCAAACAGCAAAACTTCTTGCCAGAAATCCAGAAGTAGTATCATCCGTTCAGCCAAATCCAATTTTTACATCTACTTTTGATCGCAGTAAAGAGTTAACACAGAGAGTAGCCCCTTTCTCACCCAATGTATCTCCACTACCTAATTCAGAAGAGAAATTTATTGTAAGCGGCACTATTCGTCAAGAAACTGGGAACTTTCCATTAGAGGGAATGCGAGTAGTTGCTGTTGATAAATATATTGGTGGCGAAAGTATTTTAGGAGAAGGGATTACAAACTTTCAAGGTAACTATCAAATTCAATACCTACTTTCATCAATAATAGAAAGGGGAAAACGAAATCCTGACCTTCAGATTAAAGTTACAAAACCGAATACCCCTGACAAAATTCTCGCTGTTTCGAGAGTGCTTTACCACGCCAGCAGTCAAGAACCCATTAATGTTCAAGATCCCATTGATGTTATCGTCCCCGATACCAAACTAGAAATTGCTGAAGAATATCAACGCCTGACTAAGGAGCTTTCCGTCCATCTTGGCAATCAAGATATACGCTTTGCCCAACTGCAAGAAAATAGCGATCGCCAGGATATCACCTATTTAGCTAATAAAACGGGATGGGATGCTCGGATGGTGGCTATGGTAGCCCTTGCCGATCAATTTAGCCAACAAAATGACATTCCCTCAGAATTTTACTATGCTCTATTTCGGTCTGGAGTACCTGCAAATCAGGATATCTTGAGCCAAGTCAGTCCAGAAATGGTGCAACAAGTCTGGACTAAAGCCATTGAAGAGAAAATTATCCCAGAAGCACTCAAAGAAAGAATACCGCAAAGTCTAGAACAATTCAAAAATTTTAGTTCTAACCGCTTGTTAGAACAACCAGCACAGTTAGGAGTCTCTTCCTTTAAGCAATTGCTTGATATTGCTTTAGTTAGAGATAGTAACCAACAACAACGCTTCGCTCAACTATATTACGAAAACCGTGATAATCTCGACAACTTGTGGAAAAATGTTCGTCAAGAATTTGGAGATTCAGTAGCGAATCGGCTCCAACTAGACGGCAAATTAGGTTTCTTAACTATTAATAACGGAAAACTAATTGAGAAATTACATCAAAATAACGTTTCAGAAAGCCCCCTTGATTTAGTTCGGAATGGCTTTTACAAAGTCGAGAAGTTCAAAGAGTTATTAATAGCAGATATTCCTATTCCTAATGAAATTTTAGGTGAAAATGCAGAAGAAAAAAAAGATAATTACGTCAGGTTAATGGTCAATCAAATTAAGTTGAGCTATCCTACTGCCGTAGTTGCTGAAATGATTAATAATAATGAGATTCCCTTGCAGGTAAATAGCGATATTAAGAGCAATGTATATCAATTTCTCAACCAACAGCAAGGAAAATTTGAACTAGGTGTTCATCCAGTCGAAGATTATTTACAAAAAAATAATCTAACTTTAGCAGAACCAGTCTTAGGGCAAGTTAAACAGCTACAGCGTCTCTATCAAATCAGTCCTTCTGATGAAGTTATGGGCAAACTGGTAGAGAAAAAAATCGATTCTGCCTATGCTGTAATTCAGTACGACGAACAAGAATTTATCAAAACTTTTAAAGATGTACTAGGTGGAGAAGCGACAGCAAGTTTAACCTATGCCAAAGCACACCAAGTTCATCATGCTGTCCTCAATATTGCTACTAGTTATTTAGCTACTCGTACTGCTCCTGAAATCTATGCAATGTCGGCATTTACCGATCGCGCACAAGCAAATAACACTACAGGAGTTCTTGCTTCTCCAACCTTAGAAAATCTATTTGGGGAAATGGATTATTGTGAGTGCGAACATTGTCGTTCAGTACTTAGTCCAGCCGCTTATTTAGTCAATTTATTACAGTTTATCGACCTGAAGCGCAAGAATAGTGAAGGTGTAGAATTGCCACCTGAATATGAAAAAGAAAATCCTCTAGATGTGCTTCTGCGTCGTCGTCCCGATATTGAACACATCCAGCTTACTTGCGAAAATACCAATACGGTGCTGCCGTATATCGATTTAGTCAATGAAATTCTAGAGTATTTTGTTGTCAATAATTTTTCTTTGAAAGATTTTAAAGGGTACAACATCGAGGAAGGAGACACTACCGAAGAGTTATTAGCTAATCCACAGTTTGTTAATCAAGAAGCTTACAAACGCCTAAAAGAAGCTATCTTCCCTCTAACTTTACCTTTCCATCAACCCCTAGAAGCACTGCGCGAGTATTTTAATTATTTTGACATTCCTCTCCATGTTGGTATGGAGCAGCTACGACAAAACGATAATTTAGAGCGAGCAGGCGATGAAAATTCGTCTAACTATGGTTGGCAAGATATTTTGATCGAACGCTTGCAAATGTCTCGACAAGAACACAAAACTCTTACCGAGAGTAGCATCACGCTCCAGCAAGCCTATGGTGTAGCCAATACCGTCACCGATACTCAACTAATCGAACTGATTTCCAATGCCAAAATTTTTAGTCGCCGAGTAAATATTAGTTATGAGGAAGTTATAGAAATTATTAAGACTAAATTCATCAATCCTCATAGCCATCTCATCTCCAAATTAGAAAAGTTGCGGATTAATTTCAAAACTATTAAAGATTTTCATGACGGAACGCTAACTGAAACAGAATTTGATGGATTAAGAACTAAAGATAGCGAGCTAAACCTTATTCAATATGGCGGAGATGTTAAAAAATGGTTGCGGGACAATTATGACAAAATTATGGGATTGATTTTGCTATCAGATCCCACAGGTAATGAAGATATTTGTAGTTTTGGCAAATTTGAATTCCGCTACGCGCTTCCCGATTTTATTCAAAACCGCGATTTTATTCAAAACCGACTGAAGGCGATTGAGTTTTGGAAATTACTGCGTTTTATCCGACTTTGGCAAAAACTCGCTTGGAGTATCGAATATACTGATAAAGCTATTTCCGCACTATATCCGACTTCTCAACTGCCTGAAGCTGGAGACGATGAAGCAACTATTAAGAATAAACTGGATCGGGGTTTCAAGTTATTAATTCTGCGGCTCGCTCATCTGAAAACAGTCATTGCCGAACTAAATCTTAACCCGAAACAAGAATTACTAAAACTACTCACCCTTTGGTCAAATATCGATACTAACGGTAATAAATCTTTATATCGGCAGATGTTTCTCAATCCTACAATCCTGCGTCTAGACGATATCTTTGAAGAAGATGGCTACGGAAATTATCCCAAAAAAGGTGATGAAAACATTCGTAACCATGTAGAGTCGTTGCAAGCTGCATTCAACTTAAAAACAGAAGAGTTTGAATTAATCTTCAAAAAGCTCAATTTTAACGAGCAAACTAAATTAACTTTAGAGAATCTTAGCAGTATCTTTCGCTATAGTTATCTAGCTAAGAAGCTAAAACTTAGTATCCACGAGTTTCTAATTTTACAGACAATATCAGGAATCGATCCCTTTGTTTCATTAAGCTTTACAGATCCAAATGAAGGGACAAAATACCAACAACCAGCTATTTTACGATTTATAGAACTGGCGGAACTGATAAAGCGATCGCCTTTCAAACTCACTCAAATAGCCTATTTCTTGCAACATGAGAATATTAGCAGTAAAGCTTCGCCAACTAAAGAGGATATTTTATCATTTACGAAAACAATCCGTGATGACTTGATTCGGATTGATCGCGAAAATATCGTACAAGACGATCCTACAGGCGAGATTACCAAAGCCAAGATGGCACTAGTATATGGAAATCAAACAACTGATACATTTTTTGGTTTATTAAATGGTTCTTCCTTATATTCAGTATCCTACAGTCACCCTCAATTAGAATTAGAGGCTAACATTCTGGCTGTCACAGATAAGCTCACCTACGATAAATTCCAAAAACAGTTGACTTTTCTTGGCGTGATGACAGAGACGGTAAGAAATGCATTAACAACTATTACTGGTGTTTCTAATGAATTTAAGCAAGCCATCAACAGTCTTTTTGATAAAGGACAAGCACTTTTTGACAAATTCCCCGATCTGAAAAAGCCCTACGATGATTATGTAGCTTCGAGCGAACCAATAGATAAAAAAATGTCTGCTCTGTTGGCTACTTTTCTGCCTAACTTGCGACAGCAACTAAAACGTCTCCAAGTTAAGCAAACAGTGAGTTCTCAAGTAGGTGCAAGTTTAGAAATAACGAACCTACTATTAGAAACACCAGAACTTCTACATACTGTAGTCAAATCTGAGGGAAATGCGATCGCAGATTTTCTTAACTTAGAAACACGCGGAGTTTCGGCACAATATTTCTTCGCCGATGATGTTGTAGGAACACCCAATCTAGAAAACATAGCTGTAGCGCAAATTAATTACCGTACTCCCGACGCAAAGACGGCTTTACCTCAAAATACTGTAACTCCCAATGCTCCTATTAGTGGTGTATGGGAATGCTATCTAGAAGTTCCCGATAACGGTTTTTACAACTTTTATATAGAAACTGATGCTAGTGCTGAAGTCCAACTTTCTCTAGAGAGAAAAGAACTAGATAAACCTGATGAACCAATCAAAGCCGAAGTGGAAATAACTCTGCAAAATGGTATCTGGCAAAATCGGGATGCGATCGCACTCAAAGCAGGTCAATTATACTCTCTTAAACTCATTGTTAAAAAGGTAAAAGATAAGCTGATTTTCAAGTGGGAGAGTAAAGGTTTAGCCAAAGAAAGTATCCCCACAAATTATCTATATCCTTCTGTGTTAGTCGATCGCTTTACTAGCAGCTATTTACGGCTATTAAAAACCTTTGCGATCGCGGAAGCATTAAATTTATCAGCTACTGAAGTCAACTATTTTGGTACTTACAGCGACTACCAGATTAATGGAGAAGGATGGCTAAATGCTTTACCTACTAGCTCACTAGCCGATAATGCAGCAATATTGACAGAACTCTTAAAACGTTTTACCGGCTTATTGCATTACCAAGAACTCAAACAAGCTTTGAAAGTTCAAGACGATATCCTTATCAAGATTTTTGTCAATCCTAATGCAATCACTGAAGATAAAAAGAGTTTACTAGAGCGAGTAACCAATTGGGATAAAATCTCAATTAATGCTCTCTATACACACTTTGGTTTGACATCAGACACTCTCAAACATCTAGAATCTTTTACTCGGATTAATGAAGCCTTTAATCTTGTCAAAAAAATAGGAATTAAAGTATCAACATTAGTTACTAATACTACTAACGAGCCTACGGCAGATATTATTCGCAATTTCCAAAGTGCGCTAAGAGCGCGTTATGACGAAAGTGCTTGGTTGCAAGTAATTCAACCAATTAACGATAAATTACGAAACTTACAGCGCGATGCATTGGTGACATTTATCTTGCATCAGTTTCAACAGAAATCAGAAACCGAACATATCAACACACCAGACAAACTCTTTGAATATTTCCTAATTGATGTCGAGATGGATGCTTGTATGAAGACTTCCCGCATCAAGCAAGCTATTTCCACAGTTCAATTATTCATTCAACGTTGCTTGCTGAACTTAGAAAAAGATCTCAACGATGAGAATAAAGGAGTATCTCCCACGTCAATTAATTCTAAACAATGGGAATGGATGAAACGCTATCGAGTTTGGGAAGCCAATCGTAAAGTATTTCTCTTTCCTGAAAATTGGCTCGAACCGGAACTGCGAGATAATAAATCACCTTTCTTTAAAGACTTAGAAAGCGAACTTCTGCAATCAGATATTACCGAAGATAGTGCAGCTACCGCCCTCGTTCATTATCTCGATAAACTAAATGAAGTTGCCCAATTAGAAATCTGCGGTATGCATTATGAAGAAAACGAAATGGATAAAATAGCAGATGATATTATCCACGTTATTGGGCGTACCACAGGGGCGAAAAGGAAATATTATTACCGTCGCTTAGAAGGTGGCTCTTGGACACCTTGGGAAAAAGTAGATGTTGAGATAGAAGATAATCCTGTACTACCAGTAGTATGGAAGGGTAGATTATTCTTATTCTGGGTAAGTGTTATCCAAAAAGCTCCAGATAACCAACAGACACCTCCACAGAAAACTCAAGAAGAGCTAGATAAAGAACCATCAATCGCTCAGATGAAGCAATCGCAGTTAAGAAGTTTAACTTCAACTCCAAATGTTGAAGTTAGCGTAAATTTGTACTGGAGCGAATACTATAACAAGAAATGGCAGCCACCAAAAACTTCTGATATCAATAAACCTTTGTTGCTTGGTCAATTCAATCCAGGTGATTTTGATCGCACAAAGCTAGAATTAAGTTCCCCATTTCCTTTTGAACAGGAATGTAGGATACACATTGAATATCCTGGTTTGACACCAATTAATTATATAGATGCGGCTATTTTCAATTACTTCAAACTCTACAATACACACAGTTTACCTGTGCCAATAATAAACCTTGAACCCTTCCAAAGACTTTACCCATTTCTGATATGGCAACAAAATTTTAGTTCTAATAATGACAAATTCACGATCTCTTATATTTATCGAGAATGGTATCGACAATCATCTCAGTTTTTAACTAAGCTATATCTTACTAAAGAAGTGCTTACTCACCCCCAAATATATCAAGTTATTAAACCTCAACATTTTGTTAAAGATCTATTGGAAGCTCCTTTTTTCTTTCAAGATTCTCGTCATGTTTTCTTTGTACGTTCTGAAGAGAGTAAAGTTTTAGTACCCGACTATTCTGGTTATGGAGTTCTATATAAACCACCCATAACTCGTCCACAAATTGACATACCACCAATCATTTTTGAGCCAGTGCCATTACCAGGCAATCCTTTAGATCCAATCACCATTGTACCAAAGCCATTTAATCCAAGTGTAATAAATCCTAGTATTCTTGAATCTCTTATAGATAAAAATCCTTTGATTAACAAAGTGATCAGTACGAATAAAACGATTTTATTTAAAGACAAAATCATTGGTTTAAGTGGTTCTTTAAATATTGAAAGACAATCGTTTTAAATCCATTTTAGTAATGTGGGCTTGATAAATCACACCTTGAGCAAGAGGAAATAGAGGCAAAACCTTACAAATTATTAGCAAGGAGAAAAACATGAGCGGGTTTATTACTAGAGGATTTACTAATAAAGTATCTGGATTTCACAACTCTTTAGGCGATAAAATCTCTAGTCAATTAGGCATTTGGCAGGAAAAAACTAAACTTACATATACTTTCCAAAATTACTTTCATCCATTTGTCAGCGAGTTGCTGGAGCAGTTGAATAAAAAATCCGTTGACGGTCTTTTAGATGTCAATTTTCATGCCAAGCTAAGACAAGATTTCTTTAAAGCTTTATATCAACCTAATGAAAGCGATCAAACAGTAGAAGTTGAATATTCTCCCAAGGAAATTGATGTTAGTGAAAACGGGCCTTATTCAATTTATAACTGGGAACTGTTATTTCACGTACCTCTGACTATTGCTGTTCATCTGAGCAAGAACCAACGGTTTGCCGAAGCACAGCGATGGTTTCACTACATCTTTGATCCTACTTGTAACGATAAATTCGGTATCAATCCTGAAACTGGTGCAGAAAAAGAGCTAAAAGAAAAACGGTATTGGAAATTTTTGGCTTTTCGTCAGCAAAAAGATGTCAAACAAATTGATGAGCTGCTTCGTATTGTTAGCAAGCCAAATGATGAATGTACACCTGAAGAATTAGAACAAAAAAAGCACACATTAGAAGGATACGAAGCTATCCGTAAAAAACCATTTCAACCCCATGCAGTTGCTCGTACTCGCTTTTTAGCATATCAATACTGCACGGTAATGAAATATCTTGATAATCTCATTGCTTGGGGCGATAGTCTTTTTCGTCAGGATACGATCGAAACTATTAATGAAGCTACCCAGATATATGTCTTAGCTGCTAATATTTTGGGTCCCAAACCACAAAAAATACCCGATCGCGGTAAAGTAAAACCAAAAACCTTTGCTCAATTACGAGACAAACTCGATCCTCTCGGTAATGCGCTAGTTGATCTAGAAGGTAAAATTCCTTTCAACCTTTACTTTCCAACTACAGAAAAAGTCAATACCGATGAAGTTAACCCCCTGTTTGGTATAGGCAAAACTCTCTACTTCTGCATCCCTTGTAACGACAAACTCTTAAGCTATTGGGATACAGTGAGCGATCGCCTCTTTAAGATTCGCCATTGCATGAACATTGAGGGAATAGTTAGACAGCTACCCCTGTTTGAACCACCCATCGATCCTGGGATGCTGGTTAAGGCTGCTGCTGCGGGAATTGATATCAGTAGTTTAGTCAGTGGTTTAAATCAACCCTTATCCCCAGTGCGATCGCCCTTGATGATTCAAAAAGCTTTAGAACTCTGTTCTGAAGTCAAGGCGATGGGCAATAGTTTATTGTCCGCTCTAGAAAAGAAAGACGGAGAAAAACTTTCACTGTTGCGACAACAACATGAAATTAACATCCAGCAAATGGTACAGGATGTTAAATATCTTCAGTGGAAAGAATCTCAAGAAGCAACCGAATCTTTATTTAAAACCCGATTAACGACTCTCGAAAGGTATCGCAATTACCAAAGATTATTAGGAAAATCAGAAGAAGCAGTATCGGCTTTAGAAAGTCTTGCTATAGAAAGAAAAGAATTAACTGAAGATAATTTTAACGAAGTTTATAAAGAATTGGTAGGAAAATATGCAGGAGAAATACAACTAGAAAGTTATTCTTCTCTAGATATTAAAGATGAAGGCAGATTGTATCTAAATACAAATGAAGATGCTGACTTAAATACACACATGCCTAGTGCTAAAAATTTTCAACTAGCTGCTTTCGGTTTGAGGCAGTCTGCACCAGCTTTAGGCTTAATTCCTCAATTCCCTATAAACATTCATTTTTGGGGTATAGGGGGAACAATTGAATTTGGTGGAGAACAACTCTCAAAAGCTGCTATTATCGGTGCTGACATTGCCGATCTCAATGCTAATTTAGAAAATCACAAGGCTAGTAGCGCCTCCAAAACCTCTTCCTACGAACGTCGTGCTGATGATTGGATTTTTCAAAACAACCTAGCTGCACGAGAATTAATGCAGATCGGACGGCAAATTATCTCTTCTCTCATCCGCGAACAATTTACTTACCACGAATATAAAAATCAGAAAACGCTGATCGAACAATCCCAAGAAATTGATCGCTTTTTACAATCAAAATTCACTAACCAAGAACTTTACGGCTGGATGCAAGGTGAACTCTCCAAACTCTACTACGAATACTATAAGTTTGCCTTCGATACTGCCCGTAAAGCCGAACAAACGATGAAACACGAACTAATGCGCCCAGAATTAGATGAGCTTAACTTCATAAAATTCAATTACTGGGATGGAGGACGCAAAGGATTATTATCTGGAGAAGCGTTATATCTCGACATCAAGCGCATGGAAATGGCTTATCACGACCACAACAAGCGCGAATACGAACTTACCAAACACGTCTCCCTCCGACAACTAGATCCATTTGCACTTTTAAAGCTTAAAGCTACGGGAACTTGTGAAATTAGCCTTCCTGAATGGATCTTCGACTTAGATTGCGCCGGACATTATATGCGGCGAATTAAAACCGTTAGTCTCTCAATTCCTTCAGTAACAGGCCCCTATACTAGCATTAACTGTACCCTATCTTTATTGAAAAGCTCTTTGCGTAAATCTTCAGTATTATCCGATGGTGTATACGGTCGTAGTCCAGATGGCGAAGACATTCGTTTCATCGATTATTTTGGCACGATTCAGTCTATTGTCACCAGTAACGCCCAAAATGATAGCGGAATGTTTGAAACTAATCTGCGTGAAGAACGTTTCTTACCTTTTGAGGGTGCTGGTGCTATTAGTACTTGGAAATTGGATTTACCCTCAGAATTTCGTCAATTCGATTACGATACTATTTCCGATATAATTATTCATCTACGCTACACAGCTAGACAAGGTGGAGGACTGCTAGGAGGTCAAGCTATCTTAGAATTTAAAGAAGCGATCGCATCTGCTAATAGCTTCGTGCGTCTTTTTAGTCTCAAATACGACTTTCCTACCGAATGGTATCGTTTTGCCAGTGGAACCGAAGAGTTTAAAGCGATCGTAAAAAAGGATTATTTTCCTTATTTTACTCAAGGAAAGGATAAGGAGATTGTGATCGTTAAAGCAGAACTATATGTTGTTAAAAATAATGAATTGCTACCAGCATCTAATAGCCTCAATATTGATTTTGAGAATATTACAACCAATCTCAAAAATAAAGAAGAGTTTCAATTTTCTCTTTCTGCCGATTATAAGGATTTGGTAAGAGAAAATGCAGCCCAAGTATTTTTGCTATTCAGATACTCTGTTTTGACTTGATGAATTTACTAAATGTAGATATTTAAGCTACGAAGTTTATGGGTAGTATTGAAGCCCCAAAATAATGCCCTGGTTCGTGCGCTGTTCCAAAGCAAAGCGCGGGTAGTCCCAGTGCTTGGGTATCGAGATTGTGGGTTGCATTGATCCCACATTCCGCACCCTAACTGTCACAAAGGGGTTTTTACGGAGTATTTTTCTCGATAAAAAGAGTAAAATCAGACGTTTTGGGTTATGAGGTCAGATTTTTTACCGACTCTGGATGAGATTTAGATTCTCAATAAGGTGCAATAAAGATTGGCACTTAATTGATAGATAAAAACTTATGATGACTGTGCAAATCTCTGTACTTAAATTATGGATTTTGACGAAAAAGTTCAAAAAATCTGTAACTATTAAACGTAATTAATAGCGCTTATCAATACATTTATAAATAATTTATTGCGGCTATTTGTCAACATTTATAATAGTAGCGACAATGAGGAGGCAGAAAACTCAAAATATATTTTCTGGATGAAGTCATATTTGATATGAATATTTCCTGATTATTTAACTTGACTAAATGTATAGATTGAAAACATTGAAATACCCAGCGCATGGTTGGGTTGTTTACAGATTTACCAAGCTGGTTTTTAATTGTAGATTTAGACGCTGATAAGGCGGCTCTGATTTGTCTTTGAGCCAAAGTATATACTAATAGACATAATCCCATTATCATAGCCATAGCTTCAATTCTTTCACTTGCTTTAAGAAAAATACTATCCGCAAAAAATAAAGGGTCTTTTAAAAAACCGAACCCTCTTTCACAGCTTTGCTGTGCTTTATATTCAGAAATCATATCATCATTACTGAGAGACTTTTCATCCAAAATATTTGTTGCCAGCACAAAACGTCCAGCACTTATATAAGCTACTTTAATGGCTTTTCGATTTTCGCATAATGTGGCATTTACTTGATAACAAATATCTTGATTATCCTTTGATTTTTTCTCCAAGTAATTAACATTCTCAATTTGATGATATTTTAATTTTTTATTTAAACTTTTTACAGATTTAACAGCATTGAATTACAAAAAGGGGAGGGAGAGGCTGCGGACGGCAGCCTCTCCCTCCCCCTCATAATGATTATCATTTTCTATACCTGGATATTTTCTCTCAGTCCCTACCTAATAGAAGTATTTATCATTAAGTTTTAAAATCTCCCTTCATTTTATAGTTCATAAATACTATTCGCCGACAATTAGTTAAGTACTAATGAACTTGTGGCAGTTAGGGTGCGGAATGTGGGATTCAATCAATGCAAAATGAAGGGGTTAGTTTAGAGGAAATAATCGCTTTTATTCGTAGAGCGAAAGCTAAAAAATAAATTCTTAGAGGATGAGATGATACTAACCGAATCTGAAATCCAACAAGTTTTAGAGCAAGTTAAAGCTGCTTTTCCCAACTTAACTGATTGGGAATACAACAATGAAAAAAATGAGGAGTATTTCGGCTTCTCTGTTTGGGGACATTTTGTTAATAACCCCGAAGAACTAATGCCACGGCGTTTTTTTATTACACTTGATACTTATGAGCAAAAGTGGCAAGGATGTTTAACGATAGGGCAACCTAGCAATATGATGGTCAAGTGCTGATGTGGGGGACGCTCATCTAGTAGATACGGAACCAAGTGAGACTTTAGAAGAGGCAATTTCAGCACTCAAAGCGAAAATAGTAGAACTGTTCCAAGCTTTTCAGTAGATGAGGAGCAGCGCTAAATGGGTAGGGCGATCGCCCCCCCCAGTTCCAGTTTCAACAGAGGAAAAAGGGCGATCGCGTGCAGAATGTATTGAGTAATAGCTATCCTATTTACATAATAATGATAATCATGCAGGTGGGGGAAGAAGCTGCTGTCGGCAGCTTCTTCCCATTCTCTTTATTAAGGAGACAGGGGTGAGCCTTGCTCACCCCTGTCTCCCCCCAACTATACGATTATCATTCTTACAACTCATGTCTCAAGTATGAAGTATATCTTGCTACGAGATTTTCTGCTGTATATAAAGCACTATCCGCTACGCATATTCCCTCAAATGTCCATTGCTCTCTAAATTCTTTTAAAACATGATTTTTCCTCCTCTCTACCTTTCTCGATTATTTGAGCTGAGAAAAGCCTGAAACTGTTGCCAAGCAATAGTTTCAGGCTTTTATTTTTCCAATTTTATATTTATTTAATCCGCTTTAATATCTGCGGAATGTGGGCTGAAGATTTTTTGTATCGGGTAATAGGCGACACAGTACTTCTATAGCCTTTTGACCCATATTCGACTCTGAGTGTGTGATTCTCAACTATTTCTCGTTTTATTACCTAAAAGCTAAAGTACACAAGAAGTTTAGGCTTTTCATCTCCATTCTAGCTTTTATTGATTTGTTGACACCATTCTCAACTACTGAGGCGTTCGTTCTATCGCTATTGACTAAAAAAATTCATCTTTTGCGATCGCTCAACTGAGAGCATCCCCGCCCTAGATCACCAAAAGTGGACAAGACCCAAAATTACAGCATAATATGTACCGAAGAACCAAAATTTTCAACTTCAATTCATCAAAAGAGATGATAAAGATATTTCAGCTTGTGGGTTTTTCCGTTATAAAGTATTTAATAGCGGGTTTTGTTATTGCGCTGGTTTTAGCAATACACTCAGGGAATGCCCAAGCTTCTTCTCTCGACATTTACATTAAAGATTGCATCAAACCTTTACCACCAGGCTACACCGAACCGCTTTTTTCAGGTCTGGGAAATCATAAGTACCCAATCATGATGCAAGGATCGAATGTTCCAGACGCACAGGATTATCTCAATCAAGGCATGACCCTGCTTTATGCTTTCAATCACCCGGAAGCGATTCATTCCTTTAATCAGGCTGCAAAGGACGACCCCAAAGCAGCAATGCCCTATTGGGGAATTGCAATGGCTGCTGGTCCGGATATTAACACGGGTGCCACAGATGAATGCTTGAATTTGGCTGACGAAGCAGTCAAATTGGCAAAGAAAAGGGCTGAGAATCAACGGGTGGAGTTATCAAACACAGTAGAGGGATTCCAAGGAAACAATGAGCCAGAGAAACACTTTCTCTCTCAATCAACTACTGATAATCGCACCCAGAACCAACTGGAAAAGAATTATGTAGAGGCTCTTGCCAAGCGCTACAAACATACTAGTAAAGAGCCAGTACCTGCCAATGCAGAAGATAAAGTGGATCGACCAGACTACGATGCTAAGTCTAAATTAAAGTGTATAGATGCACAGGGAGACGAAGTTTATGTAAATGAAAAAGGAAAATATGTGTGTGTTGACGCGAAAGCCTATGCCGACGCAATGAAAGAACTTCAAGAAGCACAACCAAAGGACAATGATGCGGCGACACTATATGCAGCGGCTCTAATGAATATTAATCCGTGGAAATGGTGGACACAAGGTGATCTGACTTCCAAAATTAAAGAGCTTTTCGATAACCTACTAGAAAAATCTCCCCCTCTCGACTCGAATTATATGGGAACGAACCTCTGTCCGTGGCAAGGTTGGAGAAAAGGTCAACCAACTCCTGAAATTGAAAAGGCTCTCCCAGTCTTAAAAGAGGTTCTCACTCGCAAGCCGAAACATATAGGAGAAAATCACTTAGGAGCAAATCACTATTTTATTCACGCAACCGAGGAATCTCCCTGTCCGGAAGTGGCTTTGTATAGTGCCAATAGAATCTCAGAACTTGCGCCAGCAGCAGGTCACATACAACATATGCCCTCCCATGTCTACCAACGAATTGGTGAGTACGCCAAGGCAACAGAGGCAAACTATAAAGCCCTATATGTAGACCGAGCTTATATCCGCCAAACTCCGGAAACAGCCCGCTATCCCCTGCACTATTTAAGTCATAATCTGCATTTTTTGACTGACTCGCTCTCAATTCAAGGACGGGAAAGTGAGGCTCTTGCGGCAGCGCAGGAATTGTTTAAAAACATAAAAAAATATAGTGTGGATGATTACAACCCACTCTATAATCAGAAGCTGGTTCAAACTAAAGACGATTATTTCTTTACTGTCCCTATCTGGACTGCAATACGCTTTAACGCATGGGATTTTCTGTCGAAGATCAGGTGTGAGGAAGCCTTATTTGAATTTTTCACCCGGCGCGATTTGCACTTTACCAACGCAATGCAGTCGTATGGGCAAGTTTTGAAATATCTGGCTACTACTCCTCCCGTTACAATTGAGTCAGCCTTAGCAAAGCTTGAGAAATTTTGGAAAAAAGTTGGTCAAGCTCCTCCAGAATTGCAATACGGTAACAACAATGCCTCCGACCTATTTAGGATTGCTAACTTAGTTCTTATAGCGCGCACACTAGAGGCTCTTCCTTCAGATATACGTAATGATTTTATCGAGAAAGTAAAAAATAGGGTAGAGAAATACTCAGCTTTGAAGCTAGACTCTGGTCTTTTTGCGGAAAATATTAAGCGCGATCAACCAATTATCAACATTTGGACAGAGGCTGTTGCTCTGGAAGACGGTTTGAACTACAACGAGCCACCAGACTGGTATTACCCAGTGCGGGAATCGCTGGGTGCTGCCTATTATCGACAGGAAAACTATGCGGAAGCCGAAAAGGTGTTTTGTAAAGATCTGCAAATCTCCAATTGTGGTGATGAAAAGCCGGAAATCCACAAGATGAATGGTCGATCACTCTTTGGGTTGATTGAAAGTATAAAGGCGCAGCCCGAGAATAAGATTCCGCACAAGGAGGTTCCGCAGAAACTCAAGTCAGAATTTGAAAAGGCATGGAAGAATGCCACGGTAAAGCCATTACTCAAAACGATGTAAAAAAAACTTTGACGAGGAGCAATACCTATGAAGAAATTTGGGAAGAAAATCATAGTAGTTGGCTGCATCTTTGCCTGGTGCCTTCTGATTGGTTTTGGTTTTAGCGTTAGCAGTAGCTACGCTGCAATCCGACATTCACCTTCTGTGACAATTCAGACAATCTTGGGCGTTGTGATTTTATAGGCTGTCACGATAGCTTTGGTGTCGAACTGCACGATGTGCCGCCCAAGTGGCCGATAAATAAAGGATATGAGCCGGGGAGTTTCACTAAGGAGCTGAACACGCTTTTTAGCGAGTCTGCCCTGGCAGATGAGTGGAAGAACTATCGCCTTAAGGGCACTCAGATCAACTTTGTTGATTCAGCTGGCAATCCCACCCTGTTGGGTAATTCGGTTACTGAAGAAGGTTTTGTCCAGACCTCATCTTGTATTACTTGTCATGCCCGAGCTACTATCAATATTCAGGGCACGTCTGGATTACAGTTTCCCGGTTCAAAGCCAGACAACCAAAGCTATAATGGTGCGCCAAACCCTAAATGGTTTGACGGTTTGAAGCAGACTGACTTCGTTTACCCATTGCCCAAACGTTTTCCCAAGTAGAAGTTATTGTAAGGCTGAAGGTGCGTTGCTCCTTTAACCAGCTTCCACAAACTCGCCCCTAGCTTACAGGTTCGGAAACAGCTGCACCATTGTGCAGCAGTCCCGCTACCTGAAAGGCTATAATTCCATTAGCACAGATGATAGATCCTTTGAGTAAACCAGAAATCCCCGCATCTAATCCAGAACAGCAACTTAGAGGCAAAGAAAGTTTAACAGACGCTCAACAGCATAAGTTATTAGTTGAATGGAATAACACTACAAGAGAATATCCCCAGAATAAATGCATCCACCGACTGTTTGAGGAACAGGTAGAGCGATCGCCTGATGCCATTGCGGTAGTATTTGAAGATAAACAGCTGACCTACCGAGAACTAAACGCAAAGGCCAATCAGTTAGCACAGTACCTACAATCGCTGGGTGTGGGGCCAGAAGTTTTGGTGGGGATTTGTGTAGAGCGATCGCTAGAGATGGTAGTGGGATTGCTTGGTATCCTTAAAGTCGGTGGTGCTTACGTTCCGCTCGACCCAGCGTATCCTATTGAACGCTTGGCTTTCATGCTAGAAGACACTCAAATATCAGTGCTGCTAACCCAAGCCCGGTTAGTCGAGTCTCTTCCTCCCCACCAAGCGCAGGTTGTCTGCCTGGACACGCAATGGCAGGAGATTGCCAAACAAAGTGAGGAAAATTCAATCAGTGCGGTAACGCCTGATAACCTAGCCTACGTAATCTACACTTCCGGTTCTACAGGCAGACCAAAGGGAGTGGCCATGAGTCACCGTTCCTTATCTAATTTAATTATTTGGCAACTGGAAAGCTCAACACTGCCAAAAGGAGCAAAAACTCTGCAATTTGCTCCTGTGAGTTTCGATGTTTCCTTTCAAGAAATTTTCTCTACTTGGTGTTCAGGTGGAACGCTGGTTTTAATCTCAGAGCAAGTGCGCGTCGATGCTTTCTTTTTGTTGCGTTTTCTCACAGATCAAGAAATCAACAGACTCTTCCTTCCTTTTGTAGCCCTTCAACAGCTGGCATCAGTAGCGGATGCTCAGGGATCAGTTGTCCCGACGCTGCGTGAGATTATCACTGCTGGGGAACAGTTGCAGATAACCGGACAGATTGTTAGTTGGTTTACAAAGCTACAAAATTGTACTTTACACAATCAATATGGACCATCCGAAAGCCATGTAGTTACAGCTTTCACCCTTACTGGTTCACCTAAGGATTGGCCTGCGCTTCCTCCGATTGGTTACCCCATTGCTAACACACAGATTTATCTGCTGGATTCCCAGATGCAGCGAGTTCCCGAAGGCGTTCCTGGGGAACTGTACATTGGTGGCATTGCTCTGGCACGGGGCTACCTTAACCGAACCCATTTAACTACCGAGCGGTTTATTCCCAACCCGTTTAGCGACTCATCAGAAGCACGTTTGTATAAAACTGGCGACCTAGCCCGCTACAATCGCGATGGGAACATTGAGTTTCTCGGTCGGAGCGACGACCAAGTAAAGATACGTGGCTTCCGCATCGAGTTGGGAGAAATTGAGGTTGCGATCGCGGCATATCTAGCAGTTCGACAAGCTGTAGTTTTGGCAAGGGAGGATGTACCAGGTGACAAGCGCTTGGTAGCTTATGTCGTACCGACTTCCCAAGAAAGTTCTCCCCAGGAGCATAGTGTTGAGGCACAGGTGCAAGCCGAACAGGTATCGCAACAGCAAAACCCGATTCCTGGGCTAGTGCCGCCGCTGCGGAGTTATCTGAAAGCACGTCTGCCCGAGTACATGGTGCCCAGCGCCTTTGTGGTATTGGAGGGTTTCCCTGTAACCCCCAGCGGGAAGGTAGATCGCCGCGCCCTGCCAGCGCCAGAAAAGTCTAGACCTGAGTTGGAAACTGTTCTGGTTATGCCCCAATCCGATGCCGAGCAACTGATTGCTAAGGTTTGGCAAGAATTGCTGCAATTAGAGGATGTAGGAATTCATGACAACTTTTTTGACTTAGGTGGTAATTCTCTACTCCTGAATCAGAGTGCTAATAAATTAGCAGAAATCTTTGGAGTAAAACTGTCAATTGTAGAGTTGTTTCAATATCCTACTATATATAGTTTGGCTCAACGCTTAAGTCAGACGGTAAGAAAATCAGAAGCTACCACTACCCACAAACCTAGCACCAGAGTTAGTCGTCAGTCTTCCTATATTAGAGAATCAAATATCGCCATTATCGGTATGTCAGGCCGCTTTCCAGGAGCCAAGGATATCGAGGCATTTTGGCACAACCTGCGAGATGGGGTGGAATCTATTTCATTTTTTTCTAACGATGAATTGTCGCAAAGCGACCAAACCTTGCTCTCTAATCTAAATTACGTGAAAGCTGGTGCGGTTTTGCCAAATATCGAAGAATTTGACGCTTCTTTCTTCGGCTACAGCACCAAAGATGCCGAAATTATGGACCCGCAACAGCGGATTTTCTTGGAATGTGCCTGGGAAGCCCTTGAGAGTGCTGGCTACAATCCAGAAACTTATCAGGGGTTGATAGGAGTTTACGCAGGTTCAGGTATGAATACTTACCTGATTAATAACGTTCATCCCAACCAGGGCTTCTCTTCTAATCGCACCTTCTTAGTATCAGCCAGCGATTTACAGGTGAGGCTGAGCAATGGAAATGATTATCTGTCCACACGGGTTTCTTACAAACTGAATTTAACTGGACCAAGTGTTAATATTCAAACGGCTTGTTCAACTGCACTGGTAGCGGTTCACATGGCGATCCAGAGTTTGCTTAACGGTGAATGCGATATGGCTTTAGCAGGAGGCATTGCCGTCGGCGTTCCCCAAAAGGTGGGGTATCTGTACCAAGAGGACATGATTTGGTCGAACGACGGACACTGTCGTGCCTTTGATGCAAAAGCTACGGGAACTGTGTTCGGCAACGGAGGTGGTATTGTTGTCTTGAAGTTGCTAGAGGCTGCGATCGCCGATGGAGATTGCATCCATGCTGTCATCAAAGGGTCAGCGATTAACAACGATGGTGCAGCGAAGGTGGGTTATACAGCTCCGAGTGTAGAAGGTCAAGCTGCCGTAATTTCAGAGGCAATGGCGATCGCACAAATTGACCCAAGCACAGTCACCTATGTAGAAACCCACGGAACTGCTACCAGTCTGGGAGACCCCATTGAAATTACAGCACTAACCCAAGCCTTTCGCCAGAGTACTGAGAAAAATGGTTTTTGTGCCATTGGCTCGGTCAAAACCAATATCGGACATATCGCTGAAGCGGCAGGTATAGCAGGTTTGATTAAGACCGTACTGGCACTAAGAGATAAAATTATACCACCTAGTCTGCACTTTAGTCAACCCAATCCCAATATTGATTTTGCCAATAGCCCCTTTTACGTTAATACGACGCTTTCTAAATGGAAACCGAATGGAACTCCAAGACGTGCTGGAGTGAGTGCTTTTGGGATAGGGGGAACCAATTGTCATGTAGTTTTGGAAGAAGCCCCAGAACAAGTCAAAAGTCAAAAGTCAAAAGTGAGCCAGCGCGGTCTTGGGGGTTTCCCCCATGAGCGAGTGGCGAACCCCGAAGGGGTCAAAAATGACCGAACGTTGCATATTTTGACATTATCGGCAAAGTCCCAGAAGGCTCTGGAGGAGTTGGTACAGCATTATGAAGTTTATTTGAAGTCCCATCCAGATGCAAAGCTAGCAGATATTTGTTTCACAGCTAACGCAGGACGCAAGCACTTTAACCATCGTTTGGCAGTCACGGCTGAATCTCTTGAGCAGCTTGGCGAGCAACTAAGGACTTTTGGGCAACAGACTACTCCTATATCGAATAGTCAAACGAAAACTCCCCTGCCAACAGTATCAGGAAACGTAATCTCGTCAGTCGCTGCGCTTGGCGCAATCGCACCAACGGCTCAAAAAGAGCGCATCGCTTTCTTGTTCACGGGTCAGGGGTCGCAACAAGTGGGCATGGGAAGACAACTCTACGAAACCCAACCCACCTTTCGCGCTGCTCTAGACAATTGCGCTCAAATTTTGCGTCCCTATCTGGACAAACCCCTGCTGGAGGTACTTTATCCCTCTCAAAAAGAAGAGAATCTTTCACAGACCAAATCCCCCATCGACGAGACCGTCTATACCCAACCTGCTCTATTTGCCCTGGAATATGCTCTGTTTCAGTTGTGGAAATCTTGGGGCATAGAACCCGATGTAGTAATCGGTCATAGTGTCGGGGAATATGTAGCTGCAACTGTAGCAGGAGTTTTCAGCTTGGAAGATGGCTTGAAGCTGATTGCCGCACGGGGACGTTTAATGCAAGCCCTGCCCCCTGATGGGGAGATGGTAGCGCTGTTAACTGATGAAGCGCAGGCACTAGCAGCCATTCAACCCTATGCTACTGAGGTATCAATTGCTGCCATTAACGGACCCCAAAGCCTAGTAATTTCCGGTAGGTGCGAGGCAATTAACACCCTCTGTGCCTCCTTGGAAGCGGCTGGAATCAAGACCAAGAAATTAAACGTCTCCCATGCTTTCCATTCTCCACTGATTGAGCCGATGGTGGCAGAATTTGAGCAAGTGGCTCGACAAGTAAAATTTGCTACACCCCAAGGAAAACTGATTTCCAATCTCACAGGGGAGTTGGCAACTTCTGAAATTGCTACTCCCCAGTATTGGTGTCGTCACCTGAGAGAGCCAGTTCGATTTGCCGCCAGTATGGAAACCCTACAGCAGCAGGGGGTAGAGGTGTTCGTAGAACTTGGACCGAAACCCACCTTGTTGGGAATGGGTCGCGCCTGCCTGCCCGAAAACAACCAACTGTGGTTGCCTTCTCTGCGCTCAGGACAAGAAGATTGGCAGCAGATGTTGTGTACTTTGGCACAATTATATGTGCGTGGAGTCTCAGTAAACTGGTTGGGCTTTGACCGGGACTATACTCGGCATCGCCTGCAACTACCCACCTATCCTTGGCAGCGACAGCGCTATTGGGTAGAGGCGACGGCTTTTGAAAACAAGCTTACAGCCATTTCCCATCTTAAGAGTTTAAGTAGCCAGAGCCAGAATCCCCTGCTGGGTCAACAGTTAGACTTGCCAGGAACAGCTGAGATTCGGTTCCAGTCACAGATTAGCCAGAACTTCCCAGCTTGGATGAAAGAGCATCGCGTCTATGAGACAGCGATTTTGCCAGGAACGGCTTACTTAGAAATGGCTTTAGCTGCTGGAGCAATTGTTACGAAGTCCAAGAATCTTTGTTTGCAGGATGTGGTGATAGTTAAGGCGTTGATGCTACCAAAGGATGAAGTCAAAACCATTCACGTAATTTTGATCCCCAAGGAATCTAGTATCTATTCCTTTGAAATATATAGTTTCGCATCCGCAGCAGATGAAAATAATGGAAAAACATCTTGGATACTCCATGCATCAGGCAAATTACTTATTAACGAAAAAGAATCGTTAGCACAGCAGGTAGATTTGGCTGCCTTACAACAGCGATGCACCCAACAAATTCCACCCGAAAGCTTGTATCAACGGTTTCAACAGCAGGGAATGGATTATGGTTCCAACTTTCAAGGACTTGAACAAATCTGGTGGCATGAACGAGAAGCTCTAGGCAAGATAAAGCTGCCGTCAGAATTGGTCTCAGAAGTAGGGGAATACCAGCTACACCCAGTGTTGTTAAACACCTGCTTACAAGTTTTAGAAGCAATTTCCCCTGATGAAAGCCAACAAAATACCTATGTGCCAGTAGGTTTAGAACGCCTGATCCTTTGCGGTCGTCCAAGCGTCTCCATGTGGAGTTATGGTCGGGTGCGGGTAGAGGAAGAGCGCGATCGCCAACAACAACAGCTCCTAAGCGCTGATTTAGAGCTATTCGCTGCTTCTGGGGAGCTAATTGCTGTTTTAGAAGGTGTGCAACTTAAGGCTGTCTGCCGTGAAGCCATGCTAGGCATTCCACAGGAATCTTGGGAGAATTGGCTTTATGAGGTGAAGTGGATACCCCAGGTGCAATATGGACTCCCAGTAGATTATATGCCAACTGCCTCAGAAATTAGCGATCGCCTCCAGCCCCAGTTTGCTGAGTTATTAAGTCACCCCAGTATAGCAGTTTATGGGGAAGTATTTACTCAACTCGAAGCGTTGAGTGTCGCTTATGTTCTGACGGCTTTCCAGGAAATGGGATGGAAGTTTCAGCTTGGTGAGCGCTTTTCCACGAAGCAAATAGCCCAGCACTTAGGTGTAGTCAGTCAACATTGGCAATTGTTGGGTCGTTTGCTCCAAATGCTAACCTCCGAGGGAATCCTCAAACAAACTGGCTCACAGTGGCAAGTCAACTCAATTCCTGAAATTCAAGACCCACGCAAGGTGATGAATTCCTTATCCTGCCCAGAAGCAGAAGCCGAGCTAACCTTGCTTGGACGGTGCGGCTCCAAACTAGCGCAGGTACTCCAAGGAACGCACGCTCCGCTACAATTATTATTTCCTTCAGGAGACACAACAACTTTAGCCAAACTCTATCAGCACTCCCCCATGTTGCGGACAATGAACGTTCTAGTGCAAAAAACCGTCTTATCAGCACTGGAGCGTTTGCCTACTGGACGCGGGTGCCGAATTTTGGAAATTGGCGCAGGCACTGGCAGTACAACGAATTACATCCTGCCGCATCTACCAGCCAAGCAGACAGAGTATGTCTTTACCGATATTGGAGCTTTGTTTGTGGCGCAAGCTCAGGAGAAGTTTAAAAATTACCCGTTTGTGCGCTATGAAGTTTTGGATATCGAAAAGGACCCACAGTCTCAAGGATTTAAACCCCATCAGTATGATTTAATAGTAGCGGCAAACGTGCTGCACGCCACAAGCGATTTACGTCAGACTTTGCAACACCTACAGCAGTTGTTAGCTCCCAGCGGGATGTTAGTGTTAATGGAAGGAACTGCTCCGGTGGGTTGGGTGGATCTGACATTTGGGTTGCTTGAAGGTTGGTGGAAGTTTGCAGACCATCAGTTGCGACCGGACTATCCCTTGCTACCTACTCGCTCGTGGCAGAAACTCTTACAGGAGATAGGGTTTAAAGAAATCGTAACCGTTGAGCCAGCTCTCGGTGCTACTCAGGAAATAGTTTTAATGCCACAAGCGGTGCTCGTGGCACAAGCTGCCGCAACTAAGTCCGCTTGTGATATAACGAAGAACTGGCTGATTTTGGCTGATAGTCAAAATATTGGTCAGCAGTTAGCAGAACAACTGCGATCAATTGGACATAATTGTACTATTATATTCCCAGGAACCGAATACCAACAGATAACCGCCCAAGAATTCAGCATAGATTTAGCTAATGCCGCACACTTTCAGCAGCTATGTAAAGCTGTCCCTAGCGTGCAAGGAGTGGTACACTGCTGGAGTTTAGATGCACCGCCACCCCAAGCTGGCTCGAACTTGGAGGTTGCCTCAAAGTTAAGCTGTGGCAGTACTTTATACTTAGTCCAGGCACTCGTTGAGAACTATTCTGAACCACCTTCGTTGTGGTTAGTAACCCAAGGGGCGCAAGCGGTAGGAGTAGCGTCTGACGTGCCGGGATTAGCTCAATCTTCCTTGTGGGGTATGAGGAAAGCCATTGTCCAAGAACACCCGGAACTGAACTGCGTGTGTGTGGACTTAGACCCTGACAAAACAGACGCAACTCAGGTAATCTTTGAAGAAATAACTTCAGCGACTTCAGAAGATCAAGTGGCTTTTCGTGACGGTACGCGCTATGTGGCGCGACTGGTGCGTAGTCAACCCTCTGCAAGCTGCTTACGAAAAGAGGAACCAAAAAGAATAGGTGACGCCGCTTTCCATAGTGTCAGCTTCCGTGAGGATAGCAGTTATTTGATTACTGGTGGAATGGGCGATCTGGGTTTACTGATGGCTCGCTGGATGGTCGAGTGTGGTGCGCGACATTTGGTGCTGGTAGGGCGCAGTGCCGTTAAGCCTGCTATCCGCAGTCAGTTGGAGCAGCTAGAACTCTCCGGCGCAAGGGTGGTAGTCGCTCAAGCAGATGTGTCTGATTACGAGCAAGTATCCCAGTTGCTGGCTTCCCTTGTGCAATCCTCACCGCCGCTACGAGGAATTATTCACGCTGTTGGCGTTTTGGATGACGGCGTACTGAAACACCAAAGCTGGGATCGGTTTGCACGAGTGATGGCTCCGAAAGTGCAAGGGGCATGGAATCTACATGCATTAACTCAAAACCAGCCTTTAGACTTTTTTGTGCTGTTCTCTTCCGCCGCCTCCCTATTAGGTTCTGCGGGTCAAGCCAACCATTCTGCGGCCAATGCTTTTCTGGATGCCTTAGCATTTTATCGTCGCTCACTCGGACTACCTGGCTCTAGTATTAACTGGGGAGCTTGGTCAGAGATAGGAGCCGCCGCGAGAAATCAACAGGTAATTGAGCGACTCAATCAGATAGGAATGGGAACTATAGCCCCTCACCAAGGATTGCAGGTACTGAAGCAGTTGTTTTTAGAAGCACCTGTACAGGTTGGGGTTGTGTCTATCAACTGGTCGCGTTACTTGGAAAGACTATTGACGATCTCGCCATTCTTCACTGATTTGAGCATAGAAATTCAGGGATTGCACGGCCAGTCAAGAGTCCTTACGCAAGAGAGAGAAGGAGATTTCCTCCACAACACCCTCGTATCTTATCCGCCAGTAGAACGTCAACAGTTATTGGAGTCTCGCCTTAGAGAACAAGTAGCAAAGCTACTGGGATTTTCTGCCGCCAAGCTGGATATGCTTGAGTCGCTAACCAATTTGGGACTTGACTCTTTAACGGCAATCGAGCTGAGGAATCGGATCAATAACGAGATGGGGGTGAACTTGCCTGTAATCAAAATCATGGAGGGTGCAAGCATTTCCCAACTAGCAGAGCTAATGCTCTCGCAATTAGCCTTGGCGGAGATAATCACATCAGCATCCCCATCTACTGAACTCGATGACGATATGGAGGAAGGCTCTCTGTGAACCTTAATCAATTTTTAGCTGAACTTGCCCAGCGGGGTGTAAAGTTGTGGGTTGAGGATGGCCAGTTGCGCTATCGTGCTCCAAAAGGGGTACTAACACCAGAACTACGTGACGATCTGGCATTGCATAAGGCAGAAGTTGTAAAGTTGCTGCACCAAAGCAATGCAAATCGGCGTGATGCTGACCTACCCCTTGTAAAAGTCGAGCGAGATCGCGACTTACCTCTGTCTTTTGCTCAAGCAAGAATGTGGTTCTTGAGCCAGTTAGAGCCAAACAACCCCTTCTACAACGAACCACAAGCTCTGCGACTTCATGGTTTTCTGAACCTCGTGGCGCTAGAGAAAAGTCTCAACAAAATTATTGCTCGCCACTCAGCTTTACGTACCAACTTCGTAAAGGTTGACGGACAACCCGTTCAAGTAATTGCTGAAAGCTTAACCTTGAGTATACCAGTAGTAGACCTGCGAGATATACCTGAGAGTGAAAGAGAAATCTCTGCCCAACGATTAGCAATCGCAGAAGCCCAGCAACCCTTTGACCTTGCTAGCTCTCCTTTAATCAGAACATGTGTACTTAAGCTAACGGAAGTAGAACACGTCTTACTGCTAACAATACACCACATTGTCTGGGATGGTTGGTCATGGGGCATACTTTTACGAGAGTTAGCAACCCTTTACTCAGCTTTCTGCAATGATTTATCCCCAGAGCTGCCAGAGCTATCGATTCAGTACAAAGACTTTGCGGTTTGGCAGCGGCAGTGGTTGCTTCGAGAAGTCCTTGAGTCCCAACTAGCTTATTGGAAGCAACAACTTGAGGGTGCGCCAGCTTTATTGGAACTGCCAACTGACCGAGTAAGACCTGCTACTCAAACCTATAGGGGGGCGCATCATAAATTTGTACTCTCAAAAGAGCTAACTTTGGCCGTCGTGAGTTTAAGTCAACGGTCAGGAGTCACCCTATTTATAACGCTGTTGGCGGCATTTCAAACATTACTTTACCGTTATACAGGACAGACCGATATCTGCGTAGGTACGCCGCACGCTAACCGCGATCGCCCGGAAATTGAGTCATTGATTGGTTTTTTTGTCAATACCTTAGTGCTACGCACAAGTTTGTCCGGGAATCCGAGTTTTGAGGATGTACTTTCAAGAGTCCGGGACGTAACGCTTTTAGCCCATGCCCATCAAGACTTACCGTTTGAGAAGCTAGTAGAGGAATTAAAGTTAGAGCGTGACTTAAGCTACACACCACTGGCGCAGGTAATGTTGGTACTTAATGTGCCGATGCCCCAGATACAGATGGCAGGCTTAACGGTGAGTCCTTTACCAATAGAAACCGCTACGGCAAAGTTTGATCTGACTTTATCTTTCGAGAACACTGCCTCTGGATTAATTGGGGACTGGGAATACAATACTGACCTGTTTGATGCCAGTACAATCGCTCGCATGGCCCGACATTTCCAGACGTTACTGGAGGGAATTGTAGCTAATCCTCAACAGCGGGTTTCACAATTGCCCCTGCTTGAGGAGCGAGAGCGGCACCAGCTATTAGTAGAGTGGAACAACACCACCAAAGAGTATCCTTTCGATAAGTGTATCCACCAGTTGTTTGAGGAACAGGTAGAGCGATCGCCTGATACCATTGCTGTGGTTTTTGAAGATAAACAGTTGACCTACCGAGAGATGAACCAACGAGCAAACTGTCTGGCACATCACTTGAAAACTTTAGGTGTGGGACCAGAAGTTTTAGTGGGAATTTGTGTAGAGCGATCGCTGGAGATGGTAGTAGGATTACTGGGAATTCTCAAAGCAGGTGGAGCGTATGTGCCCTTGGACCCAACTTATCCAACTGAGCGCTTGCACCATATACTAGAAGACTCCGGTGTGCAAGTGCTACTAACCTTATCTCAGTTAGTAAAGTCTCTTCCCAAACATCAGGCGCGTGTCGTCTGCTTAGACACAAACTGGGAGCAAATCGCTCTGCATAGCGATTCAAATCCCATTCATGGGGTAACACGCGATAACTTGGCCTATGTGATTTACACCTCTGGTTCTACTGGTAGACCCAAGGGGGTGGCGATCGAGCATCACAGCACAGTTGCTCTATTGACTTGGGCGAAAGAAGTCTTTGCGACCGAAGACCTCGCTGGAGTTCTAGCCTCAACCTCTATCTGCTTCGATCTGTCGGTATTCGAGCTGTTTGTTCCCCTGAGTTGGGGTGGCTTGGTCATTCTAGCTCAAAACGCGCTCGATTTGCCCACCTTGCCTGCTGCTGCACAAGTCACATTAATCAATACAGTTCCCACCGCGATGGCGGAGTTAGTGCGCTCACAGGGGATACCTGCTTCTGTGCGGATAGTCAACCTTGCAGGTGAACCACTCCAGAATCAACTTGTACAGCAAATCTATCAGCTTCCCAATGTCCAACAGGTCTTCAACCTTTACGGCCCGTCTGAAGATACGACCTATTCCACATTTGCCTTGATTAAGAAAGGGGACACCCTTGTAACTATCGGTCGTCCCATAGCCAATACACAAGTTTATCTGCTCGACAAAAAGTTGCAGCCAGTTCCCATCGGCGTACCAGGAGAGCTGTACATTGGTGGTGATGGTCTGGCACGGGGGTACCTCAACCGTCCCGATTTGACTCAGGAAAAATTTATTTCCAATCCCTTTAGCAATCAACCAAATTCTCGCCTCTACAAAACTGGTGATAAGGCACGCTATCTAACTGACGGTAACATCGAGTTCAAGGGTCGCCTTGACAACCAGGTCAAGATTCGCGGCTTCCGCATCGAACTGGGGGAAATTGAGACAGCGATCGCGCAGTACCCAGGCGTGCGAGAAACTGCGGTTATAGCGCGAGAAGATGTTCCTGGTCAAAAATATCTGGCAGCTTACATTGTCCCTAACCACTCAGAAGCTCTCGCTAGCAGCGACTTGCGAGGTTTTCTTAAAGAGAAACTGCCTGATTACATGATACCGGGAGCGTTCGTTATCTTGTCCGCCCTGCCACTTACCCCCAACGGCAAGGTAGATCGCCGCGCCCTACCAGCACCAGACTTTCAACCCGAACTGCAACGGTCATCAGTAGCCCCTCGCACTCCAATTGAGGAAATGCTAGCCAGCATTTGGACAGATGTCCTAAGAATTGAACTTGTGGGCGTTCACCACAATTTCTTTGAACTGGGCGGACATTCCTTATTAGCTACTCAAGTGATTTCAAGGGTGCGGGACACCTTTGCCGTCGAATTACCGCTACGCAGTTTGTTTGAAGCTCCCACGATTGCCGAATTCGCTTCGCGGGTTGAGAATTCGCTCAAGAACGGACAATCACAGGAAGCTCTGCCGCTTCTACCAATTCCAAGGTCAGAGTCCATCCCATTATCCTTTGCTCAAGCTAGGTTGTGGTTCCTCGACCAGTTACAGCCAAACAGTGCATTTTACAACATCCCGCTTGCTTTGCGTTTGAGCGGTCAGCTCAATATAGCGGCGCTACAGAGCAGCATCAACGAAATTATCCAACGGCATGAAGCCTTACGTACAAACTTCACCACACAAGAAGGTCAACCCGTTGCTGTTATTGCCGCAACTCTCAATTGTCAACTACAAGTGGTGAACTTGTTGCACATTCGAGAAAGCGAGCTCCAAATCGAGGCGCAACGATTGGCTTTTGAAGAAGCCAATCGACCTTTTAACCTGGAGCGAGAGCCTTTGCTGAGAAGTATGGTGCAAAAGCTAGGTGAAACAGAATACGTCTTGTTATTCACCATGCACCACATTATTTCAGATGGTTGGTCGCTGGGCGTATTCACTCATGAATTAACAGAACTTTACAAAGCCTTCGGCACAGGCATTACTCCTGTTTTACCCTCCTTGCCAGTACAATATGCCGACTTTGCCCTTTGGCAGCGCCAGTGGTTACAAGGAGAAAAATTGGAAGCTCAGCTTGACTACTGGAAGCAACAACTTAAGAACGCTCCGGCTTTATTAGAATTGCCGACAGACCGACCGCGACCGGCTGTTCAAACCTACCGAGGAAGATATCACTATGCAGCCCTTTCCCTTGAATTGAGCGGGAAACTTTCTGCTTTGAGTAAGCGAACGGGAGTCACTCTGTTTATGACGCTATTGGCAGCGTTTGTGACGTTGCTGTACCGAATTACAAGTTCTGATGATATAGTAGTAGGTACGCCTGTAGCCGGTCGCAACCGACAGGAAATTGAACGGTTAATTGGCTTTTTTGTCAATACTTTAGTGCTGCGAACGCACCTCGGCGGCGATCCCAGTTTTGAGGATGTACTCTCAAGAGTCAGGGAAGTGGCGCTCGGGGCTTACACACATCAAGACCTGCCTTTCGAGCAGTTGGTAGAGGCATTGCAACCAACGCGTTCCTTGAGCTATACGCCGCTATTTCAGGTGATGTTTGCCCTCGACGAGAAGAGTGTTCCTTCTTTTGAACTGCCTGAGCTAACGGTAAGCTCGTATGCAGTGGAAATCGGCACAGCCAAGTTTGATTTGACCCTATCAATGGAGAATACGGCTGATGGATTGGTAGGAGTATGGGAATACAATGCTGACCTTTTTGATGAAACCACCATCGCTCGTATGGCCGGACATTTCCAAACCTTACTGAAGGGAATTGTAGCTAATCCTCAACAGCGGGTTCCAGAATTGTCCCTGCTAACTCTTCGAGAGCGACACCAGTTGCTAGTGGAATGGAACAACACTCAAACAGAGTACCCTCAAGATAAGTGTATCCACCAGTTGTTTGAGGAACAGGTAGAGCGAAATCCTGATGCCATTGCGGTGGTTTTTGAAGATAAACAGTTGACCTACCGAGAGCTTAACCAACGGGCGAACTGTCTGGCACATCACTTGAAAACTCTGGGCGTGGGATCAGAAGTTTTAGTGGGGATTTGTGTAGAGCGCTCCCTAAAGATGATGGTAGGATTGCTTGGCATCCTCAAAGCTGGTGGAGCCTATGTACCCTTAGACCCGCAACTCCCCCACAAGCGCTTGTCCTTCATGCTGTCAGATTCCTCTGTGCCAGTACTGTTGACTTCATCAAAGTTGATGGTAAGGCTACCTGAGAATAAAGCGCGTGTGGTCTGTTTAGATACAGACTGGGAAATAATTTCTCACTCAAGTGAGGAAAATCCCGTCAGCTCCGTTGGGCCCCAGAACTTGGCTTATGTCATCTACACCTCCGGGTCTACTGGTCAGCCGAAGGGGACACTGATCATCCACCAAGGACTTGTCAATTATCTGAGCTGGTGTACAAAAGCGTATGCAGTAGCAGATGGGTCTGGTGCTCCCGTCCACTCTTCGATTGGCTTTGATGCGACTATTACCAGCTTATTCTCTCCCTTATTAGTAGGAAAAAAAGTAGTACTCCTCCCCGAAAAGCAAGAAATAGAAGCCCTGGGTGCCATTTTGTGCTCTCAAAGTCAGTTCAGCCTTGTCAAAATTACCCCAGCTCATTTAGATTTACTCAGCTTCTTAATACCTAATTGGTCAGCCAACAATCAAACAAGAGCATTTATTATTGGCGGCGAAGCCTTATCAGGAAAGAGCGTTTCATTTTGGCGAGAATCAGCACCTTCAACCAAACTAATAAACGAGTACGGACCAACTGAGACCGTTGTGGGATGCTGTGTTTATGAGGTTAACGCTCAAACTTCGTTATCTGGTGGAATTCCAATTGGTCGCCCGATCGCAAATACCCAGCTTTATATCCTAGATCGATATCTCCAACCCGTCCCTATTGGCGTATTGGGCGAACTGTACATCGGCGGTGCTGGCCTCGCCCGTGGCTACCTAAATCGTCCGGATTTAACCGAGTCGAAATTCATTCCCAACCCCTTTAGCAATGAACCTGGGTCACGCCTCTACAAAACTGGCGATAAAGCCCGTTACCTACCTGACGGCAACATCGAGTTCAAGGGTCGTCTTGACAACCAGGTCAAGATTCGCGGCTTCCGCATCGAACTGGGGGAAATTGAAGCTGTACTAACCCAGCATCCTGAGGTGGACCAAGCTGTGGTTGTGGTACATGAAGACCAACCTAGTAACCAACGATTGGTTGCCTATATCGTATCTACAGAGAGATTGAATTCAATTGAAGATTTGACCCACAAAATTAAGACAGATCTGAGGCAACAACTACCGGAATACATGGTTCCAGTAACGCTGATGAGACTGAGCGCTCTGCCACTCACACCGAACGGGAAAGTAGATCGTCGCGCCCTTCCACCCCCCGAACCAGTCATGCGATCTCTTTCTTTGGAGATGCCGCAAACCAAGGTAGAGAAACTCATTGCTGATGTTTGGCAGAAAATCCTTCTCTTAGAAAAAGTTGGGCGGGATGATAATTTCTTTGATCTGGGAGGAAATTCCTTACGATTAATCCAAGTTTTGCAGAAACTGCAAATAATTTTTACCAAAGAACTCTCAATGGTAGAGATGTTTCAACACCCAACTGTCAGAGCGTTGGGACAACTCTTAAGCGAACAGAGATCCCAAACACCAGACGCGCCCAAATCAGAGGCAGAACGAGCAGAACTCCGCAGCAACAGTCAAGGTTCGATGAACCAACGAAGGAATATCAGGCAACAGTATCGGTCGCCGAAAAAACCGTGAATCAGGAGCAATGGAGATGATGAATTTTTTCAAAAATGATATCAGAGAATCAGATATAGCCATTATTGCCATGTCTGGGCGTTTCCCTGGAGCGGAAAATATAGATTGCTTTTGGGAAAATTTGTGTTCAGGCGTCGAGTCGATTTCTTGGTTCTCCGATGAAGAACTTCTCATGAATGGAGTTCATCCAGAACGGCTGCAAAACCCCAACTATGTCAAGGCTAGCGCCTGTGTGGATGACATCGAATTGTTCGATGCCAATTTCTTCGGCTTTAATCCCAAAGAAGCTGAGATACTTGACCCGCAACAGCGCCTTTTTTTGGAATGTGCTTGGGAAACCTTGGAACAAGCTGGTTATAACCCCCAAACCTACACCCGTTCAATCGGCGTTTATGCAGGGGTGAGTGCAAGTGATTATCAGCTCAAAAATCTTTATCTAAATCCGGCTGTCTCCAGGACAGTCAGCACATATCAATTAATGCTGGCGACGGAAAAAGATTTTCTGCCGACAAGGGTAGCCTACAAGCTAAATCTTACCGGGCCAGCAGTAAATATTCAAACGGCTTGTTCAACTTCCTTAGTCGCCGTACATATGGCTTGTCAGAGTTTGCTAAATGGCGAGTGCGACATGGCTCTAGCTGGCGCTGTTACTATCACCATTCCCCAAAAGGAGGGTTATTTATATCAAGAGGGTATGATTTTATCCCCTGATGGTCACTGTCGCGCCTTTGATGCCAAAGCACAAGGAACTATTGGTGGCGACGGTGTGGGTATTGTCATGCTCAAGCGTGCCACAGATGCGATCGCAGACGGAGACTATATCCACACCATCATTAAAGGTTCCGCCATTAATAACGATGGCACGAACAAGATAGGGTTTACAGCGCCCAGTGTTGAAGGCCAAGCAGCAGTTATTGGAGAAGCACAGGCGATCGCGGGTATAGATCCTGAGACAATCACCTATATAGAAGCCCACGGTACAGGAACAGAACTTGGCGACCCGATTGAAATTGCTGCCCTCACCAAAGCTTTCCACAACAGTACCCAGAAAAAACACTTCTGCGCTATTGGCTCGGTGAAGACAAATATAGGGCACCTCGATACGGCATCCGGTATGGCGGGTCTAATTAAGACAGTTTTGGCTCTTAAGCACAAACAAATTCCTCCAAGTTTACACTTTGAAACCCCCAACCCAAAAATTGATTTCGCTAACAGTCCCTTTTACGTCAACACTAAGCTGTCCGAATGGAAAACTGATGGCACTCCTCGTCGGGCTGGAGTTAGTTCTTTTGGCATTGGAGGTACAAATGCTCATGTTGTGCTGGAAGAAGCTCCAGTTTTAGAGAAGAGAACATTTGACGAAACACACAGCACAAGACCATATCAGTTATTAGTGCTATCTGCTAAAACAAGTTCGGCTCTGGAAACAGCAACCAGCAATCTTATCGAACACCTCACGCAACATCCCAACCTCGATTTGGCAGATGTAGCATACACTCTCAGTGTTGGTCGTCGAGCTTTTGCTCATCGGCGTATTTTGGTGTGTGATCAATTGGGAGAAGCCGTTACGGCTCTGAGTTCCCAAGCAGGCGAACAGGTTGTCACAGATTATGCCCCATCCTCAGAGTGCCCGGTCATATTCATGTTTTCCGGTCAAGGTGCTCAATATGTCAACATGGCGCGAGACATTTACCAGAATGAAGCCGTCTTTCGGGAACAAGTCGATTATTGTGCAGAACTACTGCGACCAGAATTAGGACTGGATTTGCGCGATATTCTTTACCCCGATTCTGACTTCACGGACGAGGCTGCCCAACAATTGCAACAGACAGCGATTGCTCAACCGGCTCTGTTTACCATTGAGTACGCGCTGGCAAAACTCATTGAATCCTGGGGAGTTCGTCCCCAAAGCTTCATTGGTCACAGTATCGGCGAATACGTCGCCGCCTGTTTAGCTGGCGTCTTCTCCCTTGAGGATGGGCTATCCTTAGTGGCAGCACGAGGGCGAATGATGCAGCAAGTATCTGGTGGAGCCATGCTCGCCATTCCACTTCCAGAACAAGAGGTACAACCCCTCTTAGGCAAAGAACTCTCAATAGCTGCAATTAACGGACCATCCCTTTGCGTGGTTTCCGGCTTAAAAGAAGCAGTTGAGGTTTTAGAAAATCAATTAACTCAACAAGGTTTAGAGTGCCGCCGTTTACATACATCTGGTGCCTTCCATTCCCAGATGATGGAACCTATCTTGAAGCCGTTTGCAGAACGAGTCAAACAAGTCAACTTAAATCCTCCACAAATTCCTTACCTGTCCAATGTCACAGGAAATTGGATTACGGAAGCTCAAGCAACAGATCCCGACTACTGGGCAAAGCACTTGCGCCATACAGTGCAATTTGCACTCTCGCTGGAAGAGTTGTTGAAAGAACCCGACCAAATTCTCCTGGAAGTTGGTCCGGGACAGACGTTGAGTACACTGGTCAAACGACACCCCAGTAAAGTAGCCTCACAGGTGGTGCTCAATTCAATGCGCCATCCGCAACAAATCGGCTCAGATGTAGCGTTCTTGCTGAATACCTTGGGACAACTGTGGTTGGCTGGCGTCAACATAGATTGGTCGGGATTCTATGCCCAAGAGCAGCGTTATCGCGTCCCCTTGCCGACATATCCCTTTGAGCGCCAGCGTTACTGGATTTCACCCCAAAAACAGGTAGATTCTATCGGCGTAGAGCAAGAGAAATTAGATGTTGCGTCTGCACCAGGCAAAAAGCCAGACATAGCTGACTGGTTTTACATTCCATCGTGGAAGCGCTCCCCGCTACTAGCCCATCAACTAGACGAGACATCAATTCTCGGCAACGTACTGGTGTTTACTGATGAGTGTGGGTTAGGGGAAAAACTTGTGCAACGACTGGCACAAGAAGGTCATCCGGTAGTTGTTGTCAAAGTTGGGGAATCGTTTATTAAGCAAAGCGATTACCTTTATATCCTAAATCCTGAACAAAGCAATGACTACGACACCTTGCTTTCGGGACTTCATGCCTTGAATTTGCTCCCAAACAACATCATTCATTTGTGGAGTGTCACTCAGAACAATTGCGCCGAATTCAATTTGGAATCGGTTGACAAAGCTCAAGACTGTGGATTCTACAGTTTGCTGTATCTTGCACAAGCCCTAGGAAAACAGAACTTTACTGACGAATGTCAACTCACCATCGTTTCCAATAATATGCAGGAAGTGGCGGGAGAAGAATGGCTATGCCCGGAAAAAGTAACCTTAATTGGACCTGTTAAGGTAATTCCGCAAGAGTACTCTAATATAACCTGTCGTAGCGTTGATATTGTTATTCCCCAATTAACCTGGAAACAAGAAGTACTGCTCGACCAGTTACTGCATGAACTAAAAGCAAAATCAGAGGATTCGGTTATCGCCTACCGGGGAAATCATCGTTTTGTGCAAACCTACGATCCAGTACGATTAAAACAGTCTGGCAACGAAATATCGCGCTTGCGGGAAGGAGGGGTCTATCTGATTACAGGGGGACTCGGAGGTATTGGATTAGTACTGGCAGAACATCTAGCTAATACCGTAAGAGCCAAACTCATTCTAACAGGGCGTTCGGCTTTTCCTAACCGTTCCGACTGGGAACAATGGCTAGCTACTCATGATGAGCAAGATGAAATCAACCGTAAAATTCGGAAAATACAGGAACTCGAAGCCAAAGGAAGCGAGGTGTTCATTGTTTGCGCTGATTTAGCCGATCAGTTACAAATGCAACAGGAGATTGCCAAAGCAACAGATAGCTTCGGCAAAATCAATGGCGTTATCCACACGGCTGGTGTTCCGGCTGGTGGAGTCATTCAGCTAAAAACACTCGAAATGGCGTCAGGCACTCTTGCCGCAAAAGTCAAGGGCACATTGGTTCTCGATAGTATCTTGAAGAACATGGAGTTGGATTGGTTTGTCCTGTGTTCATCACTGACCTCTGTCCTGGGAGCATTTGGACAAGTAGACTATTGTGCAGCCAACGCTTTTTTAGACTCTTTTGCTCATTATAAGACCAACCGAGATGGTACATTCACCGTCTCTATAAACTGGGATGCTTGGCAGGAAGTGGGCATGGCAGTAGAAGCAGCGAAGCTCTGGGCTTCTGGCACAAAGTTTTCCCCCACTCGGTTAACAGAAAAAACAGTTTCTTTTTCGGAGAAGTCTTCTGGGACAACCACGCCAACACCCTTATTTGAACAACTCCTTGAGCATGGGTTATTGCCCGCAGAGGGCGTAGAGGTTTTCCACAGGATTTTGTGTAATTCAATACCTCAGGTTCTCGTTTCAACACGGGATTTAGAGATTGCAATAAAGCAAGCCAAGGGGGAAACCAAACTTAAGCAACGTCAGGATTTAGAGGAGTCTGCTGTGGACTCCCAATCAAGAAGTCCACGACCAGCATTGACAAATGCTTATGTGGCTCCTAGAAACGAATTGGAGCAAACAATTGCTCAAATTTGGCAAGATTTTCTGGGGATTGAGTTGATAGGAATTTATGATAACTTCTTTGAGTTAGGTGGAGACTCCCTCTTAGGGATTCAGCTGACTTTCAAGTTAAGCGAAACTTTACAGGAGAAAATTTCTCTCAATAGCTTCTTGAATGCCCTTACCATTGCTGCACTGGCTGAATTCATTGATAAGGCAGAGCTTGTAAAGTTGCTGCAAAAAAAGAGCAATGCAATTGATACTTTTATACCCCAGGTGCCTGTTTCGCTCCAGAGGAACTTGCCTCTCTCTTTTGCCCAGGAAGGACTATGGTTCTTGAGCCAGTTAGAGCCAACTAACCCCTTCTATAACGAAGCAGTAGCTCGGCGACTTCATGGTTCTCTGAACGTTGTCGCTTTAGAAAAAAGCCTCAATAAGATTATCCAACGCCACGAAATTTTACGTACCTACTTCGCAACAGTTGACGGACAGCCCATTCAGGTAATTGCTGAAAGCTTGACCTTGATCATGCCATTAGTAGATTTGCAATATCTACCATCAAGTGAAAGAGAAATCTCTGTCCAACGATTCGCAACGGCAGAAGCTCAGCGACCCTTTGACCTCGCAAGTGTTCCTTTAATTCGAGTTACTTTGCTTAAACTCACAGAGATAGAACACGTATTGCTGCTAACAATACACCACATTGTATCCGATGGTTGGTCATGGGACATAATTGTACGAGAGTTGGCAACTATTTACTCAGCCTTGTGCAATGATTTATCCCCAGAGCTACCAGAGCTATCGATTCAGTACAAAGACTTTGCGGTTTGGCAGCGGCAGTGGTTAACACTAGAGGTACTTTCGTCTCAACTAGCTTATTGGAAGCAACAACTTGAGGGTGCGCCAGCTTTATTAGAACTGCCAACTGACCGAGTGCGACCTTCAATTCAAACATATAGGGGGGCGCATCAACGAATGGCACTCTCTACGGAGCTTACTCTGGCGCTAGTGAGTTTAAGTCAGCGGCAAAAAGTCACCTTGTTTATGACGTTATTGGCAGCGTTTCAAACATTGCTTTACCATTATACAGGGCAGACTGATATCTGTGTAGGCACGCCGCACGCTAACCGCTCACGCTCCGAAATTGGTTCATTGATTGGATTTTTTGTCAATATTTTAGTGCTACGCACTGGTTTGTCGGGCAACCCGAGTTTTGAGGATGTACTCTCAAGAGTCCGGGACGTAACGCTTTTAGCCCATGCCCATCAAGACTTACCCTTTGAGAAGCTAGTAGAGGAATTAAAGCTAGAACGTGACTTAAGCTACACACCACTGGTGCAGGTGATGTTGGTACTTAATGTGCCGATGCCCCAGATACAGATGGCAGGCTTAACGGTGAGTCCTTTACCAATAGAAACCGCTACGGCAAAGTTTGATTTAACTTTATATTTAGAGAACACTCCCTCTGGACTAATCGGGACATGGGAATACAATACTGACCTGTTTGATGCCAGTACGATCGCTCGTATGGCCGGACATTTCCAGATCTTACTTGAGGGAATTGTAGCTAATCCTCAACAGAAGGTTTCCTCTTTGCCTCTCCTCACAGAGCAAGAGCGGCACCAGCTACTGTGGGAGTGGAACAACACCACAAGAGAGTATCCCATAGATAAGTGTATCCACCAGTTGTTTGAGGAACAAGTGGAGCGATCGCCTGATACCATTGCTGTGGTCTTTGAAGATAAACAGTTGACCTACCGAGAGCTGAACCAACGGGCGAACAGAATAGCACATCACTTGAAAACTTTAGGTGTGGGACCAGAAGTTTTAGTGGGAATTTGTGTAGAGCGATCGCTGGAGATGGTAGTGGGATTGCTTGGCATCCTCAAGGCTGGTGGTGCTTATGTGCCCTTAGACCCAACTTATCCAACTGAGCGCTTGCACTATATGCTAGAAGACTCCGGTGTGCAAGTGCTGCTAACTCAAGCTCAGTTAGTAGAGTCTCTTCCCAAAAATAACGCACGTGTCGTCTGCTTAGACACCTCGGAGCGAGCGATCGCTCTATTGAGCGAATCAAACCCAATTAGCGGAGTGACACCCGATAACCTTGCTTACGTCATCTACACTTCCGGGTCTACCGGAAAGCCTAAAGGAGCGATGAACACCCACCAAGGGGTTTGCAATCGCCTGCTTTGGATGCAACAAACCTATCAATTAACGGCGGCAGATTGCGTTTTACAGAAGACTCCTTTCAGCTTCGATGTGTCAGTTTGGGAATTCTTTTGGCCATTATTGACTGGAGCGCGTTTAGTTGTAGCAAAACCGGGTGGACATACTGATAGTGCTTACTTAGTCAACTTGACGCTAGAGCAGCAGATTACCACACTGCATTTTGTCCCTTCCATGCTCCAGGTTTTCTTAGAAGAACAGGGTCTGGAAAGGTGCAGTTGCTTAAAGCGAACGTTCTGTAGTGGCGAAGCACTGCCAAAAAAACTCCTTGAACGCTTTTTTGCTCGCCTGAACTGCGAATTGCACAATCTCTACGGTCCAACAGAAGCGGCAATCGATGTCACCTTCTGGCAATGCCAACCAGAGAGTAATTTAAGGACGGTGCCTATTGGTCGCCCGATTGCCAACACGCAGATTTACATTTTAGATCACTATCTCCAACCTGTTCCTGTGGGAGTTGCTGGCGAACTATACATCGGTGGTGATGGCGTGGCGCGAGGCTACCTCAACCGTTGCGATTTGACGACTGAGAAATTTATCCCCAATCTCTTTAGCAATGAACCCTCTTCTCGCCTCTACAAAACAAGTGACTTAGCCCGTTATTTACCCGATGGTAACATCGAATTTCTAGGTCGCATTGACAATCAGGTCAAGATTCGCGGCTTCCGTATTGAACTTGGCGAAATTGAGGCAGCGCTAACACAACATCTGGCTGTGGGGGAAACTGTGGTAATCCTCCGAGAGGACGATCCTGACAATAAGCGTCTGGTAGCATATATTGTCCCTGACCAAAACTATGCTTTTCCAATTTTACAACTACTTCGTTTTAAAAACAAAGGTCTGCTTAATGAAAGATTACTCCATGAGTTGCCGAATGGCATGGTGATTGCCCATCTGAATAAAAACGAGACAGAATTCGTCTACAAAGAACTTTGGGAGGAACAGGCTTATTTAAAACATGGCATCACTATCAATAAAGGGGATTGTATTTTTGATGTGGGTGCCAATATCGGTCTGTTCACACTCTTCGTGGGTCAAATCTGTAAAGATGTTTCTATTTACGCATTTGAGCCAATTCCGCCTGTTTTTGACCTACTACGCATAAATACTGAAGGCTATGGCTTAAATGTCAAGCTATTTAATCTTGGTCTTTCCAACGAGACAAAGAGTGACACTTTTACGTATTATCCCCAAGTTTCCGTAATTTCTGGACGCTTTGCTGATGCTGATCAAGAGCGAGAGGTGATCAAATCTTTTTTGCTCAAACAACAAAATATTGTAGCAAATGAGACAGCACTATCAAGTCAGGCAATTGATGAACTGCTAGCAGAACGATTGCAGAGTCAGCAATTCACTTGCCACTTAAGGACAATTTCTGATGTGATTGGTGAGCATGGCGTTGAGAGGATCGATTTGCTGAAAATCGACGTGGAGAAAAGTGAGCAGGACGTGCTTTCTGGCATCCAGCAAGAGGATTGGCAAAAGATCCAGCAGATAGTTGTAGAGGTTCATAACATCGACGGCAGGTTGGAGGAGATTGCAGCACTGCTCAAAAAACATGGATACGACCTAACTATTGAGCAGGATACTTTACTGGAAGATACTGGACTCTATAATATCTATGCGAGACGACCATCCATAAACCAGTACCTGCCAGAAGAGCGTGGTAGCAAGTTAGTCTGTGATTCTGTAAAACCGACTTGGAGCAGTTCGAGTTTATTACTCAGCGAGGTTCGCCGCTTCCTGCAAAAGAAGCTACCCGAATACATGATGCCAAACACTTTTGTGATGTTGGATGCCCTGTCACTAACCCCCAACGGCAAGGTAGACCGTCGCGCCTTACCAGCACCAGATAGCTCACCTTCTGACTCAACCAGCTTTATCCCTCCCCGCGACACAGTTGAACAGCAACTACAGCGCATTTGGTCAGAAGTTTTGCAGCTTTCCACTATTGGAGTTCACGATAACTTTTTTGAATTAGGCGGTCATTCGCTTTTAGCTGTACGCCTAATGGCTCAGATTCCGCAGCACTTTGGTCTAAATCTTCCTTTAGCGACACTTTTGGCTAGCCCGACTATCGAACAGCTTGCGAGTTGTCTTCGAGCATCAGCAGATTCCTTCTCGTGGTCTCCCTTAGTAGCGATTCAGTCTAGGGGTGACAAAAGACCATTTTTCTGCGTGCCTGGAGTTGGTGGAAATGTGATTTACTTGTATGAGCTAGCGCGTCATCTTGGCCTTGACCAACCCTTCTACGGTTTCACTGCAAAAGGTCTGGATGGCGAATCAGAGCCTTTCACACGGGTGGAAGACATAGCCGCCTACTATATTGAAGCAATGCAGACTCTTCAGCCAAATGGTCCCTACCTGCTGGGAGGGCATTCCTTTGGAGGTGTAGTTGCCTTTGAGATGGCACAACAGCTACGAAAAATGGGACATGAAGTAGCTCTAGTTGCGATTATCGATGTTCTTGCGCCAATTGTTAGTAATAAGCCGAATTGTTCCGATGAAGAGGAGGCAGCAAATCTCTTTGATTTTGCCAGCTACATTGAATACATGTTCTCCTTGAACTTAGAGGTATCCAAAGAAACTCTTGCTAACTTGACTACTGAGGAGCGATGGCACTATCTCAAAGAACGGTTAATACGGGTCAACTTGTTACCACCTGATGCAGGAATAACATTAGTTCGGGGGCTAGTGCAAGTATACATGGCGTCCCTGAAAGCCCATCGTACTTATTTGCCTTCGGGAGTGCTTCCAACTCGTATTGCCCTTTTCCGTGCCCAAGATGTTGATGTCGTTGAGGATACTGATGCAGTTCAAAGTGAGATGCTAAAAGAGCCGACCTTGGGTTGGAAGGAGATTTCTAGCACTGTAGATGTTCATGTTGTTCTGGGGAACCATATGACCATGATGCAAAAGCCGCACGTACAGGTGTTAGCCGCGCAATTACAAGTCGCGTTAGAGTGTAACCAGACCCAAAAATTGTCAGGGTCTGGAAGCATAAGCGAGGATTTTAGGGTCTGAAACCTTATTGTTGCGTTAATTAATTGTCAGCAAGTCCAAACTAACGGAAGCATAACTTGTCCTAGTACGCAAAATGGAAGCATAAACCGTTCCGTAAGTGCAGATATTTTTTCTTAGTTAAGTAATACTTGTGTAGCTTTTCATGCTTAATAATAGTTGGGCATAAAAACAAGATATATCAATACTTTCAACAATTAGAGTCGAACAATTTTACGTAGTGCTTACTTCAACGACAATCGTCAAACAAGTAATGCTTTAAGTGTGAAGGTTAAGAATAGATTATCAACAAAATAATGGGGCAACTTTAACAAAAATTAATTGTCTAATTTATGACTGAGGCTTACTAGTTATAACTGAAGAATTATTGGGAAATTCACCACTATTTTTGGCCAATTTAATCGACAACGTTGCTTATATGCACTGGCAGAAGCACCAGAGCTAATTGAAAATAAGATAAATTATGGAACTTCGGGCGTATATCATAATTCTGATGGTCAATTAATAATTAAACCAGCAATTTTAGAGACTGAATTAGGATGGGCACTAGAGCAAGCTTTGAAACAGAGAAGACCGAAAATATTTTTTATTGATGAAGCGCATCATTTATTAGCTGTAGCTAGTGGAAGAAAACTAACAGACGTACCTGAAGCAATTAAATCATTAGCTTCTCTCACTCAAGTTTTGCATGGATTAATTGGAACTTATGATTTACTAACCCTTCATGATATAGGCGACCAATTAAGTAGACGTAGTATTTATGTTCATCTGCCTCGTTACAATGCCGAATTTATAGAAGATAGAGAAATTTGGCACTCAGTAATTTGGAATTTTCAGTGTCAAATACCAACAAAAGAGCCACCAGATTTTCTATCGCATTGGGAATATTTGTATTCACGCAGCTTAGGATGTGTTGGTATCCTCAAAAATTGGTCAAGAAATGCCCTTGGAGAAGCATTAAATGAAGATGCTCCTACTGTTACGCTCAAACATTTAGAGAAAAGGGCTTTATCAGTTGGTCAATGTCGAAATATTCTCAAACATATTAAACAAGGAGAAGCTAGATATGCAGAAATTGAAGGAAAGATAGAAGAGTTATATCAAGACTTAGGTTTACGCTGTCCACCTATATCCAAACATCAAACAACCTCACAACCTGAAATAAAATCTCAAGATATTGAGCCGAAAAAACGAAGAAAATTACTGGAAATTCGTAAGCCAAGACGAGATTCAATAGGGAGCGAAAATGCAGTTTGACAAATTAACCTTATATCGAAGTTATGATTTGCATACTCCAGATATCCCAGAACGTAGTGTTTTATATTTTTTAGAGCCAATTAATATTGGAGCTATTGAATGTGAAAGTTTAATTAGTTATCTCATTCGTTTAGCTGAGGTTCATTGCGTTACCCCGGATAAATTAATCAAGCATAAAATCTACCCATTTTTTTGGGGGCATGATGACTTATCGGGATCTTGTAAGGGAATTGTTGGTAGGACTTTTACAAATCGTTCTCATATCAAGTTACTAAACTTTAGTGGTTGGTATACATCTAAATTAGTTGAATCTCTAGAAATTCTCACTTTACGTAGTGATTTAACCTGTCTAACTATGATGCATTGGCATGAATTAATAACTTATGTTTATTTACTTCGTGATTGCAAAGCTTGGTGCCCTTTATGCTACAGCTATTGGCATCAAAATAAATTACCTATATACGAACCATTACTTTGGTCTTTTGAGCCAGTTGCAGTATGCCCCCAACATCATTATCCTCTAATTACACAATGTCCTCATTGCAATCATAAATTACCTATCATAGCTCCTAACTCGCGGACTGGATATTGTAATCATTGTGGAGAATGGTTAGGAAATTTAGAGAAATATCATATCAAATCAGATGGATTATATCACTCAGAAATCGCATTACAATCAGAGCTAATTAAGATTCTTGGTTCATTAATCGCTTTTAACACTAAAGTATTTGAGTCGGAAACTACAAGATTTTACAGACAAATTATTGCATATTTTCAACTGAAAGAATTATCAAGCCTAGAATTATCAAACCATCAAATTTCTCAAAAACGAATACATAAATGCATGAGCCATATAGAACATACTATTGAAGATTTCTGGAAGCTATCATCTAGAGTAGCTTTGGAAAAGTCCTCAAAAAACTAGAGATGGACAAAACCATCTTGCAGAAATTAATTTTTTGATTTATAAAATTGTTTTGTTGGAACCATAATTTGTCCAATAGCTGATTGGAAGCAAAAGATGTCCTTTTCTGCCAAGTTATCGTTCCAGTGACAATAGCCGTCAAAAATCGAATTATTTGATTGCAGCAGCTGATGTCTATGAAAATTTGACAACAATTTGTTGTCAAAATTCGCCGCCTGAAGATTTGACAACAAATGGATCACAAATTTTGCCCACTAGCGAAGGGCCATTGGTGACAGGTTAAGGCAAAATTAGTTTTGTCAATAGTAATTACGCTATAAATCAGCCGCTTAATAAAGTAACAAATTAAGCTTTGTACTGGGTTTTGAGGGTAAGAATAAATGATGCTTTTAAATTTAACGCGATCGCTAGCTTAAAAATTGTGTTTTCTACCCCAATTTATCCCATAATTTTAAGCACTATTGCTTATTGACAAATTGTTCATGACCTTAACCTGTCACCGATGGCGAAGGGCAAGTCCGACCCATAACAAAGCTAGAACCTCAAGAACAGTGGGAGGTATGGCAAACCGCAGTAGAACTTGCAGGCGGGAAAGTACCGACTGGTAGAATCGTCAAAGATGTGGTGCAGCGCATAATGGAAAGGACGAAAGTACCAAACACCTACCAAATCGGCGAAGTCTGCCAAATCATAGTCAAAGACAACCCGGAACTCAGAGGCAGGGGTGGGTGTTGGGGGATTGTCAGCCAAGTAAATGAGTTCAGTTGCACTGTCAAAACCTGGGATGGGGAGTACACCGTTGGCTTGCAGCACCTCAAATCTTACAATTACCTCCCTGCCGAGTGTGAGCAGACGCGGGAGATATGCGATGCCTACGGCGGGCTACGCCTACGCATCAATCGGGTGTATTCGGGTGCGTTGGAGGAGTCGGTGCAGAAGTTTTTGGAGTCGCTGGGTCAGCTGAAGCGGGCTTATTTGACGGATTTGGAAGAGAAAACATTGAGTGTTTTGGAGTCTGAAATCATAGTTTAACTCTTCGTTTAGGGGTTTAATTCAAGAGCCTAAAATCATACACTGGCTCACAAGTAGTAATACAATCAAGGGCGTGAGTTCGCCCTGGAACAAGTATGACCGATGCCAGCCCCCAAACGGAATATGATTCGCCGTGGAAACAGATACTACAACTGTATTTTGAAGACTTCATGCTGTTTTTCTTTCCCCAAGCACATGGGGAAATAGATTGGACTCAACAGCCTGAGTTCTTGGACAAAGAATTAGAGCAGGTGGTGCGCGATGCCGAACTGGGGAAGCGACTAGCAGATAAGCTGATAAAAATATACCGCACTGGTGGCGAAGAATCCTGGATACTGATACATCTAGAAATCCAATCCCAGTCAGAATCTGATTTTAGCGAAAGGATGTTTATCTACAACTACCGCATCTACGATAGATATAAGCGATCTGTTGCATCGTTGGCAGTCCTGGGTGATGAGCGTATTAACTGGCGACCGAATCAATTTGGTTACAGTCTTTTTGGCTGTACGATAAATTTCCAGTTTCCAGTTGTCAAATTGTTAGACTATCAACAAAGACAGTCTGAGCTAGAAGCCAGCCGTAACCCTTTGGCGACTGTGGTGATGGCACATTTAGCAGCAGTACAAACCAAGAGCGACAGGTTACAACGTAAGCAGCAGAAACTAAGTTTAGTGCGGAGATTGTACCAGCAGGGATTTGAACGTGAGGATGTTCTAAACTTGTTGGCTTTTGTAGACTGGGTGTTGACACTCCCCCAAGATTTAGAGCGAGAGTTTCTTTTTGAAGTAGAACAAATAGAGGCAGAGCAACGTATGCAGTATGTTACTTCTTTTGAACGCAGTGGTATCCGGTTAGGACTATTAGAAGGGATTGAATTAGGTTTAGAACTCAAGTTTGGTGCTTCTGAACTGTTTATCATGGAAGAAGTTTCTCAGATTTACGATATAGAACAATTACGGGCAATAAAAGAACAGATAAAAACAGCCACGACAATCGAAGAATTGCGTCGAATAATCCGGTCAGAAACCGAAACGCAGTCATAAGTGACAGTGCGGCTCCAAAAAGTGTCCCGAAAAATTTTCCTCTGGTTAACATAGAAATTCCCCTTTCCTTGCAAACAAAGTATGCCCAAGACCTGGAACCTAAAAATAGATAATTATTTTCAAGCCAATCCCAATTGCATTATCGCCACAGCCCATGTAGACAGCTTCCCTATAGACCTCCCCTTAGAACCCAACATTCGGGAACCAAACCGCAAAAGCGCAACCTACAGACAAATCTTCGACTCGCTGACGACCGAACCTGCAAAATTCTTCTCTCGCCACAGTGGAATCGTTCTGTCAGCCAATAAAGCTAACAAGAGCAAAAACAAAACTGAACTCGAACTGGAAATTTTAGAAGCCTCGGAGGGCGGTAGTGATGGAATTATCAACGGTGGGCATACAGTTTTAGCATTTGAGCAAGCAAAAAATTACAACTACAATTTAACCCAAGCCAGAGTAAAAGTTACGATTCACATTGGACTAACTGAAGAATCAGCCAAAGATATAGCCCTGGCTTCAAATACCACAACGCCAGTAGATTCTCGCTCCAAAGTTAACGCCAGAGGTGATTACAAATTTCTCAAGCAGTATTTAGCTGACTTAGAACAGAAAGAAGATAGAAAATTCCGCATCGCCTACTACCAAAACCAAAGCGGCGCTCCCAGAAACGCTCAGTGCAATGTCACCCATTTGCTGAAGCTGCTTTACTGCCTCGACAGAAATAAATACAATCCCGACGGCAATAAACGAACCAAACACCCAGCAGGGATGAGTCTTCCAAGTAACATCACAGACGCAGAAAGGGAAAGATTAACTGCTTTACTGCCTCTGCTTTCTCAAGCTTTGTGGATAGAGCAAAGACTCTATGAAATAATTCAAGACCATATCAGCAATCCCAGAAGGAAGGGTAGTAACGATTTAGCTTCAATAGATATACGTAAAACTACGTTATTGCCTGATAGCAAATACTCTTTCGGGTTTGGTGCGCCAACCGACTTGGCACTACCGATAATTGCGTCCTATCGGGTATTTTTGGATAAAGACTATAAATGGATTCTGCCGTTTAACGAATTCGCAGAAGATTTCCTCCAACACCTGTGGAATAACTACTTCCGTAAGTACTTGGTGTCGGAAAAAACAGCAGGAAATACAGTTGGCACAAAAATCAGCCGCAATCAAGAGATTTGGGAAAGTTTGTATATCTCGGCGCAAAGTTATCTAAATCAGCACTTGATACAAATGGTCAACTCCAGTAAGGAAGAAGAACCGAAGGTGACACAAGGTAGAAAAGGGCGTTTGCAAGCAGGTAAAAAATAAGGTTCTTCAGCTACTTTCATGGATAATTGCACAAATTTTCTATTTAGAGATTTTGGTCTAACCAAGTTTCTAAATCAGTGAGGGATGAAAAATCTAAAAATGCTTCTCCTAAAGTCTCCAACTGGTCAGTAGATAAACCTCGAATTCGCTCAAGTACTGAAGAGTCAATCTCACCAAAACGATGATTTAGTTGACGTATAATTAAGCGTTCTTCACCTTGCTTAATTCCCTCTACTTGTCCTTCCTGTCTAGCTTGTTCTCGGTCTTGCTGATAAAGTGGTGCTAATCGCATAACTAACTCCCTGTCATCTGATTCTTCAGTTTGAGACATTACCAAGTTCTGCTGTAAATTGTACAGTAATTCTAGCGTGGCTCTCCGAAACGGGTGATTAGATGATAGCGCTTCTAATTCATCAATAGCCTGCCTTTGTACTTTCCCTCGACCGAGAATTCTTAGCCACAAAGTTTCTTGAGTACGTGGCAGTTGATGAATTACAACGATAGCTGTTCGCAAATACTCCCCCATCAAGTATACTCCAGACACCCAATTAGATGCCTGAATTGCACTAAAACCTGAAAGTATTCTCACAGATACAGTTGGAGAAAGTATCCACAATTTCGGAATTTCTAATTCTTTAATAGAGATTTTATTGCGGTTAGCTTCGCGTTGTAAAGCACCTCTTACTTCCAATAACTTCAGCAAACAATCACAGATTTCTTCTTCAGAGGCAGGATTCCGAAATGGTTCAAAAATAGCAGGTGTAGCTGCAAATATTCCCAGAAGTCCTAGCATCTCTAAATTATTAGCTTCTTGGACAGGAGAAAATAAAACATCAATCTCTCTAACTTCACCAGCTATACGGCTAGAAGCTTTTACTTCTCCATAAGGTTTTAGTAACTCTTCCAAATAATCTTTAGCAAATTGATCGTGAATAAAACGAGTCATTTAAATTACTATGAAAGTTATTGATTTTAACTAATATCTTATCTCTTTTAAGAGCAGCTTTTAAAAAGAGATATTAGCGTCCCGCTATATTTATCTCCCACCCAATCCCGGAAAAAACTCCAAATACTTTGCTCCTTTGACGCTGATTCTTCTGAACCTAAAACATTCTCTAGCCCTCGCTGATTACTCTGAATCTCTCGCATATTGAGAGCGTGAATAGTTTGGGCTAATTCTGGATTCTCTTCTAATAGTTCGGCTTCAAGCTCCAACTATTGCTGCAACAGTTGGGCATTTCGGCGCAGTAGCTTATGGATGATTAGGAAGATTTTGCTAATCGTTTCCACCATTGCTGCAACATATCTTGTCCATGAACAGAAACTAAAGAAAGGCGAATATATTCATTCCAGTCATTTAGGTTGAGTCTGCTCCGAATGGCACTAAGAAAAGCGCAAATGTATTATTTACAAAGGTTTCATCACTTTGGAAAAGTGTAGGCTAATGAAGCAGCGATCACAAACTGAGAGTTCCAGATTATTCTGATTCCCGACCTTAAAACTATTAATTTTCTAAACCTCTTATCAGGCAACTATTTCAGCTTTTCTTAGTGCCATTCGAGTCTGCTCCAAATATTGTAATCTGCATTTTCTGCACTTTTATCGTCAAATAAATCAGGATATGAGATTTCAGTGTGGGCTGGAATATTATGCAGGGCTAGCGCTTGAAGCAATGATGTACTCTCAAGAAAACGTGTGATGCCAGCCATAAAAGAGTAATCGCCTGGATGGTGAGGATTTCCTGTTAAAAGGATTACCATGTGAGTGTACAAGTGGGGTTCACTTCTTAAAATATCAATATCGTCTAGAAGGGCTTGTGCTTGATTCTCTTCTAGAACATAATCTACCCATTTACAAGTTAGTTTGTTGTAATCCTTCTGTGTAGATGGCAACCAAAATGTTCCAATTACATTTTGAGGATGATGTTCTACTATTGTTGCCATTGTAAAACCACAAGTAGTAACTCCGATATTAAAAACAGTACCATTCATACTTTTCCTCTCAGTGGATTAATTTATCGGTGGAGAAAATAGACAACTCCACACCTGATTAGTCTGTTGACAGTAATTAAGCTCTCGCTTCATTTGGGATACCATGACAGAAAGCAAGGTGGCTGCAATAACCATAAGCATTGGATTAGCTTTGGCAACTCGAAACCACCATATAAAACTGCCCAAATCGAGGTTTGGTAATGAGAGTTTTGGCTCCCAGAAGAACTGCACCAACCTTGAGGGAGCAATTCTATTCCCCGGCAACCATTCTTTTTCAGTATTGACGAAAACGATTTGTATGCGGGGATTTTGTTCAACCATTGAGGCCGTCTTGAGTGCTGATGGTTGGGACGAAGCATCAGGTGTGAGAAAACCCATCACCACAAGTTTATGCGTGTTGTTCAGACCGTAAAGGTTGAGTTGACCAACAGCTTGATAAATGGTGTCGCGGTCAAGGTATTTTTTTACCTCAACGATCGCTCCACCTTGCCAATTGGTGACAATATCGGCTCGTCCTCCGTTAGCAGGAGCTTCAGTTTGGGTATGAAAACCACGTTCTGTTAGACGTTTGGCAAGATATTCTTGCAAATCGCGCTCTTGCCAGCGTTCCGGGAAACCAGCAGCATCAATGAATTGACTTGGTAACATATTAAGGGATTGTATCAAATCGATAAGCTTGAAACCTTTGATCCAACAAACCAGACTGGACAATGCCATCGCCACGACCTTGCAAGGATGTGACCGCCTCTCCCCGACGCATCAAAATCATGCGACCCGAAGTAGCATCCACACAACGAAAAGCAATTCGACAAGGTAAGTTGTCACGTAAATCAGGGGGTAAACCTTGGGGGTCTTCTTTACCGCGCTTGGCTTCACGTTGCAAGCCCACAACAACATGAATTTTTAGCCCCCGTCCCCGACGACCGACTTCACACAACTGTTGATCATAAGTTTTTCGTAAACTGTCATCCAGTGGGACAGTACCTTTGTATTCATCAATAAACAAAACCCAAGGTTGCTGCTGCTCTAATTGTGCTTTGGTCATTGAGTTCCGGCTCACGCACTCCAGATAATATTCGCCCACAAACTCAAATGTTTTAGCCATATCGTTCATGGTAATAGTGGGGAATCGATCAGCAAAATCCTCATAATCACTGACCTTGCCGCCGCAGACATCGACTCTTGCACCTTGCATGAGTAGACAGTAAGCAGCAGCACGGAAGAAATTGGATTTACCAGAGCCGGTAGTGCCAACGACCAACACTTGTGGGGTGTCCTCACTTGCCAAATCAATAATCACTTCCCCATCAAGGGATTGACCCAAAATTATTAAGCGTGAGCCATGCTGCCACTGCCTTTGGGGAAAGTCGTAGTAAGTGCGGTCTTTTGCTAACAGAGCAACTTCTACCGCCATTTGTTCAGGGGCATAAATATAAAAGGGCAAATCCTCTTTATCACCGATTCCCAGTGCCAGTTTAGAAGCAGCCTTAAATTTCGGTATTGAGTTGAAATCTTCTGTTTTGACTGAAAAAATTAACCTTTCATAGCTTGGTGCTTTATCAACCCGTAGACATTGGGTTTGAAGTCCGACAACTTTCGCCGCTTTTGTTAATCCCTGAATCTTGGGTGATTGGGGTGCAACATCGGATACTCCTTTGACGCTATTCGTTACAGTCACCACTTCACCATTAGCACTCTTGAGTACTTGCTGCGCCTGCAATTCCAACTGTCGGTGATGAATTTGGGCTTGCAGTTTCGCTTGTTCTAGTTGCATTTCTGCTTCTGATGTCGCCAGCAGTACATTGCCCAGGCTTTCACCATTCTGAATCATGCCCAAAGCCATACGACTAACTGCTCCATTCTGTCCAGTTACCGTTAACACTTCACTGAACAAAGGTGCTGTTTGTTGGAGTAATTTCAGTTGTCTTTCTGTCTCCTTGTCTGCATCTACATTTAAGCGTTTGCGCTCGGAGGCTGATGAAAGATACTGCAACTGCTCAGTAGCCTGGGTATCCTTCATGGCGGCAAGCATATCTTCTTCTCGCTCCTTGTCCTCGTAATGTTTTTGTAACTTTCGTAATTCTAGACCCGCATAACTAGCTAGGGCGATCGCTAATATATTTCCGGGAAGGAATAATTTCAAATCTTTGGGGTTGGCCCCTAACGTTAGCGTCAGAGCAACTAACCCACTCGCCCCAATTTTTAACCAAGGAAGAAACATTTACCCCACCCAAAAGCTAATCCAATAGCGATGATTTGTAACAACATTGAGTTACTATTTTTCCCTTGAGAGTAAGTAATTACTACACCTACTCCTACGACCAAGGTATTGTAGGGGAGTAGACTAATTAACTGAGCAACTGCACTGGCAATAATAAATCCACACATCCAAATTAACAATCTACAAAGAAGTGACATTTTTCTCCTGTGTTGATGAAATAGTTATTTGCTTGGGTGTCATTTCGCTATCCTTTGAATTCGTTGTGTAATGCCGGGTGTTCCAGAGTATCGGGCATTTCTAATTTCCTGGAACCGAGTCACTAAATTGCTGGTTTGTTCTTCGTAGGGAGTCGGTTCTTTTTTGGTGGTTTCAGCGTAGAGCTTTTCTTGTTTCTTAGTCTTACTTTCTGAATATTGGTCAGCAATTTTACCCAAGCTGATTCCTAAATCATCCTGGACACCAGCTATGGCTGAACGAGAACCACCAACTATTTGCCGGAATTTGGATTCTAAATTGGCAAGAGACACTCCTAAATTCTTTTCTAATTCAGCAAGAGTAACCCTTGCCTCACCAACGTTTTCAGCAACAGAGGCTTGCTTCTCTCTGGTTTTAATCAAACCTTTCAAATAACGAGACGTGAGTGCATCGTACTCAGTCCAATTTTTGAGTTGAATTTCTGCGCCCTTAGCGTTTTCCGCAGCATTGGCTATATCTTCATCTGTGAGATCACCAGAAGCTCTGACATTCACAGGTAGCATATCGGCAATGCGTTGGGCATTCTCCCACACAGCCGACTCCAAGCCAAAATGAGAATCTGGAAAGACTAAAGCATTGCTAATATCTCCGTTTAAATCGGATAAATTTAATCCTCTATCTTTAGGCAGTTCAGTTTTCGGTGTTGTTCTTGCCATTTGCTTTTGCTTAACTAACGTGAATCAATGATTTACAAGGCTGGTACTCTACGAACACGTCATCTTGAAACTCAATCCATTCTGCTGTCCCTAAAGTTTGCAAAGAACGGACGTTGTTTTCTAACTTGACCTCTAAGTTAATTTCAGGGAACTTAAAAATGTTATCCTGCTCAATCACCCTGGTTAACTCAACATCGCGGTCAATCTGCACTCCTAAAAGCAAGTTCACTCCGGCTTTTCTATATTTCTGCCAATAATAAGAGAACTCATTCTTATCCAAGAAATTGACATTAACTTGTGGCACACCACCTTCAAACAAAATCGCAAAAATCCCTAGTGGCTCGTAATGAATTTTGGCTATTCCGAGATTTTTTTCGTAACACCAATAGGCTCTATGGAAGTAGGCTGTTTGCAAAACTTTTTCTCCAATTTTTTAATCAACATCTTGGCTAGAGCTTGCCAAACCAGCGACCAAGCACGCCCATTCCGCATCCTCAATTGAGCAGCTAGAATGTCTGATTGAGAGGGGATGATACTGCCATATCTTTCGAGGTTATCAATCGCCTGCCTAAAACTCACTACCTCATCTTCTGTTGGTGGAAGGTCAGGAGCAACCGCAGCACTTAATCTCTCCATCACACCGCTCAATGTGGCCGACTCTTCCTTAATCCTTTGCAACTCAAGGGACATTGCATCTATCGCAGCCAAATTGGAATCCGCGATCGCTGCTTGAAATTCCATCAATTGGGTTTCAATTTGTCGTTGTACTTCTTCACTGACGATTTGGGTGATATCGCTAAACCCTCGCCCCTGTTTTACCGTGTCAATGAAGTCCTGTACTTCAGGCGACACAAGCGAAGCATTCAAATTGTCCATCGGATAGTTCCTTCCATTCCAATTTCACACCGACACGGGCTGCAAAGCCATCAATAGTTTGTTTCATCGTTTCATAGGGTAAATAGTCGCAACTATCAATCAGTTTTTCGAGGTCTACATCAATGAACTGTTTCTGCACTCCTGCTAATTGTTCTCTTTTTCTTTGTGCTATCTCTTTTCTGGCTGATTGCTTCCCTTTTTCTCTTGCCTGTTCAATTGCTTCTAACCTAGCGATTTCCACAGCTTTAGTTAGCTTCTCTTCTTCTGTCACCTGTTGAGCAATCTGTTGTTGCTCTCGTAGTAATCGCTCAAAAATTGCTAGGCGCAAGTCGTCGTCAAAAGCATTTTCTAACTGTTCAATGACCAGCGCAAAAGCACTTGGCACTGGCGCAATCTGTTGCCCTCTGCCTTTGACCATCTTTTTGGATTGCGGTTCGATTGATGTCTCTACCTCTGCTCCTTGTACTGTCAATTCACCTTTGCGTACCATATTTTCTCCTTAGTTACAGTAGTTACAATATTCTCCGCACAACACAAAATTGATTGTGAAGGCTAGACCATTGTTCATTTTGTCCAGTAATCGAATCATGCACACCTCTTTTTGGATGCTATTTTTTTCCACTCTGCTAATTCGGATGGGGAGTAATGCCTTCGCTGACTAAAGTCTCCCCACTTATATAAAGTACGCAGCGACACTCTATATCCGCACATTGCCAGATACCTATGCAAGTCTTTACCTTTACACCCCCTCATCCGCCAAGTCAGCCACATCTTGGCACTAGAGGCTGTTTCCATCGTCATCGCCCGACGTGATGAACTTGTCATCATCACTACCAATTGACGCACTAATGGAAACTTTTTTGTCGGAAAATCATGCCTCCAACACGCCATGTACGTTAACAACGAGGCAATACCTTCATCTACGAACCGTTCGTATTTCTCTATGCCCAAATACTGTTTCCAACTCGCCCAACAATTTCTGGAAAGCTCACGGTTCATAATCCGATCGCAGCATTTCTTCACCTCACTTAAGGCTATTTTTTGGGGTGGCTCCTTGACCTCATCTGCTACAAATGGCTCTTGTTTACAGAATTTCTCCAAGACTTCATCGTATTTCCATTCATTACTTTTAGAAAACTCTCTCAAACTCCGATAACTCACTTTTTTCTTTGGATAATGCCTACGTAACCATGCCAAACACAAGAGCAATTCTGTCTGCTCTTGTGTGTACTGCCTATTCGCTACTTTCTTGCCTTGTGCATAACTTGCACCCGCCAATCGCTCCCATTCATACCATGTGCGTGAGCTGATTCTCGCTCCCCGAATCTTTTCACATTCTCTGATCAAATTGGTTGATTGGGCGATCCAATCCTCTATTACTACTGGCATAGTTTTGCAAAATTAAAGTCACCGTCAAAATCGAGAGAGTAATCGTCAGAATAGCTACACAAAATTCTAACAAACCTGACGAACTTCTTGACTCTTTCTCTATTATCTCAACCTCTCCATCAAGAGATGTTTTTGTATATTTTTCCTTTCTGTACACATTCCGATTTCTCCGTGTTTATGGATACTTGTACTTGTTTCAGCAATACTAAACTCCCGGCTTTTTAAAAAAAATATACCCAATTTCGGGGGTTTCAGAATCGAATTAGGTACACTTCACTCGCTAACGTTCTGCTTAATCCATGTATAACAAGGAGTTCAGCTTTGTAGTATTAAGGTAACACTTTGATCTATGGTTTCAGCAATGATTTTTTTAGGTTATTTATGGCAAGTTCGGCAAGACGAGTGTAGTGTGTCATCAAGGGCAAAAAGCACTTAGAGACTTATATAATCAGGTGTAGGAGCCTGTAGTCTACAATAAGTCAGTAGGGCATTTTTTTATCACATTGAGACACAATGCTGTTTTTGCTGTACTGACTCTCTATGTATTTTTTGTAATGCTGCTAATCTAGCCTTGACATCAACTCCGTATGTCTGAAATGTCTGTTCTAACTCCTGACGAGATATTTTGATGAATTTTTCCCTGCTATTTCTTCCATGTTTTAGTCCCAAGAAAATCTGGAGTTCTAAAATTTGTTGCAACTCCGACCAACTCAAGCGTTTTTGTCCAAATAAGTTCAGAGTTTTCAGATATTTATTTATCGTGTCCTTTGATTGAATCCTTAATAAAGTTCGGCATTGCTTAACACTTAAATGCTCCATTCTGGGGTCGAACTGTTGAACTGTTTAAAGAGTAAAGTACACACGCTAGGTAAGCAATAGAAGTTTGGATTATCGGGGAGTTTCCTGATTTCGGGAAACTAGGACGCGAGAAAGAACTGCGATTACCCAATCAGGACAATCGCTATAAAACCAGTTCTTTACCGTTTTGAGTGATGGTGGTTGTACACCAGTGCCATCAAAAAAACTTTCAAGATGCTGTCTAATTAATACAGATCCCCTGGACACATACTCGTATTCCCCTGGACAAATTGAACAACCATTTTCATTTATCAGGGTCTGTGCAAATTTATCTATCTTTGTTAACTTGCGCCGGATCATGATCGGAATGCCCTCCATTGACATTATTTGCTTCTTGTCCCTCTAGTAAGGTATTAGAATTCTATTAATGATAAACTAGTTTTGAAGACAAGTGGTTAATAATCCCACAAGAAACCTGATAATTGAGGAGAAATTTATGATTGTTGAGACAATGCCAGAAACAAATGCGCCCAAAATGACACGGATTGAATTTGCGGTTCCGACTGCATTACTAGCTGAAGCCGAAGCAATGGCTGCTGCTGAAGGATGGAAACCAGCAGAACTGCATCGGATTTTTTGGGAAAAAGGGTTTGCTGTTCATGCAGAAGGTAGCAACAAGCGCCTCATCAACAAATCCCTCAGAGAAAAACACGACAATTAAGAGTGATGAACAACTTTTTTCACAATTGTGAATGAATTCTGATTTCTTTTTCCAAAATATCTTCAATGGTGCAAAGTTCCAGGAAAAGGACTTTGCACCATCTGTTCACAACCGCGTTCACTGCCGTTAAACAGGAGTCTGACTCTGTTTGATTAGCAGTGAACGCAAGTACTGCCGACAAGCTGCTTCTCCCCTATAAATCAGAATACGAAGCGCCTGTACTTCCTGTATCGGAGAAATACAGATTTCGGCGATCGCCCGAATCAAATTCTGTTGCGAACGCACATAGTCTTGATGGTGCTGCTCTAGCTCCTGAATCTTGGAGTTTAACTCCTGTATTTGCCGTAATGCTTGAGTTAAGGAAGATTCTCTGATTTGAGACTGGTTATCTAGAGTTAATGTCATTTTTTTCTCCTCTAAATTTAGATTCTTTCTGTTTACTGTTGAGTGGCTTGTTCCACGTCATCAATTGCATTGACTACTTCCCCTAAAACATTGAACGCATCATTTAGCACCACATCATCTCCAATTCGCAATTCGCAATTCGCAATTCGTTTTTGAAGGACATAATTAAATAGTTGATCCCTTTAAGGACAGAGCAACTAATTTTAATTATGTAAAAATCAAAACATCCAGTATCATTATTTAAAGCAAGTACCTTTAGTTGTGGGGACATAATTGCGAATTGCGAATTGAAAATTGCGAATTGTTTTGGCAGCCTTGCAATATAGTCCGGATCTGTGATGTGGTTAATTTGATTTCCATCGTTGTTTCTCTACCTAAAATTTATCTCGTTGAATACTGAAACTTACTCCGACTAGAGAACTGCCTAAGAAGGCGGAAAAACTTACCAGCATTCCACCCAGGCAAATATTTTTCTGTTGCTGCCAATCAGAGATGATTATCTTGGGGTTAGCATTTGTCTCGATAATCTCTATTCCCCAAGACCCTATTGCCCCTACTCCTGAAAAGCCAGTCAAGAGCAGAGAGGCGATTGCAGTTGTTTCAATCGTGCGGTCGATAAAAATCCTGGGGTTAAATCTTTTTCGAGTCCGACGAAGAACTAATTTATTACGGGTGTTTGAAGGTAAGGATGATTGATGAGTTACTTTCTGGGTTTTCATTTCGCTTCGTCTAACTCCACAAAAAAACCTGCACCAGTATTTGTCACTTTCACCAGCTTGCGATTGACTAACGTTTGAATCACCCCCAGACTAAAATTTATAGTGCATAATCGAGCGCTGCCACCGCATAAAACTCCTGATAAGTTTAGGAGCCTTGTCTCTTTAGAGCAAGGAGGAAAAACGAACAGCGACTTTAGTCGCCTAAGCTGTATAGCTATAACCATCAGCACGGTGAATCACCTGTAGATATCTTGGATGAACATCGAAAATCTTGCTGGACGCTAGCTTAAAACTCGGTCGAGAACGAACACTGATTCGCCCTACCCATCGCCCTGCAAATTTACCTGACGCAACAACAGCACGTACTAAGTCGCCCGTCTGAAAGCCAAACCAGCTTTTCTGATTAGTGCGATGTCTATTGGGAAATCCAAACTTGTCAGTGCCGCACATCTGCCGCGTTCCGTGTCCTTTTGCCGTAATCAGCAACGGATTTGAGGTCAACACTTCAAGCGATTCGACTTGACCGACACAAGCCGCATCTAGCCAATGAGATTTAGGCATATCTAATCGAGTGCGATTGAACTTGGTTTGTCCGCCTGTCCCAGTTGTGACTAGCAAGCCTGTTTCTTTCAACGCGTGAAACAATGCCCAACGGGTTGAATTAACGGCGGCAGCGTCTTTGAGTGGGGATTTTGCCTGCTTGAGAATACGATTGAGTAAATCAGGTTTGTCCGATAGAAAATCTCGTATATCTTGATTCCCTTTGCTTTGATTGCAGGCATGGCAAGCAATCGTAAGGTTAGAAACTCGATCAGAACCGCCCCTTGATTTGGGTTGAATATGTTCAATCTCAAAAGGGACGTTCTCGATTGAGCAATAAGCACATCTCCGATTCCATTTTTCCAGAAGGTACTCTCTCACTTCGTATCCTTGCAACTCTCCCTGCTGATATTGAACGCCTGAAATCTCAGGGTTCTGCATCAGTTGCGGGTCAAACCGCACCAACTCTTGAGTAATACTGCTAATTGGTGCAAGCCTACGGAGTCGGTTAACCCAGGTGAGAATGGTATCAACCCGATGCTGAAGACTCGGAGCCAGCCAGCCATCAGGACGGATGCGATTGAGAAACCTCGCCTGCCGATAGCGAGTTTTGCGATTCCGTCTACTTTGTCGCAATTGGCGACGAGATAGCAGCGCATTCTTAATTTGTTGTCCCCGATGTTGCAGTTCGGCTCCAAAGATGACTTTGTTGCCTTGCTTAATTGCGATGCCCGTAACCTTTGAGCCTGGATCTAGTTTGAGTTCTAAATCTTGTACGGGCACGTCGGGACAGGCTTCTTTCAGGATGATGGTAAACGGATAACGACGAAATACCGCAGCCTTTCCAGTATTGAGCAGATGACGCGCTGCACCCGGATGAGTTAGGTTTAGCGGTCGTTTGTCGGTATCAAGAACAAAGACAAAGTTGGACATTGGAAATCTCCGTAAAACGGGTAACGTGTTCCTCGCCAATGTTTTCAAGGCTTGTTAGGTCAGCCGCACTGCCTTACCCCTCGTAAAGCTGTTTAACGACTGACGACAGAGCGACAAACTGGAAAGTATTCGTCGGTGTCATAACCTTAAAAACGTAGTTAGTGAAACTAAGGCTGGTCAGCTAACTGAAGTTGAGGCATGAAGCCCCGTCACTTCAGTGCGGGGTGCTGACAACGACGGAGGTATTGTATGCACAATGAGGAATGATCAGCAGGGGCGGGATGAGTGGATTTTCTCGGCATAATCTTGGCTATGACTCTACGGTTTTTAAATGATGAGAATTGAAAAAAATTCCTTTTGATTAGTAATTAGAGTTTTCTCCGATACCATATTGCCATCTTAGAAAACTGACGGGAGTACAGATTTCCTGCCAATCACAAGATCCTATTGGGGCATTCCAGTCATATCGGTATTCCTCTCCAAAATACCCCAGTCCCCAATGCCAACCGTCATATTCCGGCTGTAACTCCCATCCAAACCAGAGGGCAACATTTACTTTAATCAGATAGAAGAACTTAATCATCCATCCGCCATCGTAATCAGAAATAAAATCGTAATACTCTCTTAAAAAGCGTTCATTTGTTAATGCAATTAAATCGATTCTTGACCAAAGGTTCATCTGTTTATTTCCTCTGCTTTGTAATTCACTGCGTACAGTTTTATGATATGAGTTTGTTGATTTAATCTGGCTCAACTAATGTTGTAGCTGCTTGTACTCATCCCAATTCCTGGGATTATGACGTGATGACGTTGATTCTTCAAACTCCCAGTTCTGAGAACTGATATCAAATAACTCAATTGCTGCATCAAACCCATACTGTAAAAATCGGGTATATGATTCTTCAGACCAAAGAATAGACTCAACAATTGCAGTTAGTAGATTGAGATTGGTTTCAGTTGCCGCTCCCTGAGATTGTAGCCATTCAATTGTTTCCAGCAGTTGTTGTTTAGCAGAAGCCGCAGTAGATGGTGGTAATGCTGTGATGGGAATAAAACCTGTTAGCTGTTTCATAAATCCTCCATAATACCCTCATCAGTTGTTGCCTTCTTTTGAGATTTGGCTTTATTAATTTGGAATTCGTTCGCTTTAATCACAGGCATTGCAGCCTCTTTGACTGCTGTTTTTGCCTGATAATAAAGAAATTGAACTACACCGTCGGCATCTTCTTCATCCTCGACTTGCGCCCATAAAGAACAGCCTACTTCAAGAGATTCGTAATTACCCAAATTGAACTTTCTGGAATAACTAACTGAGACAGTACTGATTTTCATTGACTTGTTTGAACCGCTAATTTATGTAGTGGCGATTCAAAGGTGAATCGCCGTTGTGATGTCTAATTACCGCTTGTTACCTTGCGGCATTGCTGTCTGATTCTGTCCTTGCAATGATGCCCTCGCCTCAGTTTCCGAAACCGGGGATAATGCTGGTGCAGTGACAGCATTACTAGCCCAGCGCTCGTAAGTATCATTCGTTACCCAATGAAGTGTTGCCCCAGATTCCGCACCAGAGCGAATCATCTCTGCTGCAACGAGTGCATCTTTTTCAAAATCAGATTGGGGATTGCGATAGCTCCACTGAATAAACCAGTACGTTCCAAGCGTCCCTTCCACTTTCTGAAACTCGGAGCAGAAAATGTAGTTTTTCAGTACCGAAGCGATCGCCGTATAGCAAAATTCTTTTGGATCTCCCGGCATCCCTTCTTCGCACCACTGCTGGAAGGCACGATGGGCGAAGTGATTGTACAATCCAGCAAAATTGTCTTTACTGCGACGGTGCATCAGAAAACTAAGCAACATCGAAGCTGGCCCCTTAAACTGGTCTTTGAGTCCGCCTGCCACTGGAATTACCCACAGTTCAGTAAATGGCTCGTTGGTGAAGTTCTCGTTGATAGTCAATGCACGGTCAGGGCGAGAGATTGCGATTGCAAAGTCAGCCTTATTACCTTTGAGATATCCTCCTGCTTGTGCTTCTAGAATCGTGAGTTTTGGAGGACAATCGAGAAGGAATTGTCCATATTCCTTCGCACAGTTTGCTTGCAGTTTGGGTTGTGATGGTGGAATGAAAAAGACGCTGTTGTTGATTTTGATGGTTTCCATAATTGCGTTGTTGTTGTTGAAAATTGCGTTGATACTGGATAGTGTTCGACTTAGCTATTTATGACAGTGCCAGGAATTGCCTCTAACTCATAAGTGAGCAGTTCAGTTTGGTGTAAATGTTTTGCTATCTCTGCTTCTAAAAGTGTTTTCAATTCCTATGGTGTCAGTGGTTCAAGCTCGTTCTCTAATCGATTTTCTTCGGATTCAGAATTGATGTCAGGCATGACTACATAATGCCAACCTTCATCGGATTCACGGGCTAAAAAACTGTCGCTTGGATAATACTTGATGCCGATAATTATTCCTTGTTGTGTACGTTGACCTAATGTAAAATGCGGGTATTTCCAGCCGTGTGGAATTGATATTGTTGCTTGCATTATTCTGCCTCCTGATTAAACTTGACTTCAACGATTTGTTCTACACAACCCATTACCTCGCCCAAATAATGCAATGTATCGCCCAAGTGAGTCGCTGCCTCTGGGTCAATCTTTTTATCCGCAATCAACAAAAGCCAATTTTCATCTTGAGCGATCGTCTGAATATTTACGTAACACGAGTTGAATTCTTGTAGGATTTCTATTGCTTCCATTGCTATATTTGTGAATGTAAGTAAAACAGTCTTATTGAGGAAGTGGGCAGGAACGCCCACCCCGTTTATTACACTGCAACCAAATGTTTCGCTTGTGGAACGTACCTTTTTAACCGCTCCCATTCGTCACTTGTCAGTGCATCAAATTCTTTATCGAGTAATTCATCTTCTGTAAGTGGCTGTTCTGTAGCCGTTGTTACTATCCTTGCCACGTTCAAAAATTCATCCAACCCAACTGCTGCATCAACCGGCTTGGCATATCGAAGAGAATCTACTCCGTTAGACCAGTGGTTGATATGCTGAAATATCACCCCAATCATTGAATGAGCCTTGTATACTCGATAATTTCTGGGACAAGCTCCGCCAACGTAAACCAGTTTGTAACCAGAGATTTCCATGACCTCTGCGTTGGGGTCGGTTGGAGGCAGGAGTATTTTCTCTGTTGGCTCATCCAACTGGGCTGTTTGAAGAGAAAATGGGCTAATCATATTGCAATATGCCATGATGATTTCGATTGTTTAAATTTGTTATCCAGGCGATAGCATTTCCCTTGGGCTGCAATCGCCTTTTTCACTTCCAGAACTAGGGATTTCTTACACCTGTGCATTCGGATCTGCTGGAGGGCGCATAATTTTCAGTTGATGGTTATTGAAATCCGAATCTTGAAGTGAGAGGTTACTTGCTGTACTTCGTGTCATGATTGTGTTTATTCGAGACTAAACTCGTTGGCGATTGCAATTCTTTTGGTGTGCAACCGCCTTTCTTACTTCCAGAACTAAGCCGCTACTGCCGTTCGGACTCCTAACGAGGCAATCACTTGTTCTGCACTCGGAGCCACACGATTCACCCCGTACTGTCTTGGTCTTGCGTACCACTCTTCTTGATTGCACCCGACGAAGCCGACTAAACGCCCGTCCTGGTAGAGTTTGGTGCTGAAAGATAACCAGTCAATTTCCCCGTGGTACAGACCAAAAACAGTGCAGGCTTTTTCCAGTTCATCGCTCAGGCGTTCGTTCCGTTCCCGTGGTGTTTCTGGTAGCGTTGCTTTGACTTCTGCAACTCTTGTAGCGAACCAGTTGCGGTCGAAGGGTAGCCGTCCGCCACCGACTAACTGCACCCATACTGTGATTCCGCCTTCGATCCAAATGGTGCGGACTGATTCGGGTTGGACTTCGATAATCTCGCCAATAATGCGGCGATCTCTGCTGGTGAGAGGGTCTTGGGTTGGTGCTACAGCTTCGACTTGGGTTTCCAGGTGGCTGTACAGTTCTGCTTGGGCTAAGGTTTGTTCGTCAACAGAAGAACTAGGAATTGCTTGCTGTGTTAGTGTTTCGTAAGTCATAATATTGATCTCCGTGTGCGATTCGATGGCGCACGTAATGAGTCAAATATCCTGACTGGATAAGGTTATTTACCAAAGCATTACTAATGCACCGAAGCCGAAGGATAGTTGCAAGCAAGTGTCCAACGCTTGTCCTCATCT
>NZ_JAIVFS010000042.1 GCF_020829645.1 Nostoc mirabile CHAB5784 | reverse complement strand
ACGGGCGCGTTTTTTTGTGCCTTTTTTGCTCATTCTCAATCAATCTTAGCGATCGCAACACCTGCCCAGGTTCTCATGTTTCATATCTAGCAAGCTTTTTGCCGTTTTCTATCCGTCGAACTCACGTACGAATTACGTTAGCGCAGCAGTAGCGAGTCCGCAACCGTCATTACGAATTACGAATTACGAATTACGAATTTTGAAGGAGCCGCTTAACTCAAAATCTGCGTCAAATCCAGCACAAACCCAGACAATACATCCTTTCCTGATAAGCTAGTAGGCGATGTCTCCGACGGGCTACGCCTACGCAAAACCTCGACATCCTGTCCTGGGCGATAAATTTCCACCTGTTGGTTCTGCGGATCAATCAGCTAGCCTAAACGCACACCGTTGTCAATATACTCCTGCATTTTTTGTTGCATAGTCTTTAAGCTGTCTGAAGCAGAGCGTAATTCTACCGCAAAATCTGGAGCGATGGATAGGAATGTGTCGGGGTCTGGATTCAGGGTTTCTAATCGCTCCCGGCTCACCCAAGACGCATCAGGAGAACGGTTTGCACCATTAGGGAGTTTGAAACCTGTAGAAGAGTCAAAAGCCAAACCTGTACCATCAACCTCAGCCCAATTACCTAAGCGCTGTGTCAGTTTACTATTCCGATTTCCGGTTCCCCATCCAGTTGGTGGCATGATAATCAATTCTCCCTCTGCCGTGCGCTCAAGTCGCAAATCTCGATTATTTTGACACAGTTGGAAGAACTGCTCATCTGTTAGTTCAATGGTGGGGCTGAGGTTCAGAATCAGGGCAGTCATAGTTGCCTTTCAATCTTGCTAACTGTAGCCTAGCACTTGGTTAACATAGTAGGTTCACCATCTATGGAGATGATCTTCTAGCTCAGTCTAGAAATTGGAGTAAGTGTCATAAAAGAGTAGAATCAAGTTTTATCAATCACTGCAAGGTGTGCAGATAGTTCATCTTCTTCAAAAGCATCTGAATATAGTCTTTTATTAAACTTCGTCAGCAATTTTTTCTATAGTACCATCTTTTCTATTCCATTCTTTGACACAGAATTCTACTAAGTTGCCTCTTTCTAAATCTTCAATAGTGATCCCAATGAGTTTATCTGCAAAAAAAAGTATATTACCTTCATGACCTGCTATTGGTGTATCAGGAGCAATAAATCCACAAGGTACTTTTCCTTGTTTGATACTGATACCCCTGATTGTTCCTGTAATTTTCATACCTCTTGGCTGACAAGTGTTATAGAGTTTCAAATATAGGATTCCCTAGAAACTGAACGGTATAACACTGCTTGAAAGTTGTAGCAGTTATGCTTAATTTTCGGTTAATACACCAAATCGAACAAATCGAACTTTATGTCACTTTAAAGACTTAGGTTGCTACCTAAAGGCTCAATATATGCTTCTAGAGTATCTTTAACTTTAGAAGGCTGACAAATTGGAGCGATCGCAGAATAATCCGGTTTTACTGTCCAGTCATAATGGCGAAGCAGTGTGGAAAGCACGATTTTCATTTCCATTTGGGCAAATTCCATCCCTAAACATCTGTGCGAACCATAACCAAAACCCATTAGTGCTAAAGGATGTTTCTTATCTTCTTCACGAGGTGGTGCAAAGCGATCGGGGTCAAAGCGATCGGGATCGGTATACAGTTCTGGTAGACGGTGAGTCAACATCGGCGAGATAGTCACAAACCAACCTGCTGGGATGCGATAACCTGCATACTCAATATCTTTGAGGACTCCACGATTATAGGCATACACTGGCGGATAAAGCCGTTCTACTTCTTTTAAGACGTTGGTTAAATCTGGAAGTTGTTTGAGATGGGACAGGTTAAGGGGATTATTTCCCACAACTGCTAATTGTTCTTCACGCAGTCGCGATCGCCATTCTGGGTGATTACCTAATTCAAATATTACCCAACTGAGCAAGGAGGCTGTCGTCTCGTGTCCAGCAAACAGCAATAGCAATGCTTCGTTGATTACCTGTGCTTCGCTCAATTTATTGTCGTCTTCATCAACAGCTGCTAGCAGCAATCCCAAAACATCTTTTGATTCTTCTAAGTTACCTTGCTCGATACGCTGTGCAATCGCTTGACGCAAGAAAGTCACTAACTTACCCCTAGCATTTTGACCACGACTATATAAAGTAAAAGGGACATTCAATTTGAATATTGCCATACTGCTCTCTAGCAGTTGTGTAAACCACTGACTAGTTTGCTCAACTTCGCTCTTGTTCTGACTTCCCAAAAACAGGCGAGTAGCAACCATCAGGGTAAGCTGGCGGAAACTAGAATTTAAAGGAATCGTTCTCTGTCCCCAATCTTTGAGGAAGTCTTGCACAATATTTTGGATGGTGTCGAAATATGTAGCGATCGCTTTTCCGTGAAATGCTGGATACATTAAGCGACGAGTTAGGCGATGTTCTTCCCCATCTTGTAATAAAATATTATTGCCAAATGTTGATTCTAAGAAATACCACCCTATCCGCGATGACATGTGTTCCGCCTGTTCTACCAGTACTAGTCGATTAGCATCAGGGCCAATTAAATAAGCACGTTTACGCCCCATGACGCTCGTCTTAAAAACTGAACCATACTGCTGGAATCGTCGCCACAAATACAACTCTGAATCCTGAAATATTTCCAAAGTCTCCCCCAAGAGGGGTAAGCCATAGCTACCAGGCATTTCCTCGGCGGATTTTAGCTGCCGCATATTTGAGTACCTCCAGCAGTAATCAGCTACAGTATCTACTTAATTGTAAAACGTAATTAGGTTTTGCAAATCCAAATTACCACTCGCGGTAGAGTTTTTCTGCGTAGAACATAATCTCTTCATTTGGCAATCTAATTTTTGGTTTTTGCCGAGGATACAAACTTTCAACTGCACCTGTATCCTGTTCAATAACAGTAGCTGCTGCTTGTAAAACTGAATTTTTAAACAGAAATTTCATCAAAGGATTGACGACTTTGGCATACATCAAAATAAATGTCTTGGTGATTTTTTCTGTTTCCGGGTAGAGAATATGAATTTGAGCAATATCACCAATAGGCGTTTTCGCAAAAAAAGCTGTAGTAGAAGGAAAAGCGTATTCGAGTCTGTTAGTAAGAGTTTTAGGGAAGATTCCCAAAATCGGATTTTTGAGAATTTCTCCTAGCGTGTTATTGGCTCTCGTCAGTTCTTGTTTGACTGTGGCATAGTATCCTTTTTCTTCAAAAGAACTTACATTACAAGATGTAATTTTAAATAGTTCTTTATGAGTACCATTTTGGTGGTTATAGTCATAGTTAACCATCAGATTAATCAAAAAATTACCCTGGATACTTTTGTCCCCAGTTACTCCGATGAACTCGTAATCATCGACAATTTTCTGATGCAAGTCTGGGATGGGCAATCTTGGCTCAAATCCAGCATAAGTCCAGATGCAATCATTGCTAATAATTAGCTTTAATGGTTTGGTAATTGGCTGAGTGTCCTTACTTTCGCCTTGCTGTAGTCTGCCTTGTCCATCAAATTCTAGTGCATGAAAAGGGCAAGTAATAGTATCTCTCTCTTGACAAACCCAGCCGTCTGATAAAGGTGCTTGCATGTGCGGACAGATGTTATCAAGGGCAAACACTTCGCCTTTTTGGTTTTGCCAAATGACATAATCCTGTCCATTTAATGTGATTTTATTCGGTTTATTCACTTTTAATGTAGATTTATGCGCGATTAACCAAGGCGCACCAGGTAAAATTGGTTCCATTTTTCCTCCAAAATATTGATAATTTGTTTATTTAAAGTTCAGTAGATGGGTTAGTAAAACGTCACACAATCTTGAAAGTTAAAAGTTGTGTGTCATCTGTCTGACATCTTACCTTTGAATGCAAATTGGGATAATTAAAGTCTTGTCTGCAATGGACGAACTAATACAACCGCGCATTTGCTCGGCTAATTTTTGGCTACTACATTGCTGAATTATGCAAATAACTAACTAATTTTTTAGTTAGTGAGTATTAATTTAATAAATTTCATCTTCTATGTCAACTACTAACCAATTTTTTAGTTAATATATTTTCGTTATGATGATGGAGCAACGTGGGTCGTTCAACGCAGTCAAAATTCTCAGCTAAAAAGCCGCGTCAGGTGCGGGATGCAGAAGTGACGAAAAAGCAGATTCTCGATGCGGCGGAAGCGGAGTTTGCTAGAAATGGACTTCAAGGGGCGCGAACAGAAGCGATCGCTAGAGGTACAGGTGTCACCACAGCGATGATTTACTACTATTTCCAGAGCAAGGAAGGACTATATGAAGCTGTTTTGCAACGTCCGGCGGTGGAGATGCACGAAGGGTTTCAACAGCTAAATCTAGATCAGTTCCCACCAGAGGAGGCGTTGAAGGTGCTAGTCAAGGAAGCGATCGCTTATGAAGCTGCTCACCCGCACCGGGGGATGCTTTGGTTTCAAGAAGCAAACCAAAATCAGGGAAAGTATTTCAAACAGGGGAATTGGCAAGAAAATTTTAGCTATCTCATCAAGATTTTAGAGCGGGGGATGGCAGAAGGTTGTTTCCGTCAGATCGATCCATTTCTCACCACCCTACATATTATTGGGGTTTGTAATTTATACTTCAACGCTTACGAAAACATCAAGCATACTAGACCCGATTTGCAACTGCTGAGTCCAGAAATGATTGAGCAGCATACTCAAGCAGCAGTTAATTTCATTTTGGCTGGGGTGCGATGTACTGGGAATTAGGAATTGAATATCGGGAAAACTCTTTTCCAGTAATACCAGTAATAGTTGTAGATCACGTCACCATAAAGCGATCGCATCGAAAGCTGTAGTTTTGCCGCAACGACTTGTTATTTAGAATGGGATAGACATCATCTGATTGACCCATTCCTCAGCAGTAGAAGCTTCCCAAACGAGGATGAGTGCTTCAATTGCATCACTGACTGACAAATTCTGGGAAAGAATTAAAACTCCAGAACTGGTTTTTGACATTATGAATTCACCAAACTCAGCAGGCATGGTTTTACGTTCGCGTTGGCAGAGCCTCTCGTAGAGAAGCGTGCCGAAGGCAATCATGGGTCACGAGGACTCTACCATCCTGTGCTGCGATCGCCAATACCTCTGAATCTTTCTTACCTTCGAGCAATGCTGTATAAGCTGATTGAAAATCAAGATTTGGTTGCCTACGTATTGTGCCAGTTACAATCGCTTGGGACACTCAGCATAGATTTAGGGTAAACTGCGATCGCACTTTAAAAAACATGTTAACAACATTATCAGTAAATGTGATAGCAGGCATAATTTATTCAGGTTTTAAGATTGATAAGTTAGGAGATAACAATTCAGAATTTTGGAAATCTTTAATTACGAATTACGCACGGCGTTACTAGCCTTCAACTTCGGATAAGCAATTCGTTTGTGATGAAATTGCTGCCAAACATCCACAAATATTTGAGCAATTTGTGACATCTCTTCCCGTTTTAGTCCTGAATCTACGAGTTGATTGTCTTGCCATTTGGCAGGCAGAATATTATTTAGCATTGTTAAAGCTTGTTCAGTTGAAACATCTTTAAGCGATCGCTTCTCTGGCAAAGGTTTAGCCGATGCTTCGAGCGATCGCAGCGCCGCTTCGCAAGAATCTGCTAACATGACAATTCCTGACTGTAAATATTTTTGTCCAGCTACTTACCACTGTGGCGACCCCTGTTTATTAATTCTACAAAAAGATAGTATACATTATCGTGTAGACCGCTTACTGTCAACAAGAGGCATGGGGGCAGTTCTTGCTCTTAGCAGAGGGAAACCCCATACTTCAAAGTAGGGGCCTTAGACTGTGGACGCATTATTTCTCGTGCAACGCATCTCGAAATAAATATTTTTCCCTTGAGCATAAATAAATTTACTTGCTCTGAGACCCTTTTGACACCTTGTATTCCAGAATCTTTCTCGGACTGCAAGAACTGCTAAGAGCAAGAACTGCCTATAAAGGTCAACACTCAACAGTCATTCTGACTTTAAGTTCAATTGTTTAAATTTTTAGTTCTCAAAACAAAAGGACGAACTCATGGCAAATTCAGTTTTCAACTTATCTAACCTCAACGGCACAAATGGCTTTGCCATCAACGGCATCAATCCAAATGACCGTTCAGGCAATGTTAGCAGTGCCGGAGACATCAACGGCGACGGTCTAGACGACCTGATTATCGGGGCAGATGGTGGCGACCCCAACGGCGGCTCCTCAGGGCAAACCTACGTGGTGTTTGGCAGCAAGGAAAGTTTTGCTGCCCAATTTTACCTCTCCACCCTCAACGGCACGTCGGGCTTTGCCATCAACGGCATCAATCCAAATGACTTGTCAGGCAACTCTGTTAGCAGTGCCGGAGACATCAACGGCGACGGTCTAGACGACCTGATTATCGGGGCAGATGGTGCCTCCCCCAACGGCATCACCTCAGGGCAAACCTACGTGGTGTTTGGCAGCAAGGAAAGTTTTGCTGCCCAATTCAACCTCTCCACCCTCAACGGCACTAACGGCTTTGCTATCAACGGCATCAATCAATATGACTCCTTAGGCAATTCTGTTAGCAGTGCCGGAGACATCAACGGCGACGGCATTGACGACGTGATTATCGGGGCACCCTTTGCCTCCCCCAACGGCAGCTCTTCAGGGCAAACCTACGTGGTGTTTGGCAGCAAGGAAAGTTTTGCTGCTGCCCAATTCAACCTCTCCACCCTCGACGGCACTAACGGCTTTGCCATCAACGGCATCAATCAAGATAACTCCTTAGGCAACTCTGTTAGCAGTGCCGGAGACATCAACGGCGACGGTGTTGACGACCTGATTATCGGGGCACCCTTTGCCGACCCCAACGACTTTTCAGGGCAAAGCTACGTGGTGTTTGGCAGCAAGGGGGGTTTTGGTGTCCAATTCAACCTCTCCACCCTCAACGGCACGTCGGGCTTTGCCATCAACGGCATCAATCCAGAGGATCGTTTAGGCTACTCTGTTAGCAGTGCCGGAGACATCAACGGCGACGGTATTGATGACCTGATTATTGGGGCACCCTTTGCCGACCCTAACGGCGACAATTCAGGGCAAACCTACGTGGTGTTTGGCAGCAACGAAAGTTTTGCTGCCCAATTCAACCTCTCCACCCTCAACGGCACTAACGGCTTCATCATCAACGGCATCAATAAAGGTGACGGCTTGTTGGGCGGCTCTGTCAGCAGTGCGGGAGACATCAACGGCGACGGCATTGATGACCTGATTATCGGGACAAATGGTGCCGACCCCAACGGCGACAATTCAGGGCAAAGCTACGTGGTGTTTGGCAGCAAAGAGGGTTTTGGTGCCCAACTCAACCTCTCCACCCTCAACGGCACAAATGGCTTTGCCATCAACGGCATCAATCCAGATGACCGTTCAGGCAATGTTAGCAGTGCCGGAGATATCAACGGCGACGGTATTGACGACCTGATTATCGGGGCACCCTTTGCCGACCCCAACGACAACATCTCAGGGCAAAGCTACGTGGTGTTTGGCAACCGCGCCCCCGTTCTCGACCTCAACGGCAACTCACAGGGTATTGATTTTAGCACCACCTTTAGCGGCACTCCCGTCTCCATCATCGATAGCAACTTCACCCTGGACGACAACGACACTACCCTAGCTGGTGCCACCATCACCATTACCAATCTCTTGAATGGCGCAGCCGAAAGTCTCAATGCCACTGCCATCGGCAACATTACCGCTACCTACAACCCCACGACAGGCACTCTCACTCTTAGCGGCACGGATACGATTGCCAATTATCGACAAGTCCTCAGCAGCGTTACCTACAACAGTACAGCTACCACTGTTAACACCACAATTGAGTTTGTCGTCGATGACGGGCAAGATTTGAGTAACACCAGTGCAGTGGCAACCACCACTTTCGGTTTTGTCGGGAAATTGATCGCGGGCACGCCTGATGCAGATGTCCTCATCGGCACATTCAACAACAACATCATCGAGGGCAAAGCTGGTAACGACAAGCTCACTGGTAATGGTGGTCGAGACAAATTCATCTTCTCAACAGGCGATGGCATCGACACCATAACCGACTTTGGCGGCGTAGGTATTGATTCAAATCCATCAGCGGCGGTAATTGCTGAAGTTGATACTTCAAATCCATCAGCGGCGGTAATTGCTGAAGTTGATACCTTGGATTTTACTAGATTAGGATTGACTGCTAAAAATCTGCAATTAAATCAAAATGGCAACAATGTAGAAGTCACTTTTGAAGATACAAGTAATACCAAAATCATTCTAGAAAACTTCCTGTTAGAAAACTTGAATAATTTACCAGCATCTGATACCAGCCCAGCTATTGGCAATATCCTGTTTGATAACCAGAGGGGCATCGTTGACAGTTTTGATGCCTTCGATGCCAACTCCACTCAAACTGAGTTATTTAACCCGAACACCGTTACATTCCTCAATGACCTTAACAATAATGTTACGGGTTTTAAGGACTCCGGCGATGTGATTAATGGTCAGGGAGGTGATGACATCATCCACGGCAATAGTGGCAATGATTTGCTGCGGGGTGGAACTGGTAATGATACCCTCATCGGTGGTGCTGGCAATGATACCCTCATTGGTGGTGCTGGCAATGATACCCTCATCGGTGGTGAGGGTGTTGACAGATTCCTTTACAACACCAGTGCTGCTTTTAACAGCACTGATGTTGGTCTAGATAGTATTAGTGGATTCTACGGTGTATTTTTTGCAGCCACTACACAAAGTGACAAGATTGTACTGGATAAGGCTACCTTTAATACAATTACTTCTGTTGCGGGAATAGGTTTTAGTAACGAGAGTGATTTTGAAATCACTTCTTCAGGGGGGACTAGCACGGCGACAATTGTCTATGATCCTGTGAGTGGGCAGTTGTTCTACAACGAAAATGGCAGCACGGCTGGTTTCGGCAGCGGTGGTCTATTTGTGACTCTAACTGGTGCGCCAATTCTCAAGGCATCTGATTTTATTATCCAAGCGTAGTTGGCTTGGAACACCAAACTTTGAGTTCTAAACAGCAAACTTCGAGTTCCAAACACCAAACTTCGAGTTCGGAACATCAAACTTTGAGTTCCAAACAGCAAACTTCGAGTTCCAAACAGCAAACTTTGAGTTCCAAACAGCAAACTTCGAGTTCCAAACACCAAACTCCGAGTTCGGAACATCAAACTCCAAGCTTGGAACACCAAACTCCAAGCTTGGAACACCAAACTTCGAGTTCGGAACATCAAACTCCAAGCTTGGAACACCAAAGTTTAATACCATTTCACACAAACCCTGATAGTCATATCATGTCCGCTTGATTACTTATTAAACCCGAAGAACCCCACCCCGCCAAAGCTGTGCTTTGTCTCCCCTCCCCGCAAGCGAGGAGCAGGGTGGTTTCATACGAAAAAAGAAAAATACATAAGTCTTGATTTCTCGTTTTGTGACATAGCTTTTTACCCCACTTCCATTCCTCTCCCCGAAGCGGAGAGAGGCTTTGAAACCCAGTTTTAGTTTTTCTCTGCTTGTATGAAACCACCCTGCCCTCCCCGCAAGCGAGGAGGGGTTGGGGATGGGGTGTAATGATCGTGGTTAGCATAACTATTTATGCGGACATGATATCAGTAGGAAGTAGGGTGTGTTATGCCGTAGGCGGGAGAATTGTTGATAGTGCGTTGCGCTGCGCGACAACGCACCCTACTACATTTAAATTTCTTAACTTACCCAAAATTAATAGGACTTACGCACTGTACAAATGCATCGTGATGTGAATTACCTAAAATAGGTTTTTTAGGCTTTTCTTAATTATCCTGCGATCGTAAATAGACCATGCTGTAGGGGCACAGCAATGCTCATAGGTGTAAACTTAACGTAAAAGCTATGTCCCGCAAGGAACTGAAGTTCCTTGGCTTTTAGCGAAAGTCTTCTGTTGATGACTAAATATAGCCAAAAATCTTTAGTCTACTTCAGTAGACTTTAGCTAAAAGCCAAAGAACTTTAGTTCTAGGCGGTTGAGTCAAGCCGAAAGTTTTGCTATTTTTAGCTTAAGTTGACACCAATGAGCAATGCTGTGCCCTTACGAAAGATATGGTTTTTAAACTTGAGCTATATTTCAATACAGTTCAGTTAGTGATCTTTGACCTCGGAAGATCCCCCCAACCCCCCTTCAAAAGGGGGACTTAGTTCCCTCCTTTTTAAGGAGGGTTAGGGAGGATCAAGCCTTAACTGAACTGTATTGAGCTATATTTGGTATTTCTTGTCAATGCGTAATATCATATTAAGAAAAACGAACCACGTTCGCGCAGCGGACGCACTAGAAGGGCGCAAAAAAGAGGCAGCGCCTTGCGTATTTTCCCCCCGTTGTAGCGACTGCCGTCACAAATAAATAAGAGTTTCAGAGAGTTTTTACGTAAGTCCTGAAAAGTTTTTGGCGCTAACCCAAGCGTATTGTGGTATAAGCTCAGAATATGGAACCTGTTCTCGAAAAGAACGCTACAGAATAAGTTTGGCAACCCAGATTAAAATAATTCGTAATTCGTAATTCGTAATTCGTAAATTTTGTTTTGTAATGGGGATTTAACCCCAACACAAAACAAAATTTTTATTGAACCGGGGGACTTAAACCCACGGAATTGAGTTAAACCTAAGTTTCTTAATTACGAATTCCGCACAGCGCCACTAGCCTTCAACTTAGGATAAGCAATCCGTTTGTGATGAAATTGCTGCCAAACATCTACAAATATCTGGGCAATTTTTGACATTTCTTCTCGTGTTAATCCTGAATCTACAAGTTGATTGTCTTGCCATTTGGCACGCAGAATATTATTTAGCATTGTTAAAGCTTGTTCAGTCGAAACATCTTTGAGCGATCGCTTCTCTCCTACACGCTTACCCGAACTTGATGCTTCGAGCGATCGCAGCGCCGCTTCGCAAGAATCTGCTAACATGACAATTCCGGTTTCCCGTGATTGGGGAATCGGGCCATCGTAGCGAAAATCTGCGTCGTCTACTGTTAAACTTGGATCTTCTTGAGCCATTTGCTGGGCTTGATGATGGAAATAGGCAATCAGCATTGTTCCCTGATGCTCTGGAATAAAAGCTTGAATTGCTGTCGGCAAAAGGTGTTTACGCGCCATCACCAACCCTTCAGTTACGTGCTTTTTAATAATTTCTGCACTCTTCCAAGGGTCTTTAATCTCTGTATCATGTTTATTCGGCCCCCCCATTTGATTTTCAATAAAGCCAAGAGGGTCGTGCATTTTGCCAATATCGTGATATAATGTTCCAGCCCTGACTAGTTCAACATTGCATCCTAGTTGTTTGGCAGCAGCTTCGGCAAGGGTAGCCACAAGCAGCGTATGCTGAAAAGTTCCAGGAGTTTCAGTAGCGAGTCTTTTTAATAAAGGGCGATTAGGGTTCGCCAACTCCGCTAAACGGATGGGAGTGACTAAATCAAAAACTTTTTCTAAATAAGGACTCAACCCTAAAGCTACAACACTCCAGGCTAAACCGGATAAAGCAAACAATCCGGCTTCTCGGAGGACGATATACCAAGTTGAACCAAATGCTTGACCAATTAAGATTTTAACAACCAGATAAATGCCGCCCTGAGTTAAAGCGATCGCAACACCCAATAATGCTAATTCTTCACGCGATCGCAATCGTTGCGCTATGTAACTACCTAATATTCCTCCCCCTACACCAGCTAAAAGCGCAGCCTTGCTTATATCCAAGCTAATAGCTAATATCGGTAACAGCAGTCCAACAACTGTCAACCCCAAAATGGGGCCATAGAAGCTTCCCAACAATAAACCAAGGGCGCTCCAGGTGGTATAAGGCAATCCCATCGTTACCAACCCTGGCACACTCAAAGTCAGCAATAACACCAATAAGCGATCGCGTTGTCGCAATTCGTAATCGATATGCCGTTCTACCCAGACAAAAATGCCAATGGCGATCGCAATAACACCTGCTAACTTCACTAAGGAATGCCATTTTACCTCCCGGCGAACTAGGTGATAATGCTCCAGCACCTTAAAGTTCCATGCAGTAATCTGCGCTCCTTTTCTGACAATCACCTGGCCATACCGTACCTTCACCATCACGGGTGGCACTCCAGCAGCAGCCTTTTGAGCATATTGTCTGGTTTGTTCTTCATCTTTTTGCAGATTCGGCTTGAGTACAGCTAACAACAGGTTCTTTGCCAAAGATTCGGCGGATTCTGGTACAAAGGACTGCAATTGTAAACTCACCGCATCCTGTAAGATATTTTTTGGCAGTCCTTGTGGGATGCCTTGGGTGAGAATCCGCTCTGCACTCTGATGGATTCCCATTTGTGTTTTTTCCCATTCCCCATCTGACAAATCCAAAAGTAGGGATTCCTCGTATACTACCTCTGGGGTAACACTCTCTAACTGTAAAAGTTTGGCAGTGGCTTGGGTGTATCTTTCGCGTGCTTGGGAAATTTGGGCAATCACTAAAGACAAGTTTTTCTCAGAAGGTGTGACGCGGTAAGATTCTAGTTCTGCTACTGCTTGAGTAAAGTCAGTGTTTTGAGAAAAATCAACAGGCTTTGTCTTCTGTGGCGTTGGTGTCTGATTGGGTGCAGCTATAGATGATCGACGGGATGAGGCGGCGGTTTGTCCTGTTCCTTTCTTATGCTGATTTTTAGTATTTTCTACAGCTACTAGCAGTACTTGCCATTCCGACTCAGGACAAGAACGGAGGTAACGCTGGGTAGAGATGGACAAAACTATAGGATCAAAAAAAGGAAAAGCTCCAGCAACGGCGCGAATTTCGTTGCCATTATCTAGAAGTTGTTGCAAATTTTCGTTGATTTGTTGGTTCATTCGCGCATCAACCATCAACACTTGTAAGGATGTTTGACTAACGGCTTGGCGCTGTGATTCTGTTTTTTTTTGATCTTCGATGCTAGCTGTGTAAGGCGCTGTAATCGTTTGGGGCGCGGGATTTCCTACTTGGAGTTGAGTTTGGTTGTATAATTTATGCCCCATAACGCCAGTGAGGGACACTAAAGCGATCGCTAAAATTACCAAGGAACGCTGTTCATGCAGCCAATCTAAACAGACTACATAAATACTACTCTTAGTTTTGACCGATTTTGTTTTTGACTGGAGCGCTCTTCCTTGTTTTCGGCGCTCGCTTTTATCGTTGGTTTTTGATAAAAATAAGATTATATTCTTCAGGATAGTCCTTAAAAGTTCCCTTCTATGGGTTTTGCTTTTGGGACTTCTCATTAACTTTCCCTTACGGCGTAGTCCTTTGTACTGTCGCCGCCAGTTAGTCAATTGCTGGGTTAAGAACTGCAAAAATTGCTTTATTTTCATTATTTCTGCCTGTAATTGCTGACTTTGATGGCTCAAAATAAGACAATCATCAGGGAAGTTTGATTTGCGCCAGTTGCAACTACGGTGGCGGGCGCTAATTACAAATTACGAATTACGAATTACGAATTACGAATTACGAATTACGAATTACGAATTATTGTTAACGCGACCGAATAACGCGAGGAGCTGCGTAAACTGAAAGTAAAGCCACCTCGCATCCTTCCTCTGTTAACTCCCTTGGATTTAAGGCAATATCATACACTCCTGACCACACCGCCACAAATGCATCGATCAATTTTAACATTTGGGAAAAGCTAGTTAGTCCCCATATTGGAGAATTCCTTTGCAAGAGCAAGACTTGCCAATTTACGGGAATTGCGCTTATACCGTTATATGCTCCTGATAAAGCACCAGTAATTACACCTGTAGCCTGTAAGCTTAGAGGCGTAGCATCTTGCACTTTAGAATTGCCATTGTAAGTAGCCCGCAAAACTGCCAGACGAAAGTCTTCCAAGGTACTCAAAAAGCAGTAAAATGCAATAGCAATAGTGTTACTGAGTTGTTCTTCCCTAGCAAACTCAGCTTGCGCCCTTGACAATCCCGCCCCTTGCTCTAATAAATTCTGAACTATTAATAATTTTTTTGGTATTGATGTCGGTGTTTCTGTGAGAAAAGAAATTGTTTGTGGGATGAGGGTTAGAGGGTTGAGTTTTTCAGTTAAGGCAAGAGCGATCGCATATCCTACTGCTAGTGTTCCATCCCTTACTACTGGGTCATCATCCCAGATTTTTAGGACATGCAGCAAGTTTTGTCGGAGCTTAATTGGATTTTCGTGAAAAAAAAGTGCTACTGGTAGTGTCGCAAGAATTATTTTTATCGATATGTCATTAGTTGCTGCTAAATGAAGAGATTCTTGTTGCTGACGCGCTATCCAATCATCTAAATCTAATCTACCCAACGCAATCAAACTCTCAGTACCTAGAACCGCCATTCTGCCCAAATCTAGGTAACTCTGAGACTGTATATCAGCAGTGGCTAAACTTCCCCCCAGGAATGCTCCGAGTAAAGTACCTCTAAACCGACTTATAGGAGAGTAACGCATAAATTATGTAGTTAAAACTGAGGAGTGAGGAGTTAATGAAATATTGCTAATTCCTAACTTTACTACCAACTAGCAATTCCTAACTCCTAACAGACGCGATTAATCGCGTCTCTCTTGTACAGACGCGATTAATCGCGTCTCTCTTGTACAGACGCGATTAATCGCGTCTCTCTTGTACAGACGCGATTAATCGCGTCTCTACTCCTAACTCCTAACTCTCAAATGATTCACCAAAGCTTGTAAGCCCAACAAGTAACTTTGTCCGCCAAAACCACTTATTTGCCCGATCGCTACTGGGGCGATGTACGAATGATGGCGAAAATCTTCCCGACGGTAAATATTACTCAGATGTACTTCGACTGTGGGCAAGTTAACAGCCGCGATCGCATCTCGCAATGCCACACTTGTGTGGGTATATGCCCCTGCATTAATCAAAATCCCATCATGTTGTCCTAATGCGCCATGAATAGTATCTACTAAAATTCCTTCATGATTTGACTGCACAGAAAAAACTTTCGCCTGTAACTTGAATCCCTCTTCTTCTAACAGGCGGTTAATTTCAGCTAGAGTCAAGGCACCATAAATTCCTGGTTCTCGTTGTCCTAGCAAATTTAAGTTTGGCCCATGCAGTGCCAGAATGCTTAAGGGTTGCAACGTCGAGTTGAGCACTTTGAGATTAGTGGCGACGACGCGAGCGATCGTTCACAGGAATCGGAATCAGTTCCGGTTCCGGTTCTGCCTCTGGCCCTAACAGGCTCTCAATTAGCCTCCGTGCTAATTCCTTAACCTTTTCCAGCACCTTTTCTATATAATCCATGAACTGACCGCTCCTGAGATACTACCTCAATTTTTGATTAACAGGTACGCAGAAAATGGCATATTTTCGCACCTCTGGCTTCCAAACGGGCTGATACACAATTCCCTATTTGGGACATAAGCCACTTCTAAAATTTGGCATTGTGTTTTCCCTTACTTTTTAGAGTATCACACTTGCACCTACCGAACTGCATCCTATCAAGGATGGATATCAAGGGTCAATAGTTAAGGATCGGACTTTGGACTCTTAACTTGCAATTAACCTTCTGTCCCCTTTTTTTTCGTAGCCGTCGTTGATGACTTAGCAGTTGACTTAGATTTGGAACTCGTTGATTTACTCGTTTTCCGAGTCGATTTTGCTGTCGATGCTTTAGCTGACAACAAGTTCAGCGCCTCAGGTAGGGTTATATTTTCTACCGTTTGACCTTCTGGGATACTCACATTAGTTTTGCCATGCTTGATGTAAGGGCCATAAGGGCCATCGTAGATGTTAATTGTTTCTCCATCATCTGGATGTGTACCCAATTCGCGTAAGGCTGCCTTGGACTTGCTGTTGGTGGAACTGCGTCCCTTTTTTGGCTCAGACAATAATTCCAATGCACGTTCTAAGCTAATTGTCAATACATTATCAGCAACTTTCAGGGAACGGTAGTCTTTCCCCTCCTTACCTTGGTCATGAACCACATAAGGGCCAAAGCGCCCCAAACTTGCTTGGATTTTGCCGCCAGTGCCTGGATGAACTCCTAATGTCCGGGGTAGTGCCAACAGACCAACAGCCATTTCCAGGGTAACGGTTTCTGGGGTGACACCTTTGAGTAGGGAGGCTTGTTTCGGTTTGGGGTTTTCGTCGGTTTTGTCACCCAATTGGACATAAGGCCCATAAGCACCAATTTTCACATAAATCGGTTCGCCAGTTTCGGGATGCCGACCTACCTGGTCAGGCCCTGTGATTTTTTGTCGCAGCAATACTTCTACCTGTTTGGGGTCGAGGTCGGCTGGTGTCAGGTCTTTGGGAATTGAAGCGGTGATAACTCCGTCACCATTTTCGACTTCAATGTAGGGGCCATATTTCCCAATGCGGACTTTGGCATCTAGATTCTCCAGTTCTACAGTCCTAGCTGTGGTGGCATCAATTTGACTTTCTCGTTCTTTTACCAGGGTTTCCAGCCCTTTTTCTCCCAGATAGAATTGCTGCAAGTAGGGTAGCCATTTTGCTTCACCTGTGGCAATGTCATCAAGGGTTTGCTCCATCTTCGAGGTGAAACTGGGATCAACGATGTCCGGGAAATGTTTTTCCAGCAAGTCGGTGACGGCGAAAGCGGTGAAGGTAGGAATAAGAGCGTTACTCACCAAATGGGCATAACCCTTATCAATGATGGTGCCAATGATGCTGGCGTAGGTACTGGGACGACCGATACCTTCGCTTTCTAAGGTTTTTACTAAAGTTGCTTCGGTGTATCTAGCTGGCGGTTGGGTTTCGTGCCCAACTGCTTCTAAGTCTGTACAATTCGGATGATCTCCCACCTTTAGATTCGGCAAAATCACTTCCTGGTCTTCCAGTGCTGCTTCTGGGTCGTCTGAACCTTCGACGTAGGCACGTAAGTATCCTGGAAATTCAATCCGTTTGCCAGAAGAACGAAATCCAGCATCCTCGACTTGCAATTGCACGGTAATTTGAGTTTGGCGAGAATCAGCCATTTGACAAGCAACAGTCCGCTTCCAAATCAGATCGTAAACGGCAAGTTCCCGACCGCCCAAACCAGTTTCTTGAGGCGTGCGAAAACTGCTACCTGCTGGACGAATTGCTTCGTGCGCCTCTTGTGCGCCTTTAGATTTGGTGGTGTATTGCCGAGGTTGGGGACTGAGGTATTGTTGACCGTAGAGCTTTTCTACACAACTCCGAGCAGCTGCGATCGCTTGATCTGACAAATGTACCGAATCTGTCCGCATATAGGTAATATACCCCTGCTCGTACAAATTCTGGGCAACCCGCATTGTGTCACGGGCTGACAGGCGCAGCTTCCGGTTAGATTCTTGTTGCAACGTCGAGGTGGTAAACGGTGGCGACGGTTTGCGCGTCACTGGCCGTTCCTCGATGTCAGTAACACTCCAGGTTTTCCCAGTTAGGCGTTCCTTGAGGGCTACCGCTTGGTCTTCGTTGAGCAACAAGACATTGCGACCTGCGGTAATTTGTCCGGTCGTTGCGTCAAAATCGCTGCCGTTAGCGATTTTGGTTCCTGCCAGTGTTACCAACTGGGCAGCAAAGGGGGGTTTTTCCTTTGAGAAACTGGCTTTCAAATCCCAGTACGTACCCTCATGGAAAGCGCGGCGTTGGCGTTCCCTAGTGACTAAAAGCCGCACGGCTACAGATTGCACTCGCCCAGCAGATAATCCCCAGGCGATTTTTTTCCATAGCAGTGGAGACAGGGTATAGCCCACCAGTCGATCTAAAATCCGCCGTGTTTCTTGGGCGCGAACCAACTGCTCATCGATATTGCGGCAGTTTTTCAGAGCTTTTTTGATAGCCTCTTCGGTTATTTCGTGAAACACCATCCGTTTAGTCAGAACTTTCGGCTTCAGCAATTGGTATAAATGCCAACTAATGCTTTCGCCTTCCCGGTCTTCGTCCGTTGCCAGAATCAGTTCATCTACATCTTTGAGGGCTTCTTTAAGCTGGGTGACAATTTTCTTTTTGTCTTTCGGGACAACATATACCGGTTCAAAGTCGGCATCCACATTTACCCCTAGCTGCGCCCATGATTCCCCTTTGACGGCAGCGGGAATTTCACTAGCCGACTGGGGGAGGTCACGCACATGACCCATAGACGCCTCCACCCGATAGCTTGATGGCAGGTAGTTGCGAATGGTACGAGCTTTGGCTGGAGATTCGACGATGACGAGAGTTGACATGGAAATTTCAATAAAAAGAAGAGCTACTAAGCTAAACAGTCAAATTGAGGTAATTTTTGCAAATTGTCAAGATAAAAGGTCACGCTTAGGGCGGTGATTTAATCCTCACATAAACTGCCTGCTTGGGAGAAAATTCGCTGAACTTATTGCCCAGTCTATCCCAGAGGTTAGGGCAGGGAAACGCTGGGTGTGAATTTCCAGCTATTTCAATCTTTAACTTATCTAACGCATAATTGGCGACTACAGTTTTCAAAATCTCATTGGGGAATGGGGAGTGGGGAGTGGGGAGTGGGGAGTGGGGGATGAGGGAGCAGGGGGAGAAATCAATTCAAAATTCAAAATTCAAAATTCAAAATTAAAGAACTTCTGCCTCCTGCCTCCTACGCCCAATGCCCAATGCCCAATCCCTAAGAGCTTGTGCCAAAATTAAACCAAACTTGAGAGCAAAAGCGAAGTGGGGTTTGTACCCATGCCAGGAAAGCAAAACTATGAAACCGATTCGTCAAGGTGATGTAATCTTACTGCCTGTGCAGCAAATTGAAGGACAAAAAATACCTCACTTAACTTTGGCAGAAGGCGAAGTTACGGGGCATAAGCATCGCATTACTGAGGGAAACGCAGAATTATACGAAAAAGATAGCACACTCTATTTGCGTGTGTTTTCAGAGTCGGCATTGCTTGCCCATGAGGAGCATAAAGCTATTTCTATTCCCCAAGGTGACTGGATGGTGAAAATTCAGAGGGAATACGAGCCTGAAGGTTGGCGATATGTCGCTGATTGAAAAGTTAACGCCTGAGCAAGAGGCTTTGATTCCAGTTTATCGCCAGAAGTGGAGAGCGATCGCACTTTCAACTGAGCGAATTGATCGGGGAAAAGCGGCGGAAGCGGTAAAAGCTGGGTATATAGCAATTCGTAAACAAGAGCCTGAAATTATTTTTTGTGATAGTCCGTATGCTGGTCTAAAAATTGTTATTCAAAGACAATTAAAGCAGCGATTAAATACTGAATTCTACCAGCAGTTATTGTACGAATTTAGAAATGAAGTAAGCGAACAACTAGCATATCAGCTAGACAGCCAAGTTATGAACCAAATACTTACGATTGTACCACCAGATTTAAACATATTGGAAGACATATTAAGAGGCGAATTAAAAATTCAACTTCAAGAGGCAACTAATCTTCGTAGTCCTTGGTTTAAAGCTCAATTATATTCGTGCGCGTGCAGTTACTTAGATTTTTATATTTCGGTCTTAAATTGCTCTTACAACCAAATAAAATGGCAAGCTTTGCAGTCGCTACTAAAGTATTGTAGCTGGATTTTGCCTTACGAAAAAATTTGTATAGTATGCGATCGCCCCCTTCATTTGCGCTTCGACAATCAAAATCGTCTCCATGCTGAGGGCGAACCCGCGATTGAATTTATTGATGGATATAGCCTCTACTCTTACCACGGCGTAACTTTGCCTGGAAAATATGGTAAAATGCACCCGCAGCAATGGCAATCTCAGTGGCTTTTATCGGAGGAAAACGCCGAACTACGACGAGTGTTAATTCAGGGTATTGGTTACGCCCGAATTTGCCAAGAATTACAAGCTATCGAATTAGATTTTTGGCAAGAATATACTCTACTAATAATAGATAATGATGTAGATGAAGAACCAATTTACTTATTAAAAATGACTTGCCCCAGTACAGGGTTTATTCACGTCTTGCGAGTTCCACCGAATATAAACTCAGCGCGTGAAGCAATTCGCTGGGTAAATTGGGGAATAGAACCAGAAGAATTTGCTGTGCAAACATAATTGCTTAAAGGACTTTCACCATTTAGAACCCAATACAGTTCAGTTAGCGTCAAAAACCATAAACTGCTCCCGGTTGGGTTGTAGCAATATCCCCGTAGGGGCAGGGCTATTTCATTCTCCGAAAAGCCCGCCTCAGAATGAATTCTGAGTCTAATAGCGAAAGTAATCTTTAGATGACTGAGAAAAGGTTCTAGTCCGTTTTAACGGACTTTAGCTAAAAGCCAAAGAACTTTAGTTTTGGGCGGTTTATGTATACAGGACTTACGCAAAGTCTACGAATTCTCGGCGCTCTTGGCGTCTTGGCGGTTCGATAAATTAAGCTTTTTAGCAATTTTTGCGTAAGTCCTGGTATAGAATGAAATAGCCCTACCGTAGGGGTACGAAGTGAAACCCTCACACAAAACAAAAGACGCAAATGTTAAATTTGCGTCTTCTTTGGAGATTTTGAAAATTAGAAACTGAATGTAGTTCTCAGTGTGCCAATAACAACATCATCGTTGTCATTGTTATGATCTGGGGATGTTAACCAGATGACTCCTGGGGTAATGGTGATATTGTCACTCAGCTTATACTGGTAGAACCCCTCAAGATGATAGGATGTATCAGGATCACTATCCAATCCTGCGATGTTGGAGCTTGTTACTTTCGGCTCCACACCAGCGATGATACCTGCTAAGTTACCTTCTTTACCAAGGTCGGGAAAGCCGAGAGTGACGGCATAGTTCCAAATGTCAGCCTCTCCACGGTTCCCATTTAATGTGCGGCTGTTGGTGTATCCAGCCCAACCACCCAAGACTATGTTATTAGTGATGCCGATGGATGCTTGGACACCGTAAGAATTACTGGAAAATGCTACTTCCTCTTCCGGTAAAGCCTGGATAGTTGCTATATTCTGAAATGTTGCCGCATTGCTACCAGTGAGTAGTGGCTGATTGTAAGAATTGATGTAAGTTAAACCAATAGTAATGCGATCGCTTGGTTTAACAGTCAACTGTGCTAGCGCACCGTAAGAACCATTAAACAAACCATTATTGGGGGTAGGGTTATTAGCTGTACCACTCAAATACCCTAGACTTAGTGCCAATTTGTCACCGAACTCGTGCGTTACTCCCAACCCCGCGCCGCCTATCTGATAATAAATTGGGTTGCGTGTACCAAAGGTGGACAAAGCACCAAAAGCACCATCACCGTCAAAGAGATTAACAGTACTGGTCAGGTCATCTGCTGCACCTGCGTTGGCAATAGCGATAACCTCTGTTCTTTCGCCCAACGGAAATCTGTAGAACAGTGCATCTATAGAAGCATTATTATTAGCTTCTGCACCACTATCACCACTGGCAAAAAACAAGTTACCCTCTAGGGTGTTAATGTTAGGGCTAACAATATTATTAGTTTGGATTCTGGTGAACAGCGTATCTTGTCCTGTGAAGCTGGTCACAAGTTCTATCCGCGCCCGTACCCCTAAAGTTGTATTCTCGTCTGTAATTTCCTCACCGTTGACTGTATTTCCTGACAAAACATCACTGACGACTGCGACAACTTGTCCTTGCAGTTTGGTTGTGGTTGAGAACTGATTCGCCTCTAATTCAGCAGTGCGTGCTTCGACTGCATCTACACGACCTCGGAGTGTCGCTAGTTCGGCTGAAAAATCTTCTTGCAGCTTTTGTAATGTGGCTAAATCTTGTTTGTTAAGTAAGTCGCCAGTGGCTGTAGCAATAAGTTCGTTAACCCGATCGAGGCAAGCATTCAAACCAGCCGCAAACTCATATCGCGTTAATGCCCGATTACCACGATAAGTGCTATTTGGGTATCCTGCAATACAGCCATAGCGCTCAACTAAGGATTGCAACGCTTGAAATGCCCAGTCGGTGGGTTGTACGTCGGAAAATTGAGACACGGAGGTAACTTGCGCCATTGGATGAGCTGGCGCTATGTTCGTAGCTCTTGTATCTGGATTAGCTGAAACTTGCGGTTGATTGATTTCAGACTTACCCGATGTTTCACCTGCAAATGTAGCAGTATTAAAAAATAGTATGACACCGCAGACTGCTGGACTAACTAGCAGATATTTCCAGAATTTTTGCATTTCTCTCCTCACACTGATCTCCAACTCACACCCAAACCACGTTTTTTTAAACGTGTATTTTATGAGAATATTTCTCAGCAATTTTATCAGAAGTAAGCAACCTTTTTAACAAAAAAAGTCAAGAAATCCTAATTATTCAGGGAAAACTAATAGGACTTACGCAGTGAAAACCTGAAACCTCGATCCCCCCTAACCCCCCGATAAATTGGGGGGGATCTGAAAAGCCCCCTTTTTAAGGGGGTTGGGGGATCTCTTCTGCGTAAGTCCTAACTAAATTGCAGAGGGCTGTACCGTCTGAAAAAGTTTTGTTGTTACTCATTACACAGGAAACCCAGAATGATATTATGTACCTAAAATGAGAATGAGAATTATTATAGTATAAAGTTGTCAATAGGAATTATGACAGAGGCAGAGTCAGCATCCGTTTTGAGGAGAAAATACCGTGATTGTGAATTGGAGAGAAATTAGAACAGGCAGGCAAAGAAGCGGCATCTTGCCCATAATTGCTTTGCTGATGTTGTCAATGGCTGCTGGCTGTAGCCAATCGAATCCGAATCAGGGAACAACTTCCGAACAGTCGCCGCAAGCACAGGAAGCTGCCTCTACCCCATCGGTGCAGCCGGGAAAAACTAAAGTAGTGACAACATTTTTGCCGATATATTTGTTTACTAAGGCAGTAGCTGGAAATGTGGCAGATGTAGAAATTCTAGTGCCACCTGGTACGGAGGTGCATGAATACCAAGCGACACCACAAAATGTCAAAGCGATCGCTACTGCAAATGTGTTAGTAAAAAATGGTTTAGGTTTGGAGGAATTTCTGGAAAATACTGTCAAAAATGCCCAAAATCCCAAATTAGCCGAAATTGATGCTAGTAAAGGTATTAAACCCTTAAATGAAATTTCACCCGTTGTAAAAACGGCCCAAGAGGAAGAAGACCACGACCATGAACACGTCCAAGGTAATCCTCACGTTTGGTTAGATCCAGTTTTGGCAAAACAGCAGGTAACTAATATTCGGGATGGATTAATTGCTGCTGACCCAGCGAACAAAGCAACTTATGAGGCGAATGCTGCGACTTATATTAAAGAATTAGAAAGTTTAAACAGCGAATTTCAGCAGACTTTGCAGAAAACTCCTAGTTGTACCTTTATTACCTTTCATGATGCATTTCCATATTTAGCTCAACGCTATAACCTCAAGCAAGTTGCTGTGGTACAAATTCCCGAAGATCAACTTTCACCAACGGATGTGCAAAATGCAGTCAATGCAGTGAAAAAGTACAACGTTAAAGCTTTATTTAGTGAACCAGGAGTAGATAACAAACTTCTATCTAGCCTCTCCAAAGACTTGAAGTTAACTTTGCGTCCTCTGGATTCTCTGGAAACTGGCGAAACAGATCCACAGCATTATTTCAAGGCTATGAAAGCTAACTTGCAAACTCTGCAAACGGGATGTAAATAGGTTTGTCATTTGTCAGTTGTCCTTTGTCCTTTGCAAATGACCAATGACTAATGACCAATGACCAATGACCAATGACTAATGACCAATGACCAATGACTAATGACATTGCTATTTTGAAAGTAGAAGGATTAACTGTCTATCAAGGCAACTATCTAGCTGTTCAAGATGTTTCTTTTGAATTATTGCCAGGAACAGATACAGCCATCGTCGGCCCCAATGGTGCTGGTAAAAGTACTCTGGTAAAAGCGGTTTTAGATTTGATCCCTCGAAATGCTGGCACGATTGAAATTTTAGGTCGTCCAATTGCAAGGCTGGGGCGTTTACGTCACCTGTTAGGCTATATGCCGCAAAACTTCATCTTTGACCGTAGCTTTCCCATTTCTGTCAGCGAGTTAGTAGGACTTGGATGGGACAAGGAAGCGAAAAAAGGGGATTTATTTTTCTCTCGGCTGTGGAGACAAGACCGAGAAAAATCGGCAGCAGTAGGAGAAGCTTTACGGCGAACGGATGCTTATCATTTACAGCATCAAGCTATTGGTACTCTTAGCGGTGGTCAACTCAAGCGGGTTTTATTGGCTTATTGTTTGGTAATGCGTCGCAAACTCTTGGTACTAGATGAAGCCTTTGCTGGTGTTGATGTGCAAGGTTCAGCAGATTTTTACGCTTTGCTAAATGAATTAAAGCGGGAGGAGGGTTGGACGGTATTGCAAGTTTCTCATGATATTGATATGGTAAATCGCCATTGCGATCGCGTGCTTTGCCTGAACCAAAGCATTGTTTGTACTGGTAAGCCAGAAATTGCCCTTTCACCGCAAAACCTGTTAGCAACCTACGGCCCAGGTTTTAGCCGTTACCAGCACCAACATTAAAATAATTCGTAATTCGTAATTCGTAATTCGTAATTAAACTCCCAGAATTAGTTAATGTCCATAAGTATGAATTTCTTCAGTGATTGTCAGATAGCAAGGCTTGCGATCGCCAGTAGCAATGACTTGGTAAGCTTGTTAACATTCCCTTTTATGCAGCGTGCGATCGTCGGTGCTGTGTTAATGGGAATACTTGGCGGGATGTTGGGTAGTTTTGTCACCTTGCGCCAGTTGTCCTTTTTCAGCCACGCGGTTGGTCATGCGGCATTAGTAGGTGTGGCGTTAGGTGTGCTGCTACAAATAAATCCGACTTGGATGCTGTTACCTTTTACCTTGGTTTTTGGGGTTATTGTCCTCTACTTTATCGACAAAACCGACTTAGGTAGTGATAGCGTCCTTAGCATAGTGCTATCTGGGGCATTAGCGATCGGTGTGATTCTCACTAGCCTAATTAAAGGATATCGTGGCAACTTGATGGCTGTGCTGTTCGGCGATATTCTAGCGATCGATACCACAGATTTGATTTTGACGCTGCTTGTACTTGTGGGAGGTAGCATATTTTTACTATCAACCCTGCAGCAGCAAATTTTATTGACCCTTAACCCCGATGTAGCGCAAGTTCAAGGTATTCCTGTCCAGTTGTACCGCTATGTCTTTGTGGTCTTGCTTTCACTCGCCGTTGCTGTAGCAATTAAAGCTGTCGGCGTTTTACTGGTGAACGCCTTTTTGGTGATTCCCGCCTCCACCGCCAAACTGATGAGTCACCACTTTAGCCGCTTTCTAATCATGTCGGTGATAGTTGGTTCCATTAGCAGCATTGCTGGCATCATTGTGTCAGGTATTTTCAACTTTGCTTCTGGCCCAAGTATTGTTCTTGTTCAATTTCTGCTATTTGTAGCCGTTTTCATCTGGTTTAAGTTGAGGTTAACAACTGCATAAATATTTTTCTCCAGAGACTTGCTATATTCTTGGATGTTTGCTACATTAATTAATCGTGGCTCACAAAAGCCCCAGCCGGGATAGCTCAGTTGGTAGAGCAGAGGACTGAAAATCCTCGTGTCACCGGTTCAAGTCCGGTTCCTGGCATTAGATTAAACCCCTTGAAATAATTAGATTTCAAGGGGTTTGTTGTTTGTAGTTACTAGCTTATGTAGAACTACTATTGTAACTTTGACTTAAATTTTGGACATTTTTGGATACCTTTAGATAGAAAATGGGTGTAAAATGGGTGTAAACAAGCTAGAGCAGAGGAATAATTACACCTAATAAACCTATGTTCTCCAAAACTCCTACAGGGCGGGCATCTAAGGGTTCTGTATCTATCCTTAACTCTAATGATCGGTTACAGTTGCGATTTAGATATAAGAGCAAGCGTTACTACATCTCTACTGGTTTAGCGGATACTCCAAGTAACCGAAAATTGGCTGAACTTAAGGCATCTGAGATTGAGAAAGATATACTCTGTGAGCAATTGGACTTAACTCTAGAGAAGTACCAACCTCAATCTGTGCTAAGTACGATTACACCCATTACACCCATTAAGAAGCCCAAACCGCAGTTAGATCAAATTTGGGATAAATATAGCGAGTTTAAGAAACCGCAAATTAGTCCTAGTACCTATGCTAAAGACTTTGGCAAGCATCGAAATCACATCGCTAAGTTACCAACGCGATCGCTAGATGAAGCATCGGCTATTTTCGACTATCTATTGGCAAATTTAACTCCAGATGCCGCAAAGCGTTGTTTGACTCAATTCAAAGCTTGCTGTAATTGGGCAATGGAAGAGGGTTTAATCGAGAGTAACCCTTTTACTGCTATAAAAATTAAAGTACCATTAGGTGCTACTGAGGAACAAGATATTAATCCCTTCAGTAAAGAAGAAAGAGATTTAATTATTCGTACTTTTGCTGGCGATCGCCACTATGGTCACTACACTAACTATGTGCGCTTCCTTTTTTATACAGGATGTCGTCCATCAGAAGCAGTTGGATTGAAATGGAAGCACATTACAAATAGTGTGATCCAGTTTCGGGAATCTGTTGTTGTTTCTGAAGAAGGTTTACTCCTCAAAGATGGACTGAAAACCCAAAGAAAACGAGATTTTCCAATTAATTCAGAATTACAGTCGATTTTAGATGAGATTAGACCTGAAGAAGATAATCCCGAATCACTGGTTTTTCCCAGTCCAAAAGGGAAATTTATCGACCATCACAACTTTTCTAACCGTGCATGGAAGGCAATCTTAACCAAATGCAGCGTCCTTTATCGCAAAAGCTACCAGACACGACATACCTTTATCAGCTTATGTGTAGAATCACACATTAACAGCACAGCGATCGGTAGATGGACTGGAACTTCGGCAAAGATGATTGACAATCACTATGGTGCAACTAACTTTACCAATCTTAGACCACCTGAACTTTTCTAAACGGAATTTAGAAATTAATGATGCTGGCTCAATTGGTGTCGGCGTTTGAGTCAGGACTATGAACGTCTTCCTGAAACCTCAGAGACATTGATCTATATTGCCATGATTCGTATTATGGTCAGACGACTGGCATGATTTTTAACTAGTTTCGACTTTCAAAACATCCTGTAACTATTAAGATGCTCAAAAAATACTCAAAGTGCTTGTATTGAGATATCGCATAAGCACTTAAAAAACAAAAAGACCAGCCTCCCACAGCTGGTCTGGAAAATTTTTTTGCGTTGTCTTCTCAAGAGAGTTAAAACCCAATTGCGCGTTCCCAAAATGCAACGGGCAACTTTTCTTAACAATATTGTAACAGTCAACACAGATTTTTCGTGAAACTTCATCAAAAAAAGATACGAACAAAGCTTAAAAGCTTCTATCCATCAGGATAATTCAGCAAATCACAGGGTAGAAAAGGAGGGGAGTAGGGAAGCAGGGGAAGCAGGGGAAGAATTCTTAATTTTTGACAAATGACAAATGACTAATGACTAATGACGATTTGTGGTTTTCCCCAGAGGATGCTCTCTTGCTTGTAAATTGCAATTCCCGGTTTTGCTCCTTTGGGTTTGTAGACGTGTTTTAGCTGAGTGTAAACTACTGGGACTTGATCGCTCTGACGGGCGCGACTGTAGTAGGCGGCAAGATTAGCTACAAATTGCAAATCAGCTTCTTCTGCAACAGCACCGGGTTCTAGGCGTAGTAGCAGATGGCTCCCTGGAATTTCTTGAGCGTGGAACCATAAGTCATAATCCCCGGCTACACGAAAGGTCAATTGGTCATTTTGGCGATTGTTGCGACCGATTAATACTTCAAAGCCGTTGGGGGTAAGGTAACGATGAAAGTTGGTGCTGGGGGGTTCATTGGCGCTGCTCTTGCGGTATTCTGGATCTTCTAGATACTTTTGCCCAATCAACTCTTCGCGGATTTCTTCTAAAGCTCGCAAATCTTCTGCTGTTTGATAGGTGTCTATTTGGCTGATCGCAGCTTCTACTTGTTCTAAATACTCAATTTCTGTCTGCACTTCTAACAGTAGCGGTTCCACGGCAGCACGAGCGCGTTTGAGCTTTTGGTGCTGTTTGTAAAGACTTTGGGCATTTTGGACGGCATTTTTATCTGGCAACAGAGCGATCGCTACTGGCAAATTTGTATCAAAATCAGCAAGGATAATTTCTTTCATCCCCGGTTGCCAGTTTTGCAGGTGAGCCATCAATAAATCAGCTTTCTGTCGATACTCATCAGCTTGATCTGATTGCTGCAAGCGCGTCTTAAAGGTTTGAGCCTTATTCCGTAATTTCGCCAGAATATTATTCAATTTCTGACTCAACTGATGGCGCAATTGTAAAAATAACTGTTGGTCAATTTGGTTACTGTAGTAGTGGTTGAGTAACTCCTGGATATCTTTGACGTTTTCAACTGCACCCCAACCCATTACAGTGTAGCCATCTTTTGTCCAAGCGGGTTGAAACTTACTGGAATTCAAAGCTTGCAGCCATTCTTGCCAACGTTCAAATAGCCGTCGCCAGTCGTCGGGGTTGAGAGTATCGGTGGATGTTTCTGGTGCGATATTTGCTTCTAGCAGCATTAATTCCAGTAGTGCAGCACTCAAGCCACTATAACTTTTCAGCAATTGCCGCTTGATTGCTCCTGGCACTAAACTTACCCGTTCTTGCCAACGTTCTTGGGATTCGTTCAAACTGGGGACAGTCCCAGTCAGTTTCGGTGGTGTTTCATAAGGTTGTCCGGTTTGGATGGGACGGACACTAGATTGTTGCTGACTGACTTGATGGGCAGCAGTGATAATTATATTGTTGGCATCGGTGAGAATGACGTTGCTATACTTGCCCATGATTTCTGCATAGACATGATATAGGGCGGTTTCTCCAGGACGACGGGCAAATTGCAAATCAATAACACGCTCCCAAGGGGCGATCGCTTCAATAGCTACCAGTGCTAAACCACTCAATTGGTGTATTAATTGTTGGCTAAAGGTAAAGGTATCTGGCGATCGCGGTGGTGGATCGCCGATACAAATATGTGCAGCTTGGGGATGCCAAGAAATTTGTAGCCAATCTCGCTGTTTCAGGGTGCGTAATGCCATAGCAATCGTGTAGCGATCGCGCTGGTAAACCTGTTCTAAGCGTGATGGTAGCCAGTTAGCGCGGATTTCGCTACAAGCAGCTGTGAGAGTGGTAAAGTCAACTGGTTGCAAAGCGATTAGTTATTAAGATTCAAATGGTAGCGATCGCTATGCTTTTATCTTCGTTTAGTCAAAGCATAGCAGACCTCAACTATCATAGCGGTTACTTGGTTTGATGATAGCTGCGAATAAAAAAACGCAGAAATATTATCATCAGATAGACTTTTATGCTTAGGTGACAAGTGAATTTTTTATACAGTTTGTTTTTAGTGAAGAGTTTTCCTAGCTCAAGCGATCGCTGCCAAAGTTAAACCCAAAGTACTATCAGTAGTTATAACTGCTTTAATTTGATCAGCAAGATTGGATTGTGTAGGTGCTGTACCAGTACATGCGATTGTTGTAACATAAGAGCGAAAATTATAAGTTCATCTTACAGAGGTATACACTTATGGTTACTAACGGCATCAATTTGGCAGGAAGTCTTAGTGAATTTATCACAGCTATTAAGAGCCGTTCGGATGAAGGATTAAACTTAGTTGATGTTGAATAGGGCGATGGTAAGTGGTTTGGGGTTTTTCAACAAGATTCTGGTGCTAAGATTTATAGCAGCGCAAGTAGTCTTGGTGAATTTACAACTGCTATTGAGAGCCGTTGGGATGAAGGATTAGACTTAGTTGATGTTGAATACGGCGATGGTACGTGGTTTGGGGTTTTTCAAGACCAAGCAGGTGATAGCGGTTATAGCACCGCAAGTAGTTTGAGTGAAGTAAAAGTTATTCCAGGATTAGAGTTAGTTGGTGTTGAATACGGCAATGGTATCTGGTTTGGAATTTATAAATACATATTAGCTTCTACTACTTATAAATATACATCTAATCTTAATGACTTTACAGCTACTATTCAGAGCAGTGGGAATGAAGGATATGAGTTATTTGATGTAGGATACGGCGATGGTATCTGGGTTGGAGTTTTTGAAAAAACTATATCTTCCACGCCTGTCCTGGGTAATATAGATCCACGGGTTAATTATTTATCAACATCATACTCTAACGGTATTTATGTGGGTGCAGGATATTAGCTGCGTCCCAGTGAAACATTTGCCCTTACTGTTAAGCCTTCGCCATAGCTTCGCTTAGAGCGAGTGTCGTCGAGCCTCACCCCCGAACCCGAAGGGCTTGCCGCAGGGTAGGACGCAAAGGACACAAAGAAACAAAGAAGTTAAAAGGGTTTGAGGCAGCCTCACCAATAAATGGTATAAGTTATATCATGTCCGTTCAAATAACCGTCATTGCGACCGTTCGCGCAGCGTCTCCCTTAGGAGAAGGGAAGCAATCCCAAAAACGCAAGTGAATTGCGTCGTTTCACTTCGTTCCACTCGCAATGACATATTACAGCTATTTTCAGGTAAATAGACCACGCGGTAGGGGCACAGCATTGCTGTGCCCTTACGACAGATGTGGTTGAAATACATGAAAACTGCTGTAAGGGTGATTTCCCGGACATAATATTATATCTTGCACATGCCCACTTTCCCGCCAGAGAATAAATTCTCTGGCTAATAGCGCAAGTCCACTTAAGTGGACTCTAATCATTATTGAGTCTTCTTTAGAAGAATGCAAGCTAGTAGCCTCAGAATTGATTCTGAGGCGGTTGTTGAGACTGGTACAAGTCTGAGCTAGGACTTATATCCCACCTTCCGCACCCGCAAGTGTCACAAACGGAAATTACTGAGAAAAAAAGGCAAGCAAGAATAAAAATAGACATATTTAGACAAAAAAGACATTTGAGCCGCCATGAATCACCAAAAAAGACATCAAAGTCTATTGTCAATAAGGAGCAATAAAAACTGATGGCGAATAGATTCGGATGAGATAAATAAATGAAGATATTAAAGACTGAAATCATAAATTGGAATAATGAATTGAAGTGACCAAACTAGATTTTTGACATAGTAAATTAGAGCTATAAATCAGTTTTTGAATCTAACTTAGTTCTTATGTACTACCATGTCAGCTTTTTGTTGATCTGTGACAGTTAGGGTGCGGAAGGTGGGTTATATCAAGTTCGGCAAATCACTTACGATATGTCATTGCGAATGCAACGAAGTGGAATGAAGCAATTCGCTTGCGGTTTGGAGATTGCTTCACAACGTTTGCAATGACACTAATCAGCCGAACATGATATTACGCACGAGTAACGGAAAACGAACCACAGAGAAGCCAGTGCGTTGGGCGGGTTCCCCGACTTGAAGCAACTGGCGCGGCGCAGAGAAGCCAGTGCGCCCTTGCGGTTAAGAGACTTGTCCCTTGCGCGTCTCCCCTTGGGAGAAGCAACTGGCGCGTCACGGAGGAATGAGAGTTTGAGAGGGTTTTTGCGTAAGTCCTATGAGCCAAGTAATTTCCACTAATTAAACTAATAATGGAAATCACTCAGCCTAGAGAAATATTTAGAATAAATGATTGAGTAATGGTGAGTGAGGACTAGGAAAATAAAATTATTGCTTACTTCCGAGTTACCCATTCACCAGTATTTGTTACGCAAGAGAATTATTTAGTAACCAAAACTGGCTGTTTTGCTGTTGACTGCACTAATTCGACTGTTGACTCCACTAGTTCTTTTGCTGTTGACTGCACTAATTCGGCTGTTGACTCGATTAGTTCTTTTGCTGTTGAGGCTACTGTTTGTGGCTGTAACAGTTGGGTGTAAAGTTCACTCAGTTGATGTGCTACACCATCCCAGCTAAACTTACTTTCGACGCGCTTTCTACCAGCTTTACCTAATTCATCTCGCCATTCTGGATTTAAAAGAATTCGGTCAATTGCAGATGCAAAGGCATCTACATGTTGTGGTGCTGCCAATAAACCAGTTTCTTCATTAACTACAGTAAACTGAAGTCCTCCGACATCACTTGCTACCACTGGTGTACCGCTTGCCATCGCTTCGATAGCTACCAGTCCAAAGGGTTCGTAGTGACTGGGAACAACGCAAACATCAGCAGCTGCGTAATAAGTTGGCAAAATATCTTGACTCAGACGACCAGCAAAAGTGGTAAAGTCACTCATCCCCAATTCGCTGACAATTTGATCAATGCGATCGCGCTCAATGCCGTCGCTGTTACCTGGAGTACTACCACCACCAATAATTAGCTGGAGATTCTTGGAGTCACGTAGCCCAGACTGGTTTACTGCACGCACCAAGGTTTCTATCCCTTTGCGTTGGTCAAAACGCCCTACATATAATACAACTTTGGCTTCTTTATCAATTCCCAATTCAGCCCTGGCTGCTTCTCGTGCAATGGAGCCAAAGCGCTGAATATCTGTACCGCAGGGAATGATGTCGATATTGCCTTTAGTGGAAACTAGCGATCGCATGTGTTGCTGTTCTTGCGGACTTGTCGCCACAACTCGCTCTGCTTTTTCCAACACGTCTTTTTCCACTGCTAATCGCACACTAGCAATCTGAGGAATATTATCTATGGTGTTATACTTAACCGCTCCTAATGAGTGGTAGGTGTGAACCTGTTTACTATGTTGGATTTTCTTTAACTGCATCCCCACCCAACTAGAGAGCCAATAGTTAGTGTGAACTAACTCGTATTTAATGCCATTTTTTACTTGAAATTTGAGGAAATTATCCACAAATTCTGGCAGAAATTCAAAAATCTCATCTCGCGGCACAAACTCAAGGGGGCCAGCTTTTAAACGAATAGTGCGGCAATTGTCGCTGTGTTCAACAATTGAGTCTTGCTCCAGACTCACTTTGCGAGTAAACATATCAACTTGCCATCCCAGGTGCGCTAGTGCTTCACCCACGTTACGCACATAAACATTTTGTCCCCCAGCTTCTTCTTTCCCTATTTCAATCGCCGGGTCTCCGTGGACGGAAATCAAGGCGATACGTTTTTCGGTGGTATTCATAGTTTGTGTGTTGCTGATTTTAACAAAGTTTTAAGCTGTTCCAAACTCGTGTATAGCACACTTGCCCGAATTGTTTAGGAACTTTGATTAATATTGATTTTAATTTACTATGCCTAATATTTTTTTACATCTTCTGCCAGAAGTATACTATTAGATTAAATACAACAAATATTTAATTTCTTTAGATATAGAAAAGTTTTATCTTTAAATTTCATACTTTTGATAGATGAAAATTATATTTTTTATATATAACTTATAAAGTTTATAAAAATCAAAATGGCTGAAAAGGTTGTAAATACGTACTTTGAGCTTCTATACTTTCTCTTTTTCAATTCGGATTGCGCTATTAATTCAGAATATCTAATCCTTTTGATAGAGAAATATTATAGTTCTTGTCTTATTTGTGCAGATATAATCCCATAGATACATACATTAGTGTGAGTTTGACGAAGCGAAAAAGCAGCCGCACGCACAGCTTCTTGTAGAGAAAGTAGTTCAATAAATTAAGCTTTTTGGCGATTTTTGTGTAAGTCCTGAATTTATCCCGTTGAACTCACGTTGTATTAAGTAGTGAGAATAAGTGTTAAATATTGATGCAAAATCGGGTACTTTCTGGAATTTGCTTCGGAAAGTCTCAGATTATATTTGCAATCATTTATAAATTTCAGGAGCAAATCAGGTGTTTACTTCAACCTTACTCGCTGCCGCAACCACACCTCTGCAATGGAGTCCTACCGTTGGACTGATTATAATTCTTGCCAATATCGTTGCCATTGTCATTGGCAAATCTACCATCAAGTATCCCAACGCAGAACCAAAACTACCCTCAGTCAATTTTTTAGGTAATTTTGGTTTGCCAGCCCTTTTAGCAAGTACCGCCTTTGGTCATATCTTAGGAGTGGGCGTTGTCTTAGGGCTGCATAACTTGGGAAGAATTTAGGTTTTTACCCAAATTAGCCTTTATTCGATGATTCTTTTGTCTCCAGCTTTGAGCCAGAGAGTTAGTTCTCTGGCTCTTTTTTATTGAATACTGAGTTATAATGTCTTAAATAGTGAGTGCAATTATATAACGTGAGTTCGATGAGCTAAAGAACGGCAGGAGGAAGGGCCGGTAATACCAAGTGAGCCTTTTAGGGAATGAAACAGCCCTGCCTTTGAGGGAAGTCAAAAGTCAAAATGAAAAGTCTTTTTGTTATCTCAAATAGGGATGAGTTCACGCTTCAAGTCAACGCCACTAATTGACATCAAAACCACGGCTTTCTAACACTTGAAACATAGGTATCCAATAGACTGCTGTTGATTGCATTGCTACCGTTTCAATCCCACACTGCTTTAACCAATCAGCCATTGCATATACAGCAGTTTGCAAGTAAATGAGGTACTTTCAGCGATCGCATTTGTTACTTCAGCTACCGTATTTGTTACTTCGGCGTTCGCATTTGTTATTTCGGCGAACGCATTTGTTACTTCAGCGTTCGCATTTGTTACTTCGGCGTTCGCATTTGTTATTTCGGCGTTCGCATTTGTTATTTCGGCGTTCGCATTTGTTATTTCAGCGAACGCATTTGTTATTTCGGCGATCGCATTTGTTATTTCGGCGATCGCATTTGTTATTTCGGCGATCGCATTTGTTATTTCAGCGATGCTTGGGGATCTTGCTACGCGTAGCGGATGCACCAGAAGACGTAGGCACGGCCATCGTTTCCATTCTTTTGTGGTTGTAGTTTGAAAACACGTTCTAGTTCTAACCTTTGTCTTTTTTGCAGCTGTGTGTAATCTAACTCTTAACGAATGTCCACTCTAGTACCTTGATGGGAGCTTCTTGTAGTGCTTGAGTTAGTTCGGCGCTACTTTCAAATTTTACTTGGGAGAGGTCGCAGGCTTCGACGTTGACCGTGAATTTATCGTCTTGGAAGGGCCAAGGCTTGACAACAACCAAGTTATCGCTGCGCTGCATGATGTCATAGCGCTGACCTTCAGGGCCCTTGCTAATTTCTAAAAACCGCTCATCCTCAGGTAGTTCTTGCTGACATAAGATGAGAGAAAGGCGATCGCACCATTGCATAAATGCATAGGCTGCATCAACTTCTTCTTTTTCGATGCCCAGTTCTTTGGGCCAACGTTGCTGGTTTTGCAGTTGCTCATCTAAAATTTTGTCTAATTCTGGAAACTGACCCCGGCTTGACTCATTTAAACGGCTGATGTGCATGGAAATTAGTAGAGCCACCCACCGTCCCCGGTAGCGAGCATTCTTTGCCAGATCGGCCAATTTATTAATACCAATCTCTGCATCCTTCTTTGTGGAGAGAGTGAAGTCCTTTGGCGCCCCCGCTTCAGTAAGAATATCCTCTTCCCACTCTTTTTCTAGATCATCGTGATGGGAAATTGCAGCAACGGTTTCATATAACCTTGCTGGCGCATCTTTGCGCCGCCATTGTCCCGCCAGTTGAGCTGCTAACAAAGCATGAGCGCGGTGATAAATAACTTCCCAACCATTTGGCGTAGCGTTGACAATCACAAATCAATCTCCTGATTCTTAGTTTTAATTTTGAGTTGAATTAATTTCTGAATTCAGAAACGTCGGGGTAGATTTGAAGAGGCGATCGCTCCGACTTCTTCAGTGTGGCTTAATTTCAATATCGCACAGAGATATGTATCCAAAGCGCGTGTTGCATCTAAATCAATATCAGCAAATACTTATCGGCTTAGATTCCCGACTTCTCTAATACCAATTCTATATAAAGATGCGCTTAATTCGACCCCCCTGTAGTCCCCCCGATGCTTTGGGGGGACGCCGAAGGCGGGGGTAAATATGGGTGCAGCTTCACAGAGAAACGGTATAAGAAATCGGGAATCTTGTTGTTCACGAATGATTTAAGATTGCTTTAGGTTGGATAAAGCTAAATTCTCCCTCAAAAAACCCCTGATGTAGACAAACAGTTTAACTATTGCTAAAGAAGGTGGGCAAACAGCCCACCTAATAATTGGGAGTTTTCAAGAAGCTCTAACTGCAATCTATGAAATTAAGAGTGACTTTCTAGCGGATTCGCAACATATTTAAATGTTGGTTCAGAATTCCAAGGGCCACGCTCATCTTTACCATTACCATCTGTAGATAGGTTGTAGTAAAGAGCAACAGTTTCATCTGGCTTAATATTACCAAAGAACGGATCTGTCAACTTACCCAGCGAATCTAGAGCTTTCATAAACATCTGGGTATGAGAAATTTCTCGTGTTAACAGATGCACTAAAGTCTCTTGGGTTCCTTTGTCAGTTGCCAACTTAATTAACTCTTCGTAAGTCTGACGAGCGCCAGCTTCAGCTGCAACGTTAGCTCTCAAATCACGCACTACATCTCCGCCTTCATTCAAGTAACTTGCAGTCCAAGCATTACCCTGACTATCTAGAAAATGAGGCCCAACCCCTCGGATTGCAAACAGAGTACTCTTATAAGCCTCTGTTTGATCCACATTTTTGGTATGAGCTTCGATGAGTTTACCAACCATTTCTAAATGGCTGAATTCCTCGATCGCAATGTCTTGGAGCATGTCTTTAATTCCAGCATTCTCAACATGGAATGATTGAACCCAATATTGAAGTGCTGCGCTAAGTTCTCCAGTAGCTCCGCCAAACTGCTCTAAAAGCAACTGAGCAAAACGAGGGTTTGGTTCAGTAACGTTAACTGCATGAATAGGCTCTTTTTTGTGAAAAAACATAGATTTACACTTCCCAAAATTATGATGTTCTCCAAAGGATCGGCTATTTTATTGTCTCCTAGTATTTTCCCAGACAGAGCTAATTTAATGTTTGATAGCTTCTCAAACTGGTGAACTAGAAGACTGATAAAATACAGTAGTGATGTCAGTGTTGATAAATGCCAATCAGCGATTAGGCATTGCTGCTTATTGTGATTAATCCCATAGATAAATAGCAACAATTGCGCCGAACACAGCCACTAAAATACCAGGAATTAAACCAGCGCCAGCCGCAGTAATTTGCAGAGTTCCTGTTCGTAGCAAGGTAAACAGACTTCCACCGACTAAAGCACCAATGATACCCAAAATCATTGTGGAGATAAGTCTGCCGCCTTGATAGCCAAGATAAATAGCTTTAGCGTAAGCGTAGCCCACCGTTGGCGTACCACTTGCCTACGGCACGCTCCGCGAACGTGGAAGCACGCTACGCGCAGCGTGTCGCAGACTAGCCTCTCCAAGAGTTGGCATCGCACCTGCCAAAAGTTATAAAACTATCCAAGCAATAATACTCATAACTGCCTCAACAATCTCACTTGTCTCTAAGTTATCAACTCTGACTGACAATTCTTTCTACCACATGGGATAAATGCTAAATCCAAAAGTTAGATAAAAAACTTTACATCAATAAATATTTGAATGAAAATTTGCATTTTTTATTTTTTAGCATAAAAATGCTAAACGAAAGTTTTGCCAGATAAATTAGGAATTATTCAATACATCAGTCTAGACATAATTTGCTGTAAAAATAGGCACTGAAAAATTAATCAATTTATTATATCTATCTTAAGTAAGATGTCAAAATATTATCTAACTTTTTGGAGATGCGTCAAAATCTAGCTCAGACGAATTTATAACGGTTTCGTTAGCATTCATCATTGATTATCTTTAATTACAGATAAATAATTAACCAAGATTTTTGCAAAATTTTTATTTCAAATCTCAATGACCTGCCTAAATGATAATTTTTATCATCAAAGGTAATAGCTTTGTGATAATTAGTAATAGTTTATTTTAAAATTCAGATTTTCCCAAGAGTTTATTATATTTCACAGCACAGTTTGCTCACAATAATTACTTTAATAATTGCAACATATTAGATAGATTCCCTCAATCGTTATTTTCAAGGTAAATTGAGGGGATAATATCTATTTTGCCAAGATTTGCAAAAGTGGTATCAAATGGCGCGTGAAAATTTTGTCTCTTGCGTTCTGGTATGAGTATCAAATATAACGGCAATATTTCTGACAAGTAATCTCCCGATATCTGTAATCTGGATGTGATTTTTTGATAAACTAACTAGACCATCGGCTTCTAATGGTTTTAACGCCTCTAATTCCTCAGAGAAATATTCATCAAAATTGATATCATATTTGTTTTCAATATCTTGCTTATGCAACTGAAAGTGAGACATAATGCCCATGATCACATCCCGTCTGATGATGTCATTTTGAGTAAGCTTAATACCTTTACTAACAGGTAAAGCACTCGCTGCAACTGCCTGATAATAATCCTTTAATTCTTTGTGGTTTTGAGCATAAGCATCTTCTAGCATACTGATGGATGTAGAACCAAAACCAAACAGTTCTGTCTGGGCGTGGGTAGTGTAGCCCTGGAAATTGCGTTTGAGAGTACCATTGCGTTGAGCGATCGCTAGTTCATCATTAGTTTTAGCAAAATGATCCATCCCAATAAATAGATATTGGTTATTCGTCAATTCTTCAATGGTCATTTTCAGAATTTCTAACTTTTCCTCTGCTGGGGGTAGCGCCTCTTGAGGAATATTTTTTTGTGTAAGTTTAATCCACGGTATATATGCAAAGTTAAAGACAACAATTCGGTCAGGATCTAACTCAACAGTTTTTTTCAACGTCTCCCGAAATGTCTCGCGGGTTTGATAAGGTAAACCATAAATAAGGTCTACATTCACACTTTCAAACTTAGCTTCTTTAACCCAACTCATGACATCAAATAGCATTTCTTCTGGCTGGACACGATTTACAGCTACTTGAACTTGGCGATTAAAATCCTGAATGCCAAAACTAATACGGTTAAACCCAATTTCTCTCAGAAAGAAAATGTAGTTTTTATCTATATAACGAGGATTAATCTCAATTGAGATTTCTGCTTGTGGATCGATGTTGAAATGGCGATTGATGTTTTTCCATAAAAATTCTATTTGGTGACGATCCAAGTAATTAGGAGTACCGCCTCCCCAGTGGATTTGCAGCACCTTTCTGTCTGGATCGATTAAAGCTGCGGTGTTTTTAATGTCTTGAACCAAAGACTCCACGTAAGGTTTGGCAATATTCTTGTTGTTGGAAATTACCGTATTACAGCCGCAGAAGTAGCAAGCACTTTGGCAAAAGGGGATATGGAAATATAGACTCATAGAAGTTTTGCGTTGGTTCGAGGCTGCGATCGCGGCCTTAAAATCAGTTTCAGTAAATGTTTCGCTCAACTCTGTAGCAGGCGGGTAACTGGTGTATCTAGGTGCGCGAGTGTCGTACTTTTGAATCAAATCCAGATCAAACTTGACACCAGGTAATAGAAAAACCATTGAGTTGCTTTCCAGTGAATGTATGAGGTGAAGGGCAGGCAGGGGGAGCAGAGGAGTAAGAAGGGGGAAATAACCAATGCTTAACGCCTAATGACTAATGACAAATGACTAAGCCGATGTAGATCCCAGCTATTTTTATTTCTCCTAAGATTATTTAACTATTAATTTATATATAACTATAAAGATATTAGTATTTATTTATGTTTTTCTGATTTTCACCCTTAGACACATCCTAGTTGAGTAGTAACAAAACTGATTGTGCAATAAGCATTTAAACTCTCCTGAAACAACGGGTAATAAGTTTATTTCTCACAATTTACTCTCAATAATTTAACTGATGTCTATAAACAACTATTTATGCTTATATAACTTTTAAAGGATGAAATAATCAAAGGATTCTTATGGTTAAGTCTCTGGAAACCCGCGAACCTGAGTTGCTGAAACCAGGTGTAAAAGCACCTGTTCAGGAAACATTATTAACACCACGGTTTTATACTACTGACTTTGAAGCTGCGGCGCAGTTGGATATTTCGTCCCAGGAGGCTGAGTTACTGGCAATTGTAGAGGAGTTACGAGCTGACTATAACCGTCATCACTTTGTCCGTGATGAAGAATTTCAGCAGTGTTGGGATCACATTGATGGAGAAACGCGCGTTGCCTTTATTGACTTTTTGGAACGTTCCTGCACTTCAGAGTTTTCTGGGTTTCTGCTGTTTAAAGAGTTATCGCGCCGTCTGAAAAACCGCAATCCGATTTTGGCGGATGCTTTTAATTTTATGGCGCGGGATGAAGCACGCCATGCGGGATTTTTAAATAAGTCAATGGCAGATTTTAATCTTTCCCTGGACTTAAGTTATTTAACCAAAAATCGCACTTATACCTTCTTTCCGCCAGAGTGGATTATTTACACAGTCTACCTATCTGAGAAAATTGGCTACTGGCGCTACATCTTGGTGTATCGCCACATGGAAAAACATCCAGAACACCAAATTTATCCGCTATTCCGTAAGTTTGAAAGTTGGTGTCAGGATGAAAATCGACATGGAGATTTCTTTAAAGCACTGCTGCGATCGCAACCTCAATTATGGAACAATTGGAGAGCTAGATTATGGGTGCGTTTCTTTTTATTGAGTGTTTTTGCTACTCACACATTGACAGTATTTGAACGCGCCACGTTTTATCAATCTATTGGGATAGATCCGCGCGAATATAATACCAGAGTCATTCAAGAGACAAATAACACCGCCGCGCGGGCATTTCCCCTGATTTTGAATACAAATCATCCAGAGTTCTTCCGGCGGTTGGAGAAGTGTTCTGACCTTAATCTGAAACTAGCAGAGATTAATAACAGCAATCGCTCACCAGTTATCAAATTCTGCCAAAAATTACCCTTGATAGCTTCCATTGTTGGGCATCTATTGCAGACTTTCCTAATCAAACCCGTTGATGCTGAATCATTGAGAGGGACAGTTCATTAACTAGTAACTACATATAAGCTAAACCACATCTAGTTTGCATATCTAAAATTTATATAACTCTTGTGGGGTGGGCATCTTGCCCGCCGCAATGATGCAATTTAAATGTGGAACAGCTTATCAACTGAATCACAAGTCTTCTTTGGGAATCTCTTCACTCGAATTCTATAAGTTATATCTTGCACTTGCCTCCTTTCCCGCCAGAGAATGAATTCTCTGGCTAATAGCGCAAGTCCACTCAAGTGGACTCAATCCTTATTCAGCCTTCTTTAGAAGATAGCCCCAGAATTCATGATAGTGCTGGCGAATTTGTAGGGAATCTAACCCATCAGCCCCATCTTAATTTCTTTAATTTCAGTGCGTTTAAACGCACTTTAGCTATTAGCCCGCAATTTATTGCAGGGCGGGAAAGCAACGCAAAACCAAGATTTTAGGGATGGGGAGTTTAACCCCTCGCAAATTGACCAACAGTATCATTCATTCTGAGGCGGTTGTTGTGGCTGGTACAAGTTCTGAGATAACTAATTGCATACTTTTCACAGCTACATATTTTAATACCAATTCTCTCTAAATTTTGAGTAGATAGCTCCTGCCCCCTTCAATTTTGTAGAACCTGTGCGATCGCCTCAGAAATCGGTAAGCCAGGACAGCGTTCTAACCAGAAAAACTCGCCAACTGGGTTAACCTCAAGAAATACATGACGACCATCAGGAGTTAAAATAATATCAATAGCTCCGTAGTTCAAACCAAATTCTGCCATGAGTTTGAGCAGTTTCTCTTCCACATCTTCAGGCAGAGTATATGGTTCCCAAGCGTCGAGTAAGGCAATTCCCTGTTTGCGCCAATCGTAACGCGCCTGATCCAGAGCTTGAGAATCAACCGCAGCCGTCAGCACACGTTTGCCTACAATAATTGTCCGCAATTCTAATGCCTTGGGGATTTTTTCTTGAAATGTCATTGGGCAGAAACGTAATCCATCGAGGTTGTCCAGATCCTCAAATGAAATTGGATTCGTAAACACAACTTTTTCTCGTCCTTGTTCATCGTAAATAGCGAAGGAAGAGAGCATCTTTGTAATTATTCCCTCCTTACACTCTTGGGCAAATTGCTTTACTGCCACTGAATTGTTTGTAGTCAGAGTACGTGGCGTATCTAGACCGATCTCTCGCGCTATTCGTAATTGCAGTTGCTTATTTTCGGCTCGGCGAATATTTGGCAGAGGGTCGAGATGGAAGCCCTTAATACTGGCAATCATTCCCTCAATGGTAACGCGAGATTCTTTGAGTGAGGCTTGTCTGAGTTGCTTGTCCATCGAGTCGGGAATTCTTGACCCAATTGCGATGCGGCGATACCAAACTGCTGACACTTCACTCAAATCTAATGTCTGGTCTTCAACGCTTAGAGTAACTCGCTCACTTTTAGCATAGTAAACATCTAAGGTGATTTCTGTGGGAAATCGGTCTGTGTCAAAACGAAATGCTTTCCCACCTTGGGCTTCAATTGCCTGAATAACTAGAGGAATACTTTCGTTGTCTTGGCTGTGAGTAATGATTAAAACAGTCACGTCGCTTCGCTCCGAATTAAAAATTAAAAATTAAAAATTAACAAGTTCCTAAATTTATAAAAGCTGTCAGTTGGTTGTGAATTTTTAAGTAAGAGCATTTTGCTTAGGATTTTGTGAAAGTAGTGCATCTGCGATCGCATCTGCGATCGGATAATCCAAATCTCTCTCCAGCATCCCCCACTCTCCTGTAGGATTAATTTCTAAAAAAACGTATTCCCCTGATGGCGTTTTAATGAAGTCAAATGCTCCAAAAATCAGTCCAAACCTTGCCATAAAAGCATCCAGGCAACGGATTAGTTTATCAGGTAATTGATATGGTTGCCAGGTAAGAGCCTCTTTTGTTCCATGTCGCCAATCTTGGGTGGATGCTGCATACTCAGAGGCATCCAGTGCGCCGACAAAGAGATTACCATTCACATACACTGCGCGTAGTTCTAGCTGTTTGGGGATTTGTTCTTGAAACACAACTGGACAATAGCGCAGTGTTTCAGCATCAAGTAAGTCTTCTTCTTTAACGGCGCTGGTATACATGAAAAAAGAGGAGGCTTGCATCCCATAAGAAAGAGGTCTGAGTAGCTTGGCAACCATTTTTCCTTTAACTTCCCTAAAAAACTCTCGTGTTTGTTGAGGATTGTTGGTGACGATAGTCCAAGGTATGACAAGACCAACTTCCGATGCAATTCTCAGTTGGCGTAGCTTGTTTTCAGATGCACTGATCCGTTGTAAATCATCCACCCAGGTAGCTCCCCTCAAACTGTCCCAAAAGCCATCTAAGACTGCGAGTGATTCACTAGAACAGGCTGCTTGGAATTGTGGAGCTAATTCTTTACCTAAATCAGGTTGCCAGATACGTCGCATCCATACTGCTTGCACTTGCTCGGTGTTCAAAGAGCGAGTGCCATATTCCAGTTTATGATTGCTCCCAGAGTTGCTGAAATTCGCCTCGATTTGTACTGTCATCGGAAACTTATCAGTATCAAGGCGAAATGGCTGTGCGCCTCGTTTTGATACAGCTTCTGCAACTCTATCTATTGTGAAGTAATCACCACTATGGGTGATTAATAAAACCACATCACGGTCAACGTGCATAAAATATCTTTATTAGATTCTTGTATTATCAACTATTAAAAAAATAAAGCATTAAAAAAATGAACTTAGTTTTAATGGGAAGCCAACCCCTAAATGGAGTTGGCAAAGCTAACAGTCTTTTTATTCTAAGAATCTTGTTCAAAACCGCATCTCTGGTGTACTCAAAAGTATGCAGTTATTCTATTGCCACCACATGATCATCGCCGTCTGAAGGGTACTTCTGAGTAACAGCGTATTCATCACTATCAGAGGGAGCCTTTTTCGTTACTCCATCTTCTTGATCAGATGGGAACTTCAGAGTTTGGACTAATTCATCTTTCTCCTTCTTGGTTACACCACAACTTCCACCGCCAATCCCTTCTGATTCTTTATCAGATAGGTCTTCAAAGCTTTGCCCTTCTAAAAATCTGGCAAAGAAGGGTACTGCTTGTGAATTTAGTTCTTCTGGTTTGTTTTCAGACATAATTTTCTCCTACAGTTAAGTAAAAATAAATTTACCCCACATTCCGCACTTCAAAATGTCACATCTTAATACTTCAATAAATATTACAAATAACTGTTAATATCATTAAGTATTCACACTGCTATTTTTTAGGCTTTTGGCGACGCCGATAGCGAGTCTTGTCTGCGACACGCTCTTGCGTTCGAGCGTCATAGCCTGTCGTAGACATCGCTATTCAACTACCATTAGCCCAAAGTTTGTAATTTTGGCATATTACAAAACGATGTGCGGAATGTGGGATTTACACTGATCTCGATAATACTACATAGTGTTTTCTCTATGTAGGCAAAAATTTCATTTTGAAACTATTTGTAACATTTAAGTAAATATATCGCTTTTGCCGCTCCTTTATCAAAAAAGGCAGAAGGCAGCTATGTATACTGCATCAGCCCCTCTGCTGTGACCGAAAGGGAATACCAAAATACCAAGTTAATAAACTTTGTAATTTAAAATTTTCAAAGTTGTGAAAGCTATAGCTTAATATTTTAATTAGCTTGAGTTTATTATTAATTCCTTCGTAAGGACTCAGGTCAAAATAATTCGTAATTTTATAATTCGTAATTCGTAATTATTACCCCCCGACTTCAGTCGTGGGCCTAATTGAGGAATAAATTTATTTGTCTCCATAAACTTTAGTTAATTGCTCTGTACCTTTAATTACGAATTACGAATTACGAATTAGTAATTATTTGGTCATTCATCCCTGGTAGGTTAATTATTTGCTCTACAGGAAATCTTATCACTAGCATCCTAAAACCTAATTTTTTATATTTTAATTACATATTAAACATTCTTACCCCAATCTTAAAAAGCTAAAAATATCTACTCCGTAAGACTTTGATGGATTATGAGATAATTTTATTCCATAAATTCAATAAGTTTTCTCTTTTTTACATAAAGGGAGCGATAGAAAAGATTTAACTTAATCTTATCCTGATTTTTATTTGTTCTTAGTGGTTTCAATACTTTTAATGCAATATATTTTATTAATCAGTATTAAATTTTCTATAAAAACCCGATTTAATTTTTGAAAAGCTTGACTGCTGATAGCTTTGGGTGACGTAAATCAGAGCTAAAGTGTACTTAAAAATATTAATACCGGACTCTTAGTAGTTGTATGTAATATTGTCAAAACAGGTTTAAGGATTCAGCCTGACTGTTTGGTATCCTACTCACTAAACCAGGATCAACTTTATGTATCGATTCGAGATCACTGCATACACGCAAACGGGTGAATCCATCGGCCTTGTCGGTTCGACTCCAGAGTTGGGACTGTGGGACATCATGAAATGTGTCCACCTGCGTACAAGTGGCGATCGCTATCCTTTATGGTGGACAGATGAAATTGACATTCAGCAGCCTTTATCGGGCGATGGACAGAGAGTTGAATATAAGTACGTACGTCTCGATGCAAACGGTAATGCCCGATGGGAGAGCTTACTAGATACAAATCGCTGGATTCCCATTTATCCTAACAATCATTCCAGCACAATTATTGTGGATGATGGCGCATTCGGTTATTTACAACCTTACCCCTTTGGACACCTTGAGGAGCCTGCTGTCAAAATGCCCGTGGAGGAAGGGGCTGAAAGGCTCAAAATTGTAGTAATTGGCAGTTCCGTTGCATTAGGTCATAAAGCCTGGTTTTTGAAAGGTTGGGTTTGGCTGTTGGCAGAGGCTTTACAGCAAAAATATGGGCATAAACTCGTGAATGTGTCGGAAGTGGGGGCGAATGTCAGCAGAACGATCGCTCGATTTGGCTCAGTTATCACCCCAGAACAACCGGATATCGTAATCATTGCCCTGTCTCTGGGCAACGAAGGGTTAGCCTACTGTCCCCCTCACGAACGACGAGCAGTACAGCGACGGTTTGAAAGTGGCTTGCAGCAGCTTGTGAAAATGACGCGCGACATCGGAGCAATTCCAATTCTGGGCGGTGTCTATCCCAATGGCAATTATTCCCAGGAACATTACTGGCTGATCCGAGACACACACAACCGAATGCTAAGTTGGGGCGTGACTGTACTAGATTGGTTGGCAACTGTGGATGATGGGCAAGGACGATGGAAAGCAGGGATATCGTTTGACCAGGCTCACCCGAACACTATCGGTCACAGCCTCATGTATCAGCAGATCGACCAGCACCTCTTCGATATCGACAAAGGCAAATTAGCAAAAGAAAAACAACGCTTCCGGCAACCGAACGAATTCCCCATCTACTTTGATAATGGGGGCTTTCATATCTCTGTCTGTATCGAAGAGAAGCGTTTACGGATCATTAACCCATCACAATACAGCTATACCATCGCTCCCTATTGGCAGGAACTACAAACTGCACTACAAAGTAAGGCTGGATTGATACCGGGTATCTACATTGCGAAAGATACTCAACCAGGGACGCTCCCCTTCTTTGCTGTAGAGGATGGCGCGATCGCAACTACAATAAACATTCCCCCTGGTGCCGACCTAGAATATAGCGCTGCCTTCAATCTCTTTTCGCCGAACAACGTTTTATTCTATGACGGGCATCTGGGGATTTTGCAAGCGGACGAACGCCACCTCTGGGTAATCAACGAATCAGACAACGAGTACAACATCCAGCCAATGTGGACGGAGGTTTGCAACGCACTTAAAGCTATGCCATCGGGTGTCTATGAAGATCCGCTTTATCCCGATGCCCCCTTTCGCACGATGATGATTGGCAAAGATGGGTTAGAAAGCCGGGTGAAAGCAGCACCTAAGTCTGCGGTGCTGTTCCAATACAAATGTAAGTTATCGGATATCAGCCGTGTGGCAATTCTTCCCCTTGGCGATCGCTGTGCCGTCCGCATGATGCTATATAAAATGGAGTACGATGGCCCCGCTTTTCCCTTTGATCTAACGCGCACCACTAATATTGCAGATGTTGCGGATGCGATCAAACATGGTTTTGATGATATGTGGAATCCTGCCTTTCTGCACTACAGTCCCGATGCAGGCAGAATTTACCACAGTAAGTGGTCAGGTTTATCCTTTGCCCATGAAGTCGAAGAGACAGACGACCCAACGAGCGATATGTCTCCTGTCCATGAACGGATGCGCGTTCGGTACACGGCACGGTCTGAAAGGTTTTGCTACGCACTGCGGCACTGCGATAAAGTGCTTTTCGTCCGCACAGGAATTAGCGATCGCGGTGGTGTGATAGATTTAGTCAACAAGCTGCAAAAACAATGCCAGGGGAAACCATTTCATCTGTTGCTTCTTTCTCCCCAAAGCGATGATGAGTTTTTAAACCTTCCCAATGTGCTGCACTATAATGTCGAGTTTAATCCCGATCGCATGTATGACGATTTGGGACACTGGATGTACTGCACAGAGGTGATGCGAGGAATTCTGGAATCCCTTGGGGTATCTAGCAAAAACCTCTTCTGGTGTCCACCCAAAATACCGAAGGGGTGAGAAACTGGGTAGAGGCGCTCGCATTTGCTATTTCGGCGAACTCATTTGTTATTTCGGCGAACTCATTTGCTATTTTGGCGACTGGGTTGTTTGAGTTTTTCAACTTACCGGGAGTTGGTTATATAGCCGTAGTCACATAGGTTAGGACAGTGTTGATTGCTCAAAGGCTTGAAAAAACTGGGTTTTTACTCAGCACTCAGCACTCAGCACTCTGCTATAACGCAATACGCTTGGGTTAGCCCCAAAAACCATAAACTGCGTAGGTTGGGTGGAGGAACGAAACCCAACATTTTCGCGGGTTTGTTGGGTAACACTTAAGTTCTACTCAACCTACGATTATCCTTAACTAAAAACCAAGGAGCGCCGAGTTCGGCTTTAGCTTGATCTGTGTAGCTTTTGGCGTTGCATATTTGCGGGATGATTTTGCTAGTTTTGTGGGATGGGCATCTTGCCCGTCCCTTGTATTTCAGGGCGGGCGAGACGCCCACCCTACAAGAATCATCCCTTGATTCAGCAACGCCTAGCTTTTCATAGGGGACTTCCAGAAAATAAATTATCCAATTTACTCAGATAATATTTTTCTTTCTCCCCCTGCTAAGAGCTAATAGCCCCCCTGCCTACACCGCGATAGGATATTTTTTTAGTTGGAAGTCCCTAGTTCAGACTCCCTAGCTTGAGATTTGTGTTTAGCTACCAGATAGTATTCTCAAAAATCTTGTACGGCATAACATTCCCAATCACCCCAGATAAACCGCAACACCCAACAGATAACTTTTAGCTAGTTGCCTATTGCGATTTGCTATGCAAACGATTGCGTTGTTTGAGTGGCTGTGAAATGATCTGCCGATTACTTACAGCTTGTTTTTGTCGCAAATCATCACAAATTGCTTGTAAATCGTAGTTGAAAGCCTTTGCATGTTCTTCTCTAATTCTATAAATCTCTTCAAGAATTTCATCTTTCCACATATCTACTCTCCCATTAGTTCGTAGGGTGTACAAAGGGTTGGCAACTCGTATCCGGCATCAAGAGTGATTTGGGCTAGCTTCTTCTGGATTTGAGCTAAACTGATCGCGACGTGTGTCCCACCATTCCCGTGTAGCTTCTAAATTAGCCATCAGGATCAAGTTGTTACTGGGTCTAGCAGTTAAGTAGCCAACAATACTGGTTTCGATGTAAACAGTTTCGCTCATCTGGTATTAAGCTGTTAACTTTCTCATGTTATCCGAAGTCAAAAACCATAAACTGCGTAGGTTGGGTGGAGGAACGAAATCCAACCGTATTGGGTTATAACGGTGAAGTTTAATTGCTGCCATTCCTCAATAGCCCAATGGATGGCGAAAATCACCAACCACTTTGTCAAGTTCTTGAGCGATCGCCAGCAACTCCATCTCGCGCCATCGCTTTCCCACAATTTGCATCCCAATCGGTAAGCCATTGTGAGTTTGCCCAATAGGAATTACCACCGCAGGATGACCACTGAGATTAAATGGTATGGTGTAAGCTCCATTTGCCACCAGATGAGGATAGGATTTGCCCTCAATATCAATGGCGCTCCAAGCCGGACGATGGGTAAATGCAGGAGTTGCTGTCACAGGAGTGAGCCATACATCCCACCCTTCTAAAGCTTCATCGATTTGAGTAATGAAGCTATCGCGCTCGGTAAGTGTCTCGAAATATCCTCTGAGGCTGGGATTCAAAAGTTCTGGGAGAAAGCTGCTGAAATTTCCCAATTTTCGGAGTTTTTTGTCGCCTTGAGTTGCGGTGCGAAAAAGTAACTCTAAGCTGCGTAGCACATTATAGCGATCCTTGGGTTGGGCATAGTTGTTGATGTATGCTTCCATCCGTCCGTAGAGGTTCCACACTGTCGATAAATCAAAATCTTTGGGAAGCCAGCGTTCAACATGAGTACCTGCTTGAGCAAGTTTTTGCACAACTGTCTGTACTGCACCTCGAATTTGGGCAGCAACGGGAACCTCTACCCATTCATCAATCCAAGCAATTTTAAGATCCTGCAAAGACTTGCCAGATGGAGTATCAAGGGGAAGCGGTGGCACATCTGGGCGACGCAAATCTGCACCAGCGATTAGTGAAAAACAAAGGCGAATATCTTCGAGCGATCGCGCAAAACAGCCAATAGTCAACATTTGTCGCAAGCATAGCGGCATTCCCGGTACTTCAGGGATACTTCCGGCGGTGGAAATACGGCGATCTGTTGGCTTTAAGCCATACACACCACAGAAAGTTGCAGGCTGGCGCACGGAACCCGCAATATCGTTGCCTATATCTAATGGTGACAGTCCGCCTGCAACCGCAGCAGCACTGCCTCCAGAACTGCCACCTGCTGTGTAGTCAAGATTCCAGGGATTATTTACCCGTGGAAACAGAGAATTTGTACTTTGAAAATCACCAGCCAGTTCTGCCATGTTCGTTTTGCCCAGGATCACCGCTCCTGCTGCCCGCAGCCTTGCGACAACTGTGGCATCCTGTTGAGGAATGTAGTCTTTGAGAGGAATGTAACCTGCTGTGGTACGGAGTCCTACTGTTTCAAAAATGTCTTTGATCGTCACAGGGACACCGTGCAGAGCGCCCCAGTGTTCTCCTCTAGCTAGGGCTTCATCTGCAAGCTTTGCTCTGGTACGAGCATTGTCTTCGTCTAAGGTGCAAATTGCATTCAGCTTTGAGTTGTGTTTAGAAATCTGCGCCAGGTAAGCATCAAACACTTCGACAGCAGAGACTTGGCGATCGCGAATCATTTGAGCAAGTTGATGGGCGGGTAGAAAAACTAAGTCACTCATAGGTCGATTTCACCTCATTTGTCAGATTCTAAGGTTTGATCAAGTTAATTATATTTACTTAAATTTAAGAATTTGGTCTGTATTAGACTCAACTGCAAACCGCTATGGTGTGTTGCATCTCCAGGACTTACGCAAAATCATGAAAAAACGAACCGCATAGACGCAAAGCGGCTTCCCGTAGGGTAGGACGCAAAGGACACAAAGGAATAAGGTTTCAGAGAGTTATTGCGTAAGTCCTAATCTCAACAAGAACAGCGATAAATTATCCCAAACCGAATAATTTAGAAATTGCAGGCAATAATTTATTACCAGCTTCCACCAGTGAAGCAACAGCAGGTAAGCCTGTGAATATCCCTTTCAACATTGTGATTGCCGTTTTTGCCGTCTTTTGTTTGGTGGATTCTTGGGGATTTTTACCCGCTTCTGCTAAAGCCTTCACCTGTTCTAGCGCTTCGGCTTTCTCTTCTTCTGGTAAATATGTGGATTGTATGATTGCATCTTGCAACTGCGACAATAATTCTTTAATTCCAGGTTTCTCGGCATCGGTTGCATCAGGTAACTGATTGAGGGCAATACTCACGTTACCGCTAATGGTTCCTAGATTAGCAATAGAATTATTGCCAGCGATACCGCTAACATTACTGCTACCTTCAATATTGATGCCACTGATATCTGACATATTGGTATCTCCTTGTGTATAAAATTTCGGCTGCCCAAGTGCAGTTGTAATCATATTTTTTAAATCACTAACATAACTATCTTTTTCTATCAGCAATAATTGTTGACTCTGCGATAAAGCTTTAAGTTGATTATAGCCATCAAAATATTCTGCACTCAGTTGAGATTTATCGCTACCTGCGGCGGTTTTGGCTCTGAGCAAGATTTTATCATCGCCGCGTTTCTCCATTGCCACGATTTCTAACTGAGCTTCGGGATGGTTTTCGGCGAGGTTTTTGAAAGCTATGCCAATGGCGCGAGGGTCAACGCCTTGATTATGGTAAAGGTCGAGGGTGTCAAAAATTGGTTTGATAAAGTCGGCAAAATCTCCGTCTGCAAATACCTCTTGTTTATTATCAGGTTTGCGGAGAGGGTCGGGGTCTTCTTTTGTAGGTAAGCGCATGAAGACATACTCACACCTCACCCCATGCAAGTTAGTTGTATTTGTAATGCCCCAATCTTCGATGAAAGCTCCGGTGAGAGTTGCACCTGTTAAATCGGTTGCGTCTAGTTGGGTTTGCTTGAGCTTTGCTCTTGACAAATCGGCATCTTGCAAATTAGCTTCACTGAGATCAGCGCCGATAAAGCTGGTATCTGCTAAATTTGCTGATTGTAAGTTGATACCCCGCAGGTTTTGACGGTCAAAGTTTTTGTCCTGTCCCTGTCCTGTAACCAGCAGTTGACGTACTTGTGCATTCTGAAGATAAGTTAAACCAGGACGAACACGGTCAAGCATTTTGGCTTGATGCCAACGGCTACAGATAAGGATAGTGTTTCGGAAATCTGTACTTTTGAGCCTAGCTTGGGTGAAATCAGCATTGGTTAAATTAGCGCCACGAAAACTTGTACCTCCTGTTGCAGCAAAGGCGATCGCGATATTACGAATCAAGGAGTGCTTTTCGTCTCCTTTCATGGCTCGCCAAGCGATGTAAATGCTCAGTAACGTTCCGGCGACGGCGAAGGCGAAGGCGACAGCTCCGGCGAAGCCGAAGGCGACGGTGAAGGCGACGGCGAAGGCGACGGCGAAAGCGAAGGGGACGGCTTTGCCAACGGCGAAGGCGAAGGCGACGGCGAAGGGGACGGCGACGGCGAAGGGGACGGCGAAGGCGAAGGCGACGGTGAAGGCGACGGCGAAGGCGAAGGCTCCGGCGACGGTCAAGGCTCCTAAACCAGCTACTACTCCTTGGCGAATTGTGAAGAAGAAAAAGGCAATTAATACGATTAGGGCACTCCAGCCGGCAATCTGATTCTCTAAGCTGGAATCAAATATTAGTGACACCAAATAACCGTTTAAAGCCCATAAAAATCCTGAAAGTCCCAACAACAGCCACGAGACAAGGACTAGTAAAATTGCCCAACGGCGTTGCAGTCCAGCTTTGGCGTGGCTGAAGTTTGCTCCTGTCAGGTTGGCGTTGGTAAAGTTTGCCCCTCGGATGTCGGCATAGCTAAAGTTTGCACCCGCAAGGTCTTGTCCTTTGAAGTTGCGTCCTCGAAGATTTTGACCGGAGAAGTCTAAAGCCATGTTCCACCCCTGTACATTCAGGAATAGTTAGATATATTTGTTAATTGAGCCTCAGAAGGTCAACATTGAGCCTCAGAAGGTCAACATTGAGCCTCAGAAGGTCAACATTGAGCCTCAGAAGGTCAACGTCGAGCCTCAGAAGGTCAACGTCGAGCCTCAGAAGGTCAACGTTGAACCTCAGAAGGTCAACGTCGAGCCTCAGAAGGTCAACGTCGAGCCTCAGAAGGTCAACGTCGAGCCTCAGAAGGTCAACGTCGAGCCTCAGAAGGTCAACGTCGAGCTTCAGAAGGTCAACGTCGAGCTTCAGAAGGTCAACGTCGAGCCTCAAAGGCTTATTTTTGCACTTTTTATTAAAACGCGATGTGCGACTTAATATTCTGACCTCTCTCCAAACCTCTCTCCTTTTAGGAGAGAGGCTTTGATTTTTGCTCCCCTTCCCTTGTAGGGAAGGGGTTGGGGGTTAGGTTTGAGAGAAAGTCGCACAATGGCCTATTAAAAGCGTTCGCTTCTGTCATGAAGCGTGAGCCAGCCCCATGTATCAATAAAAAGCTTAGTCGCCATAGAGTTCTTCATCTAAGTTGGCAGCCAGAGAGCCGTGAGAGACTGCACCGATGAAGCCTACAAGGGGATCGCTGCTTTGGGTGGGTGGGTTGGATGCTGGTGATTTTAGAGTATTTGCAAGTTGTTGAACATACTGCAACACGTCTTTTAAGTGCTGCTCTGGCAGTTGTTCAATTGCGTCAAAGATAGCTTGTTTAGTTGTCATGGCAATAGCTCAAATTCTTGATGAATCACAGCCTGCAACTGCGCTGCTTCTTCGTCGCTGATAATGCCTGCAAACTGTAACAGTGGATGGGTTAGAGTCTCTTGGTACTCAATTATGATTTTAACTTTGCTATGTTCTGCCACACCTGTTAGTGTTTGCAGTGGACGGAAAACTCCATCTTCATATATTGCTTCAATAGTTTGAGACTCTGGCATACGGTTTTGCAATTTAATTCTTACTCAAAATTCGGCGTTGCATATTTGCGGGATGATTTTGCTAGTTTTGTGGGATGGGCATCTTGCCCGTCCCTTGTATTTCAGGGCGGGCGAGACGCCCACCCTACAAGAATCATCCCTTGATTCAGCAACGCCCAAAATTCTATAGCTATTGACAGGTGCGATTTCTGTCATTTTAGCGATCGCCTACCTGATCTTAGTCCAACTGCTGGACTACCGCGACATGAAACCCGCTCCTATCAACCAATTTGACCAAGCACCTGCGTTAGCGATCGCGCAGCGTTCCGAAGGAAAGCTTACCAAAGGTATCGCTAGCAGGTTAATAAAATAACGCAAACATAAATAAACCCCTTTAGAACCTCGTTTCTAGCCTCTGGCTGGAAATGCTGCTCATTGGGCTGCTGCCGCGAGTCAGAGAGGCGGAGCCTCAAAATAGGCATTCCCAGTCGGAGACTGGGAACGAGGCATTAGTCCACGGAGGTGGACTTTGTTTGTGTAGCCGCGAATTCTATTCGCTAGGGGTTAAGTTTACTTATTGCGTAAGTTCTAATATTTACGATCGCTATCAGCAAAATAACTCAACCACTGTCGGCTTAGTCACTTTCCCCATAGCGTTGCGTGGTAATTCTTCAACTATCAAAATTTGGGTTGGCACTTTATAGACTGCCAATCGCTCTTTTGCCCAACTCCTGAAAGCTTCTAACGTTAAAGGTTGTGACCCTTGCAATACTAACGCCGCACACACCCGTTCACCCCACTCTAGATCGGCAACCCCAACCACTGCACATTCCTGAATATCTGGATGCGATCGCAATACTTCTTCAATTTCCAAAGCTGAAACTTTATACCCTCCGGTTTTGATAATATCCACACTCATCCGTCCCAGAATTCGGTAGTTACCATTCTCAACTACGGCGGTATCTCCAGTACGGAACCAGCCATCTTGGAAAGCTTTGGCGGTTGCTTGGGGGTTTTGCCAATATTCTATAAACACTCCAGGCCCTTTAACTTGGATTTCTCCTGGTGTTCCTGCTGGAACTAACTCTCCGTTCTCATCTACTAATCTCACTTCAACTTCAGGCAGAGGCTTACCCACATATCCAGACAACCGTTCACTGTGTAAAGGGTTCGATAACGCCATCCCAATTTCAGTCATCCCATAGCGCTCAAGCAGAAAATGCCCGCTAATGCTCTGCCACTTTTCTAAAACTTGAACTGGTAACGCTGCGGAGCCAGAAACCATCAGGCGCATTTTCGCACAGCCTTCTGACATACTTTTTTGGCGTTCCTTAGAGGCAGCTTCCCAAGCAGCAATTAGTTTTACATAAATTGTTGGTACTGCCATAAATAGGGTTAAGTTACCGTCACAAATTCGGTTCCAAACGGTTTCGGCATCAAACTTGCTCAACATCTGGCACTCCGCGCCAGCCCATAAAGCACAAGTTAGTACGTTAATAATCCCATGAATATGATGTAGTGGTAGTATGTGCAAAATGCGATCGCGCAACGTCTTTGCAGGAGAATCATCCGATGTCCATTCCCAAGCGGTAATTAAGCTAGTCACTTGCGCTTGAATATTTTGATGGGTTGTAACTACACCCTTGGGTTTACCTGTTGTACCGCTAGTGTAGAGAATTAAGGCGCGTCTTGTGATATCTACCTCTGGGAGCGGAACAATATTAGATGGGAGCGTTTCTGAGGTGAGGATAAATCGCAAATTGTGTGCTTGGGCGAGCGATCGCAATATACCCTCAAAATTAGGATGAGCAATAATAATCGATGCTCTAGAATTGGTAATTACATACTCTAATTCTGGTCGCGGGTGGGAAATACACAGAGGTACAGCTATACCACCAGCACGCCAAATTCCCCATTGAGTGGCTACATACTCAAACCCAGGCGGGATGAGAAAGGCAACTCGCTGCTCCTGTAAATCTTCTGCATTCTTAAGAAGACCTGTTGCTATTTGACTGGAAGTGTGCAGCAAATCTCGATAGGTAAATGCTCCATCCGTTGTAGCGTTGGCGCAGCCTCTCTGCTGAGGCAGACGCCTCGCGAACGGAACGAGAATCGCTGTTTTCTCGTTGTGTTCTTCAGCACGAATAATTAATGGGAGATTCACGTTTATTTACCGATTTAGGGTTGATTCAGTCTACTTATAGAAAGCATATAGCAATGCCAAACGAGAGGTAAATTTTACGATTCCACCAATAGTCTGTAACCTGAAAGACGTTACAACCAACGTTGTTTTTTAGCATAAGCAATACTACCAATCACAATTAATGCCATAACGCAGATCACAGCAGGATAAGCCCAAGGTTGCTCTAATTCCGGCATATATTTAAAGTTCATGCCATAGAAACCAGACATAAAAGTAATTGGTAAAAATATAGTCGAGAGGATAGTCAAACGATTAATTCGTTCACCGGTTTTGCTAGCAATATTATCGCGTTGAATTTCCATTAATTCTGACATCCAGGCTCTCAACGCTTGATATTCTTGCCAAAGTTTATCAACGTGATGAACTAATTCTTGATTGAATAGTTCCTTCACTGGTTGGGCGATCCATTGGAAATCTTCGTGATCCATAATAGCCATAAGTGACTTGATGCTTTGAAAATTACGGCGTCCTGAACGAGTCGATTGCCTCATCGTGGCAATTTTTTGATATGTTAATTCATCACCAGAATTATCTAAAACTTCATCTTCTAAATCATCAAGTTTTATAGAAATATAGTCAAATACAGTATGGTAATTATTCAAAACCTCTTGAAAAATGAGATAAAAAACATAGCTAATTCCTACCCTTTCAATCTCTGTAGTTCGTTTTTGCAGATTATTCGCTAGAATACTTAAAACTTTTAATTCAGTGATTTCAAAGGTGATAATAAAATTATTTCCTAGCACAATATTGCCACGAGCAACCTCAAACTCATGATTTTTTATTTGAGGAGTTAGGATTTCATAGCTGTCAAATAAACAATCTTCTACGTCTTCATCAACTCCTACAGGCGAATGGTTGAAAATCATATTAACACGAGATGGATTAAGGCCAAAGTGCTTAATAATTTTGGCCGTTCCCGTGCGATCGCGGAAGTAAATACAGCGCAACCAAATATTGTGAGAACTATCGATTTGTTTCAGTACCGTATCGACATGATTGCTGGTAAATAATTCCAGGTTGTCTGGATGAAAAGTGAGGAGAGTTAGCATATAGCCATCCTAATTGAGTCGTAAGAAAATACTATGACTCATGTTGAGCAATAATTTATTTGACTACAAGGACACATAACAATTCAAAATTCAAAACTTGTACTGAGCGGCGTCGAAGTATTCAAACATTTTAGACATTTTATATCATGTCCGCTTGATTACTTATTAAACCCGAAGAACCCCACCCCGCCAAAGCTGTGCTTTGTCTCCCCTCCCCGCAGGCTCTTAGGGGTTGGGGGTGGGGTGTAATGATCGTGGTTAGCATAACTATTTATGCGGACATGATATCAGACAGGGATTTAAACTCCAAATGAAACTGATCGGAGGCGGAGTGGCTCCGACTCCGCGCTACATGTAGATGTAGGGGTCTTAAACCCTTTAATTCACGAGAAAATGTCAAAGCTTACGGTTTCTGACGGTGAATAGACATATTGCAATCCGCTTGGTGTTATATCAGGTTCGGTTAAACACTTATAATATTTGTAGGTTGGGGAGCCACTGCGCCCTTGCGGTTTCCCGACTTGAAGCAAGTGGCGTTTGAGGAACGAAACCCAACATTTTATCCTTGTTCATGTTGGGTTTCACTCCCGTTCAACCCAACCTAAATTGATAGATTTTATTACAAGTAATCCGACGTACTTGATATTAGTGATATTTTACCCCGGAAGATCCCCTAGCTCAATTTTTTTCTCTTTTCCCAGATTTAGGGCGGGTAGCTTTCGCTGGTACTGACTTATTTTGTAGAATTGCAATTTCCCTTTGTGCATCTTGATAACTATCTTTTTCACCTTGCTGTTGGAATAGTTTGGCAGCTTTTTTGAAATCCGCGATCGCTCCCTGTTTATTTTTCTGCTTGGTGCGAATCACGCCCCGGTTGTAGTAGGCTAAGGCATTGTTAGGATTAATTGCGATCGCTCGTGAATAATCTTGATTTGCAGCTTTTTTATTTCCCAGTTCGAGATAGGCGTTACCACGGTTGTTATAAGCTGCTACATCATTAGGATTTAGTTTTAGTGCTTCGGTATAATCTTCAATGGCGCCTTTATAATCTCCGAATGAAAAGCGATGAATACCTCTGTGGATGTAAGCTGCACTAAATTTAGGATCAATCTGTAAAATAGTGTTGTAATCTTCAGTAGCTTCGAGGTTATCTCCCAGATCGCTGTAAATATCACCACGATTAAGATAGGCTTCTATGTATTTGGGATTGATGTTAATTGCGTCCGTGTAATCTTTCAGCGCTGCATATTTTTGTTTATTAATAGATTGAGTTAAACCCCTTTGATAATAAGCTTTAGCATCACTAGGATTAATCTTAATTACTGTATCAAAATCTTGGATTGCTTCAAGTCTTTGTCTGAGGCGACGGCGAAGAATTCCTCGTTGCAAGTAAGCTTCGGTATACTGAGGCTTGAGAGCGATCGCTTTGTTAAAATCTCCAATTGCTCCTTTATTATCCTTCAGTTGAGTACGGGCTAACCCCCGGCCATAGTAAGCATAAGCATCTTTAGAATTTAACTTAATCGCTTGGGTATAGTCTGCAATCGCTTCTTTGTACTTGCCTAATTCAGACAAAGCAAATCCTCGGTCAAAATAGGCATTAGCATCTTGAGGGTTGAGCAAAATAGCTTGGCTAGAATCTGCTTGTGCTTGCTCGTAGTCTCCTAATCGATAATAAGCATCGCCTCGCCTATTATAAGCCAGAGCATTTTTTGGATCTAATTCAATAGCCTGATTGAAATCTTCAACTGCACCTTCATAGTTTCCTGCCTCATATTTATTGACTCCCTCTTGGTATAATGTCTGTTGAGCATCACTTACAGGTTTTAGCGACCTCAATTGCCATGCTCCAACGCCAAGTATGATACAGCCAGCTACCCCCGTCAGAACTAGTAATAATTGTTTATGATGGTGTTTTTGCTGATTGTGATCAACATTTGTTATCTTTTTCAGGTCGTCTAAAACTTCGGTAGCATATTGATAGCGTTTACGATAGTCAAAACGCACCATCTTATTAATAATTATTGCTAATTTTCTGTTAATTTTTAGGTTTTTGTTATACCAAACGATTTCATCTGTCAGCCGATTTTTCTGAGTTCGCAAGTTAGATATTTCGTTTCCAGATAAACCTAGAAGCGCTGCGATCGCAACGATACCTAAAGCATATATATCGCTGTTGTATTTGAGATTGCCGTTAACTTGTTCTATCGGCATATATTCCAGATTGTTAACGGTATTAGTTATGGCTCCATTAAAAGCGCCAAAGTTAACCAAAACTAACTTTTTGTCTGATTCACGGCGAATAATATTTGCTGGTTTAATATCCCGATGAATCACGCCATCGCTATGTACAATCACCAAAATTTCTAATATCTCTGATAAAAGACTAATTACTTGGTCTTCCCTCAGAGGTTGCCCGGGGATAATTTCATTAGTTAAAGAATTGCCGGGTATGAATTCTTGGACTATATAGAATTCTTCATTCTCTTCAAAATAAGCAATTAGCTTTTGAATTTTCTCGTGTTTCTGTCCTAGTTTTTCTAAAGTTGCTGCAAGACTCGCAACCAAGCGGCGTAAGATTGTTAAATTTTCAGGATTGCTACTAGCAGGACGTAACTGCTTTACTAGAAATTGGCTGCCAGGAAAATTAACATCTTCAGCTAGATACGTTTTCCCCTTTTCACCATCATTAAGAATTTTTAGTATTCGATAATGTCCATTTAGTAAATGACTATTCATTAAATAATTCGTAATTCGTAATTCGTAATTCGTAATTAAGTTTTGTAATGGCGATTTAACGCCAACACAAAACTTGCTTTTTTATTGAACCGGGGGACTTAAACCCACGGAACTAGTTAATATAAATATAGTATTATAAATTGTTTGATTATAGCTTACGTGTTATTACTGTTGAACTTTAGATATAAAGATTTATTTATTTTAAAGAATATCATCGCATCGCAGAGGAAGAGGGTGGTATCACCCAAAAGCCGCTCAAAAAACTTAATTTAGTTTGTTGTGGTGAAAGCCAGATTTTGGAAATATAGCGGTTCTCGAATGGAAGCAATACACTTTGACCTCACTTCCATTCCTCTCTCCTAAAAGGAGAGAGGCTTTGAATTTTATTCCCCAACGCTAGTAGGGAAGGGGCTGGGGGTTAGGTCTGTATTGCACTCAACCCAGAAGCGCTATAGTAGCCATGATGGAACAATGGCATCCCAAAAATAGACAGTATATCGCATTGTCAGCCAAAACAATCGCATTGTCAGCCGAAACAATCGCATTGTCAGCCAAAACAATCGCATTGTTAGTCGAAACAATCGCATTGTTAGTCGAAACAATCGCATTGTTAGTCGAAACAATCGCATTGTCAGCCGATGTATCAATAATGCAAGGAGAAAATAGTTATTCTCTCCTGTGCATAGAAGGAATTAGAGCCAGGTTTTACGCTGGTACGACAAATTTCTCACTACCAGCCAGTCCAAAAGCAGCATGAATGACTTGCAAAGCTTTAACACCTTGCTCTTGTGCCACAACACAGCTAATTTTAATTTCTGAGGTGGCAATCATTTGAATATTAATTTGGTGTTCGGCTAACGCTCGAAACATTTTAGCAGCTACACCGGGTTGTCCTACCATACCTGCACCTACAATACTTACTTTCGCGATCGCACTATCTAAAACAACTTCACCCCATCCTAATTCTGCTGCTACTTGGGTAAGCATTTTTTTTGCACTTTCTCCGTCTATCCGCGACACTGTAAAGGCAATATCTCGTCTGGGAACACCATCAATCACCCGACAGCGCTGAGATTGGATAATCATATCAACGCTGATATTATGTTGCGCTAATAATCCAAACAACTTCGCCGCCATCCCCGGCCGATCTGGCAATTGGCGAATAGCAAGACGCGCTTGGTTCAAATCGAGAGCGACACCACGAACGGGAGAAGTGGGGAGTGGGGAGTGGGGAGTGGGGAGTGGGGAGGATAAAAAAATTAATTTATTTTCCCCTGCTTCCCCTGCTCCCCCTGCCTCCTCTGCTTCCCCTGCTCCCCCTGCTCCCTGCTCCCCTGCCTCTATTTCAAAGGCGCTGCGGAGTGCGTTGACGGCGCGATCGCATTCGGTTGCATTGACTACGCAACTTACTTTCACTTCGCTGGTGGAAATCATCTGGATGTTCACGCCTGCTTCTGCCAAGGTGGCGAACATCTTTGCAGCTACACCAGGACGCCCAATCATTCCTGCGCCTGCGATACTGACTTTGGCAATGTTATGTTCTACCATTACCTCGGCTTCGTCAGATTTGGGGTTAGATTGACTCCTCAGTGCTGGGGCGATCGCTGCTGCTACTGCTTCTGCCCGTTTTAATATTGGTGTGGTGACCGTAAAGGCAATGTCATTACTGTTACCTTCATGAACTGACTGAATAATCAAATCTACGTCTACTTTTTGCCGAGAAATTTCGCCAAATAACCGTGCTGCTACGCCTGGTTTATCGGGTACGCGCAACAAAGCCACCTTTGCTTGATTGGTGTCAAATTCTACAGCATCCACCGGACGGGCAATTTCTAGATTGATTAGCGATCGCCCTTGGGGTTTGGCTGATGTTACCCAAGTACCGGGGGCATCCGTCCAGCTAGACCTAACTACTAGGGGAACACCATAGTTCCGAGCAATTTCCACAGCGCGGGGATGCAGCACTTTTGCCCCTAAGCTAGCTAATTCCAACATTTCATCGCAGGTGATGTCATCCATCAACTGGGCTTCGGCAACTAAGCGGGGGTCTGTAGTTAAAATCCCTGGAACGTCTGTATAAATTTCACAAAAATTGGCTCGTAATGCGGCTGCGATCGCCACCGCCGAAGTGTCAGAACCACCACGCCCCAAAGTTGTAATTTCCATTTCTCCGGCGTTGGATGTGCCTTGAAAGCCTGCTACTACAACTACTTTACCTGCATTTATGTGGCGAGTTAGGCGAGTAGTTTCAATGTGCAAAATCCGAGCGCGGCTGTGTTCGGCTTCGGTAACAATTCCTACCTGAGCGCCAGTCATAGAAATTGCGGGTTGTCCGAGTTCCTGCAAAGCCATACTAAGTAAGGCGATGGTGACTTGTTCTCCAGTGGAAAGCAGCATATCCATTTCCCGGCGGTTAGGATTTGAAGAAATTTCATTAGCGAGTTTGACGAGTCCATCGGTAGTTTTGCCCATTGCCGAAACCACTACGACAAGCGAGTTTCCAGCTTTAACAGTTTTGTAAACGCGTTGTGCAACAGCTTGAATACGTTCGACTGAACCGACAGATGTACCACCGTATTTCTGAACTATGAGCGCCATAACTTTTTTTTAATCAATTGTGCCTGCTTTCATCAACGCTTCCGCCTGGTCAGGAAGCCTTCAAGGCTTATCAGTTATATAGTTTACTAAATATTGGGCAGAATACAATACGCTTGGGTTAAGCATTTTTTCTCTTCTCTCTGCTTCCTCTGCGCCTCTGCGGTTCGTTTTTTTATTTATATTTCAATACGCTTGGGTTAAGGCTAGCACTACTTTGTCAAAGTCGTTTTTTTTTACGTAGACGCTGCATCGGCTTGCCGCAGGCTACCACAGAGGCAATAGAGTTGCCAGTGCGCCCTTGCGGTTAAGAGACTTGTTCGCGCAGCGTCTCCCCTTGGGAGAAGCAACTGGCGCGACACAGAGAGAGAAGAGAGAGAAGGAAAAATTGCTTAGTCATTAAACATGGAGTAAAAGTCCTATTGCTTTTTCCCTATTTTCCAACACTCTTTCATAACAATCCCAATTCTTCTGGAAAGCCTAGCATGATGTTTAGGTTTTGGATTGCGGCTCCCGATGCGCCTTTGCCCAAGTTGTCGAGACGAGCAACTAGCAATGCTTCTTTGGTAGTGTCATTGGCGAATACAAAAACCTGAACAATATTGGTGCCGTTCATTGCAATCGCATCCAAAAATATTCCGTCTCGCAGCAGAGTAAAATCTTGGTATGGAGCAACCTGCACAAATTTTTCACTTTGGTAGTAGTTAACAATTGTTTGATGAATAACCTCACCTGATGGTGGATTATCCAAAGTCCCCAACGGCAAAGCCACTTGAACCAGCATCCCTTGCTCAAAATCCCCTACTGCCGGTACGAATAGCGGCGGCGATGCTAACTCTGAGTAATAATGCATTTCCTTGACGTGCTTATGTCCAAACTGCAAACCGTAGATACCGTAAGGATAAAGCGACTCTGAGCCAGCCTCCTGTTCGTGGAAGGTATGGTATTGTTTTATGAGATTCTTTCCGCCACCAGAGTAACCTGACACTGCATTAACGGTGATGGGAAAATTACTCTTTAAAAGTCCCTTGGCAATCAACGGACGGATACAGGCTAAAAATCCTGTGGGATAACATCCTGGATTGCTGACAAACTGAGCGCTGGCGATTTTCTCTCGCTGTCCTGGATTTAGTTCAGGAAAGCCATATACCCAGTTATTAGCTGTGCGATGGGCACTACTGGCATCAAGGATTTTAACCGTAGTACTACTTACTAAGCTAACAGCTTCGCGGGCTGCGTCATCAGGTAGGCAGAGAATGACAACATCGACGGCATTGATTAGTTTAGCTCGCTCAGTTGCATCTCTACGTTTAGATGCCTCAATGCTAACTAACTCGATATCATCCCGTTGATTGAGGCGTGAGTAAATTTGTAAGCCTGTGGTTCCCGATTCCCCATCAATGAAAATCTTAGGTTTAGTAATCATGCGTTCAGCATCCTTAGATGTCAGTGGTATTTTAAGGCAGCTATCAGTTATTCCCAAGCGAGAGTGCGTTTCACTGCCTTTTGCCAAGTAGCAAAGTTGGACAATGGGGCATCGCTCCCCGGCTCAAACACACGTTCAATTTGCCGTTGCTGCACCAGCGCTTCATAGCTCTCCCAAAATCCTACAGCTAAACCTGCTGCAAATGCTGCACCCTGAACGGTCGTATCGCGCATTATCGGCCGTTCAACTGGAATACCTAATACATCAGCCTGGAACTGCATCAGAAAATTATTCTCGCAAGCACCACCATCTACGGTTAGTCGCCCAACTGGAGTACTGCTAGATGCATTAATTGCTTGCACCACCTCCAGAACTTGATAAGCGATCGCTTCCAACACGGCGCGAACTAGATGCTCTGGTTGTACACTGGCGGTAATGCCGAAAAAGGCTCCCCTCGCGCTCATATCCCAGTAGGGTGCGCCCAGTCCACTAAATGCAGGCACAAAGTAGACTCCGCCATTATCTGTTACCTGATTTGCCATTGCTTCACTTTCAGCAGCAGTTTTAATCAGCTTCAAGCGATCGCGTAACCATTGAATACAAGCTCCACTAGTGAACATACTACCTTCTAAGGCATAGCCTACATCTAAAGTTCCCCTTAGATTTGCTTGTGTCCATGCCACCGTGGAAATAAGTTGATGGTGCGAGCGCACAATTTGATCGCCTGTATGAGCAACTAAAAAGCTACCAGTCCCGTAAGTACATTTCATTAAACCGGGGCGATCGCAGCCATGACCAAATAGAGCAGCTTGCTGATCCCCCAAGATGGCAGTGATCGGAATTTCAGCGCCCAACAAAGTAGCATCAGTAACTCCAAATACTCCTAAACTCGGCTGAATCTGGGGCAAAATATGCGCTGGAATCTGAAATAGTTCAAGTAATTTCTCATCCCAGTCACATGTTTTGAGATTCATTAACATTGTCCGACTGGCGTTGGTGTGGTCAGTAGCATGGATGCCACCTGTGAGGTTCCACAGCACCCAGGTATCAATAGTGCCTGCTAAGACATTGTTCAGGTCAACATCTGTAAACTTGTCTAATAGCCACCTAAGCTTAGTAGCAGAAAAGTAGGCATCAATGATTAATCCGGTGCGATCGTAAATTTCATTAGCATAACCTTGGTCTTGTAACTGGTGACAAAGGGGAGCAGTGCGGCGATCTTGCCAGACGATCGCTCTATGGAGTGGTTTACCAGTAGTTTTATCCCAAATCAAACAGGTTTCGCGTTGCACAGTTAGTCCCAAGGCTGCGATCGCGGATGGAGCAATCTGGGCATTGCCAATTGCGGTTTGCATCACCCAACATGTATCCTGCCAGATTTGTTGAGGGTCATGTTCTAACCATCCGGGCTGAGGATAATACTGAGTTAGTTCTTTGTATGCTTGCCCAACAATCTTGCTGTCTGCGTTAAACACAAAGGCACGGTTGCCTGTTGTACCTAAGTCCAGTGCTAAGATGTAGTCCGATGATGGAGTTGTGTTGCCAAGTGTGTGCATAGCTGCTTTGACATGCTGCGTAGGCGATTTTAGCAATACACGTCAAATTTAGATATACATTATTTTGGGTACATTTTGAATTCCTTGTTGGGATAGCATTGGGCTTACATCCCAGATCCTTCACAACGTTGCAAGACGTTGTGCATTTTAATTATTGTAAGTAGATCGACACAAAAAATCATTATATAAATGCTGCAATCGAGGGAATATTACACACAACTTCACTCTAGCCGAATCCAGATAACACAGATACTCGTAGGGACACGGCATTGGCCATGCGTGTCAACTTAACGTTAAAAGGGCGGTTATAAACCGCACGCCAGTTGCAACAAGAGTGGCTCGCCGCCCAACGCACTGGCTTGTCTACACGAGACAAAACCTGCCTCCGTGGGTTAAGCAATCAAAGATTTTGTATTAGTCCACGGAGGTGGACGAGAGCGAGAGTGCCGCGAATTCCCTGAGCCAAGGCAAAAGTAGACACCAATGGGCATTGGCGTGTCCCTACCCAGTACCCATTTAAATAATGAGAGATCGCTATAAATTTTTTCTTCCCCTGCCTCCCCTTTCTTCCTCACCCGCCGACATGAACGCCAGGACGCTTATGGGGATTCTTTTCAGCCCGACGGAGTACTTCACGGGTGACTACAGCAATATCACCTTCCCCAAACAAGATAAAACGCAGTAAGTATTGTATGGGGTTGCCCTCAGCCCAGCCGAAGTAGGCATGGGGAATCTTACCTGTTTGGTCACGAATATAAAGCAGTAAAGCCGCGATCGCATTAGGTACTGCTGCACTCTCAGCCCGTAAGATGCGATAATCACCAACTTGCACCCCTTTTACATTGATGATATCCGCAAACTCCGAAGCATCTAATACCTGAATCTCTAGAAAAAGAATTGGATCGTCAAGTGGAATATGGTTGTCCTCGCGCACTTCTTTCTCTTTTAAAAAATACTCTAGGACATCACCCGTATTCAAGCGATTAGCAATTAGCCGTATTGCTCCCTGGCTCTCTTCGGCAAGGAATTGGCCAGCAAGTTCGTCAACTTCGATCCGCTCTGCTCGCAGTTCTGTTGAACGCCAAACACGAGAAACCAGCGAGGTAAAAATGATCGTACCGATGAAAAAACCAGCGATCCTAATGCCTTCTGGTCTTTCGATGATATTGACAATAGTGGTATATAAAAATAACAGTGTGATAATGGCAAAAACGAGTCTTGCCCGCTTCTGTCTGTGACGGTGGGCTGATAAGGTTACGGCAAAGGCGGCTGAGGTAATTAACACAAGCACACCAGTTGCATAAGCCCCACCTTGGGCTTCCACATTTGCTCTGAAGATAATTGTGACAACAAAGGCGATCGCTGTGTAGACTAACACTAAAGGTCGCGTTGCTCGTGCCCAATTGGGTGCCATGCCATAGCGTGGTAAGTAGCGAGGCACAATATTCAGCAACCCTGCCATTGCAGATGCACCTGCAAACCACAAAATGGAAATAGTACTTAAATCGTAAATTGTGCCAAAGGCATCGCCTAAATGTAGATGTGCCAGGTAAGCAAGGGCCCGTCCATTGGCTTTCCCCCCAGATGCAAATTCTGCGGCTGGAATCAGTAAAGTGGTTATAAAGCTGGTGGTAAGTAAAAAGAAGCTCATAATTAGAGCAGCACTAGTAAGCAGCTTGCGTGTATTCCGAATCCGCCCTTTGGGATGGTGCGGAGTGTTGTTGTTGCTACCTTTTACCAGGGGCATAACGGTTACACCAGTCTCAAAGCCTGATAATCCCAGCGCTAGCTTGGGGAATATAAAGAGAGCTATGCCAAGTAATATTAAAGGGTTGGAATCGCGGGCAAAAAGTGCAGTCTGCCAGTTAGCGATCGCTTCTGGGTGAGTTAAAATCTGATAGAAACCGACGCTAACGATAATGAAGTTTAACAGCAGATAAACTCCCACCAAAAAGACTGCAATCCCAATCGCTTCTCGGAAACCTCTCAAGAAAACTGCGCCTAGTAATACAACTAATATCAGGGTGATAGCGATCGTCTGATTGTGAAGCCAATGTGGGATAAGCGGATTTTCGATAATATGGGCTGTGGCATCAGCAGCTGACAAGGTAATGGTAATAATAAAGTCAGTTGCCACAAAGCCGAGTAAGCATAGCACAAGTAATTTGCCTTGCCACCAAGGGAGCAAACGCTCTAACATTGCGATCGACCCTTCACCATGAGGGCTTTCGGCAGCAATGCGCCGATAAATTGGCAATGCTCCAAAGAGCGTCAGCAAAACTAGAATCAGGGTAGCTACAGGAGAAAGAGCGCCAGCCGCCAGTGCTGCAATCCCAGGTTGATAGCCAAGGGTTGAGAAATAATCTACACCAGTTAAGCACATCACCTGCCACCAAGAATGCTGGCGATGTGGTTCTTCCTTGCGGTAAGGCCCTTCTTTCTCTCGTCGATCTTCTTCAAGCAACCAGTGGATTAACTGGCTACCGAGCCGTTTTGTTGAAACAATAGATTTATCCATCAAATACGGTTGTGTTGCAATCGGCTTTGTGATTTTTAAGCCTTTGTGGTTTATTAAAATTTTCAACTACAAAGGTATAGCACTATTATTGTATGTTAAGCATCCTGTCCGATTTGCAAAATATATCGTAGCTATTGGCAGTAATCTGGCCTATGAAGATCAATTGCAGCTTCTGGTATGGAAAGAATCAATCTTGTAACCGTATATTTTGGGATTAAAGCTTTTGCAGCTTCAAGCTGCATCAGTTCTAAAAAAAGGCGCTGCTAAATAAGGCAGTATTGCAATTAACAAATCTGCCCGTAAAGTTTGTTGAAGAAACCACAGAAAAAGTTACTCAAAAGGTTATTGATGATGCAAATAGCCAAGGCGTGAAACTAGCATTTAGCGTGGTATATCCCATTGTGGCGGTAGCTGTTGTGGACCAAGTAAAGAATCCACCAGTAACAACACCAACACCAATCAATTGAAGAAGGTGTAGACGACGAGGCAGATGGTGAAAGAATCAGAAGGAGACCAACAAGAAATTCTAACGGCTTTCGATTGAAAGAAACCCGCTTGTAGAGGTTGAAATATTACACCTTGTTACTCAAGGAAAGTATCTCGGAGGTTTTGAGTGCAAAGCCTAGGCTATGGAAACACTTGGCACTCATGCAAAGAAGCAAACTAAGTAGGTGGGCGCTAAAAAATATAACTAGATTAAGAAATGTAAATCGCTTAAAAGCTGATATTCAAAGCGTTTCTGGCGCTTTACATAAATTTACACAGTTTGGTTTAATTGTGCCTACTTACTTACACATTAAGAATTTATTACCGGACATATTATATCATCGAGATTTAACTTGCATGATAATAGCGGCTATTCGGCGTCGCACTTTTGATGATAGGGTTAAAACAGGCGATGTCTACGATGGTCATGTAGCTCTGTCGTACCACTTCGTGGATCTTGCTACGCGCAGGGTCTGGTAGAGAAGTGCGGGCTATGACGCTCGTTGCGCGGCATCGTCTCCCCTTGGAAGAAGACTCGCTATAGGCGTCGCACTTCTAACGGTATATATAAAGCAATTTCTGCTAATTAATAGAGGTAAAAATGGAAACTACAACCAGAAAACAAGCTTTAATCAAAGCTATTTATGAGCGATTAGAACAAGCTTATGAAGACACTTTAGAAGATGTCATAGAACTTTTAGACATTCGCAAAGCAGAAGACCAAGAGGATATTAAAGCCTTACATGAAGGACGGGAAGATATTAAGAAAAATGGTCCTATTTCCTGGGAGCAAGTTAAACGAGAATTAGCCAGTGAATAAGTATAAAATTGAATTTTCTAATGCTGCATCTAAACAACTTAAAAAATTACCTATAAAAGTACAGACAAGGATACAAATAAAAATCGATGAGCTAGCCGATAATCCCCGTCCTAACGGGGTTATTAAGCTAGAAGATTCGGACAATGGTTATCGAATTCGAGTCGGCAATTACCGAATTCTCTACGATATTTTTGATGATGTGTTATATCATGTCCGGCTAATTAGTTACAGTTACCACATCTGTGCAAAAATCGGAAAACCCTCTTTCCCCCTGCTCCCTGCTCCCTGCCCCCTGCGGTCTTAATGATAAGTCTTTAACCGGACACGATATTATTAGTGGTCAGTGTTGTAAGAGTAGGGCATCGTAAAGACGTTTACCGCGACGAATGAGACAGCAACATTAACAGCAGCAAAAAAGCTATATATTCATACTCTCGCTTCATGCGATGTCTACGACGGGCTATTCGGCGTCGCACTTTTGGTGATAGAGTTAAAACAGGCGATCGCCCCGATAATATTCATAGTTCCGGTAGAGGCGATCGCATTTAATACTTTACTACGCGCGGTCGCACTTATGGTGATAGGGTTAAACCAGGCGATCGCCAGAGCGAATATTCATATTATTGTAAAGGCGATCGCAACTCATATAACCTCTCTACCTTGATTTAAACGGATTCACAATTTCTAATTGACCAGCTACTATTAACTGGAGTTTAGACTAAAAGCGATATGAGAGAACGCAAATCAAATGGAATTAGAGATTAAAAATATTATCTTGTCAGCCTCAAAGCATCCGCGACCTTTAACAATTCTGTAGTATATCTGCTCCAG